>CANQMZ010000139.1 GCA_947625105.1 uncultured Parasutterella sp.
GTAAATTAGAATCGCCGATTTCAGAAAATTGTACGCATAAATCATTAATGCAGCTGTTTGGGCTGCCTGGCGATGGATTGCCCACACACCAAAGGCCAAAATACAGGGCTCAAACAGCAAGATAAAACTCAAAATCAAAGCATGTGATTTTCTTAAGGTCGGTTGTCTAGCTAGGAGTAGACGAGTCAAACCGAGGGTCAGAAATAAGATCAAAACCAACCCCAAAATCCCTTTGCTTTGGAAAAAATACGGCAATTTATTTCCTCTTTGCCGAATGATCCTGGTGGCTTACTGGATAAAATTCGGCTATCTCGGGTCGCATCCTGAGATAGGCGGTAGCCGCTGCGAGAACAAGGATATAAGCAGTTAGAACCCACCAACTTTGTTTTACCAAAGTCAAACCGTGGGAACGAAGGATCACCAGCGGCAAAACTCCAGTGGCTAAAACAACCATGGCACCTGAACACCACATGAAACGGATGGCACGTAGAAGACTTTCCCGGTTGTGCCTGACGTATAACATCCAAGCTGCCATACAACTTTGCCCCACCGATACCAAAATAAACATGATGGCAAGCACCACATAGACCTGATCGAGTCGAGCCATCTTATGAAGACTTCCAGCCAACATTTGTATGCTCGGAGCATCTGAACCAGTGGGTTCCATCACACTGAGCCAAAGGGTGGGTAAAACGTCGCGAATAAAACCCAAAGAAAGCATAGGCAGGAATAAAAACAGAACCACCACGCAAGTTGATAGCCCCCAAAAGGGAAGCCCTCTTCCTCTAGTTTTAACGACATATATCGGAAAGATGCAAACAAATGCTACCAGGATGAATAAAGTTCCCCAATAGTTAAAAACCTCTTCTTGCATATTTTTTGACCTTAACAGGGCAATTTTTATATGGGCTTATTTTAACTGACGGAATTGCGGAAGTTTTTCGAATTAACAAAACAGTTTCTTGCAGTTATCGGAAAGACAAACATATGCGGTAGTCGAAACCGCCAAGATAAGATTAATGGCTAGAATCGTCGTCTCCTCTCTTGCTAGCTGCCAGCCAAAATCACCGAACAAGACAACTGGAATTAAAACCTGACTAATGGCATAAAGTCCTATCGATAGCCACAAAAAACCAAGGATGTTGTTTCTAATACCCACACCTCGGTCAAAACCCATGAGGAGAGAACAGTAAACACTCGAGCACAGCGCTCCGCTCGTAAAAGTCCAACAGAGCCAATGAAAGGTTTTAAGTTGAGAAACGCCCCACCCCCCCCCACAGCGATGTATACAAGGAGTCAATTCCTAGCCGAGTGTTAAAAAGGTAAACTATGGGCATGAAAATAAGCCACAGGGAAGAAACCATAGCAGTCCAAAAGCTTAAGTCCTTACGAATGTACTTAATGACAACTGCCGGTAAAAAAATAATGGCAAAGATCTGCAGTAGCAATTGAGCAATTAACCCAAGCAGTTTGAAACCTAATGCGCTCATGGTTGATTCCGCTAGCTCATCCCCATGGGATTAGTCTTTGAATTCCTTCCATCAGACTTCTTCACAAACACAGCGAGACTTTCAACATGCGAGGTGTGTGGAAACATATTCATAACGCCGCAAGAGACCAAGGACCAGCCTCCCTTGTTGACAAGAATGCCCGCATCCCTCGCCAATGTCGAGGGGTTGCATGAGACGTAGACAATCCGCTCAGGTCTATTTTCTGTAGCCGCAAGGGATTCACACAAAGCCATAGCCCCTTCGCGTGGCGGATCAATAAGGATACGGTCAATCCCCTGCATTTCAGAATAAATGGTTTCCCAATCTTTGACAGACCAGTCAAAAAGATTTCGAGCACTGAATGCTACCTTATCGGAAAGCCCGTTATCCTTTGCCGCAACCGTAGCCCGATCAACGAGACCCTGGCTACCTTCTATGCCGTGAACAACCGCAGCATGACGAGCGATAGGCAAGGTAAAATTACCCAGTCCGCAGAAAAAATCCACCACCTTCTCTGTACCCGTTAAGGCAAGCTTTTCGAGTGCTCTAGAAACCATGACCTCATTAACCTCGTGATTGACTTGAGTGAAATCAATCGGTCTAAAAGTGATGGTGACATTGTCCTGATGATGCCTCAGTTTGAGACAATCCCAGTTCTCGGGATCCATTGGATGAACCGTCTCGGGACCCTTAGTTTGAAGCCAAATAACAGCACCCGTATTTTCTTGAAAATCTCTGAGTTTTTTCTCATCTTCAGCGGTAAGAGGCTCAAGAATTCTAAAGACCAGTGCAACGCAATCTTCGGTGACCGCAAATTCGATTTGAGGAATTTTCTTTCTCAAGCTAAGAGAGCCCACCAATTGCCTTAAAGGAACAAGCAAATTGCTGACCGAGTCGGGCAAAATCTTGCAGCTTTTCATATCGCAAATAAAGCTCGAGCGTTTTTCGTGAAAACCGATCAATACCTCAGCTTTTTTAGCAACATCCTTTACTGAAAGTCTGCCCCTGTGACGGTATCCCCAAGTCGGTCCATAGATGGGAGAAAGCAAGCTTTGTGGTTTTACTTTGCCTATATGCCAAAGTGCATCCAGAAGAACTTTCTGTTTCATAGCCACCTGGGCATGGGCTTCTAGATGCTGAAGAGCACAACCGCCGCAAGAACCGTCCTTCACCCCAAAGTAGGAGCACTCCGGTTTCACTCTTAGAGGAGACTCTTTATAGATCTCAGTACAGATACCAAGTTCGAAAGTATCTTTGGAGCGATAGCATTCGCACTCAATCTGCTCTTCTGGCAAAGCTCCTTCAATAAAGACCACTTTACCATCCCGACGCCCTACTCCTCGCCCCTCTTGGTCTAAGGAGTCGACATCAATGACAAATTTTTCTCGTTGCCGTTTAGGCTTTCTCATTACTTACCCACCGAGCTAGGCTGAAACAGCCAAGATTGATACCTGATAGTGTTAGCGAGCAGGAAGCATGGACTGAGGATCAATCGGCTTTCCATCGCGCCGAATTTCAAAATGCACGCGGGCCGGTTCTGCGTCCGTTTTACCGATGGTGGAAATCTTCTGACCTTTCTTAACGGTCTGTCCCTGCTTAACCTGAATGGATTTATTGTGCCCATAAGCTGTCACATAAGGACCGGTATGCCTGATAATCACCAGGTCTCCGTAGCCTCTAACCGAACCTACGAAGAGCACTTGACCGTCAGCCGCGGCAGTAACGCTGTCGCCTTCTTTGCCGCCGATATCAACACCCTTGTTGGAATCTCCATAAGGCTTGACAATCTTTCCTTTAGCCGGCCACTGGAACATAGCCGATGAAGTCGAGGCTGGAGTTGGAGTGGAGGATTCCTTCGGAGCTGACTCTGTCTGAGAAACTTTCACGGGTTGTGTCTGAGCTTTTTCTTCAGGTGCTCCGGGACTGACCGGGGCGGTCTGAGAAGTCACCAGTGTCCTCTGGACCGGGCGAGATTGGGATGCACCTCCTGCCGTTAAGTTAAGTTTCAATTTTTGCCCTACCGAAAGCATGCCAGGATTAGTCAGGTTGTTTTCTCTGGCAACTTGAACCGGATCTAACGAATAACGACGAGCAATTGAGTAGAGTGTATCGCCGCTTTGAACCGTGTATACAGTCGTTGAAGTAGGCCCTTGGACTATAGGAGCATTTCCACCGGTCAGTGAACATCCAACCAAAGAAGCCATTAAACAAACCGGAACCAAATTCCTACAGGAAAACATAAATCCTCCAAATAAACTTCCTAATGCCTGATACGGTCACAGATTTTAAGACTAAAACCCCCACTTTTAGGGGAGTTCGCCAAGTTAAGGGTTAATAAAAGATCTCCACCACCGATTTACTTCATCGAGCCGCTCATAGTTAGTCATGTCCACTTGAAGAGGCGTCATGCTCACATGATCGTGCTCTACCGCCCAAAAATCGGTTCCTTCCGCATTGTCTTTGGCGTCTCCTGCCGCACCCATCCAATAAATTTTTTCACCCCTTGGGTTTATTTGTTCAATAACCGGCTGAGCTGTGTGACGTCGTCCCAATCTCGTTACTAAGACAGGTTTCAAATCAGTAATGGATTTATTCGGGATATTGACATTAAGTAGAAAAGGCCCGGAAAGCGGATTTTCAATGTAGGACTCAATAATGTTTTCCGCGACTTTGCTCGCAGAATCCAAATAAGCCCAACCTTTTTCAATTTGGGAAAAAGCAAAGGATGGGTAACCGAATAAAAAACCCTCCATAGCCGCTGCCACCGTTCCCGAATACAGAACATCGTCGCCCATATTGTGTCCACAATTAATCCCGCTTAATACCAAATCAGGTTTATCGGACAACAAGCCGGTGAGTGAAATATGTACACAATCACTGGGCGTGCCAGTGACAAAATAAACACCCTCTTGGACTTGATGTATACGTAACGGCTGCTGCAAAGTCAGAGAGTTACTGGCTCCGCTGTGATTGCGCTCCGGTGCGACTACAGTCACTTTGCCAAAACGTTTCATCGTCTTGGCAAGCTCGAGTATTCCCGGAGCCAAGTAGCCATCGTCGTTGGAAATAAGGATATTCATCATTTTTTCTTTGGCGCCAACCAAGGATAAGTTTCAAAGTAATTTTTTTCAAAATCGCAAATTTTTTCTTTCATTTGCAAAGTCTGCCCAACTGTGTCAAGCCCTTTCAGAAGTTTTTCCTTGCGTAACGGATCAATCTCAAAGGAAATCTCTTTTCCATTGGGTGTTTTAATGTTCTGGGCATTCAGGTCCACTGCGATTTCTTTATTCTCAGAGGACTGCAACTGACAAATGATTTCACTAACTTCGGCCGGTTGCAGCGTGATGGCCAAAATCCCATTGTTGGCGCAGTTGTCAAAAAAGATGCCGTTAAAGCTCGAGCCGATCAAGGCCCTTATTCCTCTTTTTTGTAGGCCCCACACCGCATGTTCCCGAGATGAGCCGCAACCGAAATTCGGTCCGACAACCAGGAATTTAGCTTGTCTGTAGGGTTTCTGATTAAGAACAAATTCCGGGCGTTCATTCCCGTTCTCATCAACCCTGAGATCATGAAAAAGACCCTCAAGAACTCCCTCTTTATCAATCCTCATCAGAAAGGCTTTAGGCATAATGATATCGGTATCAACATTTGCTGCTGGCATTGGAGCAGCAATTCCGGTAACTATTTCAAACTTTTCCATAACTACTCCCTGATATCCGAAATACACCCATTGACACTAGCCAAAGCAACCATTGCCGGGCTAGCCAAATGAGT
>CANQMZ010000140.1 GCA_947625105.1 uncultured Parasutterella sp.
AAGCTCTGGCAGAACATTGCGAGCTACCTCCTTGACCGTAACCTCAAAAGAAACTTCTTTACCGGCAAGTTCCTGCGAGGGATATTTTTCCGGGAATGTGAGCGGGAATGTCTTGGTTTCACCCTCTTTTAGCCCGCGGACCGCCTTCTCAAACTCAGGAAGCATCATGCCAGCTCCGAGTACGAAAGGATAGTTTTCAGCGGTACCCCCTTTGAAGGCTTCTCCGTTAAGAGTTCCCTTGAAGTCAACTGTGACCCTGTCGGTATCTTCAGCAGCGCGATCCACTTTTTCGTAGGTAGATCTTTGCTTGCGCATAACTTCCAAAGTTTTTTCAACATTCTCGTCCTTCAAGGCGCATTCATACTGAACGACTTCAACATCTTTTAATGAAGGAACTTCAATCTCCGGGAACACTTCAAAGTAGGCGGTGAAATGCAACTGATCGTCGTCTTTAGGAGCCTTATCGTTAGGAACGATATTAAGCCCGCCAGCAACATCAAGTTTTTCGTCGGAAGCTTTCTTTGCGTACTCTTCACTGACCATCCGATTGATCACGTCATACTCGACTTCGGGACCAAAAGCAGCAGCAACCATAGCAGCAGGGGCTTTACCAGGGCGAAAGCCGTGGAAACGAGCTTTCCTACCCTTTTCTCTCAGACCGCGAGCAACCTCTCTTTCCATAACTTCTCTAGAAATGGAAATCTCCAGTGTTCTTTCAAGCGGATTCTTTTCTTCCTTTACCGCTTCTACCGCTTTAGGAGCTTCTTCTGCCTTCACTTCTTCAACCTTCTTGTCTTCTGTCTCAGCCATTCTGATTAAATCCTTAAAAATGAGGGGATGACCCCAATATACCGTTTGGAACCTTTGTGTTAGTTCCCCGTATCACTAGGGCGATGATTATATCTTTAAGTGGAAACTTATCAACCTTTTAATACTAATAAGTCTTAATATTATTTGTAAATAATTCTTATTTTTAATTGGTCTTATCTTTTATTTAAACATTGCTGATTATCACCATTTTGGGATTTTATTAGGGTTTTTACTACCAATCAAAGATACAATGCATTCATCGCTTCGATGAGTAGTTCATATGGAGGTCAGTATGCAAGTTAGGAGATTCGAGAGTGTGCGTTCTGTGGTACTCAGTGATGCTGCAAGAAAAGAAGGCAAGCTCGTGGAACTGGGACTGGTTATTAGTCTTAGCTCGTTTATCATATACCAGTTGATAAGTCAACTTATCGGCTTGTTCTAAAACAAAATCAGTGATTTTTTCATAATAAGATAGTCGCCTGACCAGCCACCAGGCGACTTAATTTTTATGTAACAATAAGTCGTATTTTTCCTCAAGGACTTTTCATGGAACCGTTTGTCCCTCAGAAGCTTCCCATCAAAAAATTAAAACTTGACTCTTTCATACGGCTAATCGGACCAGCCAATCAATGTCTCAAAGAAAATTCTCTGTTGACAAAAAATCACGCGGAGATGATTAAGTTATTGGCTTATCGTGAAGCAGTACTCTCCTCCAAAATTGAGCATTACACCGCCACAATGGAGGAAGTCATCGCTTACGATAATGGTTATCACCTACAACCTGAACATGCTGATGAAATCGCGGAGGTTGTAAATCACTACAGAGCCCTCGAATACGGTATTGAAAGAGTTACTGACGGCAAAGAACTCACTCTCGATCTCATTTGCGACTTAAATTCAATTCTTTTATCCAGTCCAGAAAGTCAGGGAAAAAATCCGGGTTGCATTCGTAAAGTTCAAAACTGGATCGGAGTACCTGGCACGCCGATTGAGGAAGCTTTCTTTGTGCCTCCAGTTGCAGACGCTCTAACCAACTTAATGCAAAATTTTGAGGAATACCTCACCTACGATGAGGTTGACCCCACGGTATTAGCTGCGATAGCCCATGCGCAATTTCAAATTGTCCACCCTTTTGAGGACGGCAACGGTAGGGTTTGTAGAATGCTGATACCTCTTATGCTCTATCGGCGACAGGCTTCTGTCATGCCAACGTTTTTTATGTCGGAAGTACTTCTATCCAATATTGGCCAGTACTATGGTTTGCTTACATGGATAGTGAATAAAAGAAATTGGGAAAGTTGGATAAAGTTTTTCCTGCTTGCCATCAAATATCAGCAAAACTGCCTAAGTCAGTATTTGACTTCTATGCTCACATTGAGAAGTTCCATTCAGAAAAAAATTCAATGCTTTTTGCCAGCTAAAGAAACTGAGAAACTTGTATCTCGCCTTTTCGACCAACCTGTATTCGACAAAACGTTACTTTCCGAATGGATAGACAGCAACCAACTTACTGAGAACTTATCCAAAGATTTTTTAAAGGCAAAAATTTTTAATAGTTTTTTTGATGACGAACTTGATGAGGAAATCCTAAGTTTTACTGCTCTTTTTAACCTGATAGATCCAATCAGAAGAGTGGCAAACAATTCGCAGTCCCGGAAAAAGGCTTAACGGCGTGGCACGGCGGCAGAACGCGTGCTATAGCTCATAACAAAGCCTGAGTTCCTGCTAAACACTGCATTGCCAACGAAGGGTTAGTAACCTTTTGCATAACAGTCTTGACGGGGACATCTCCTTGCAAATTCCGCTGTTCAAAGCTTGAAGCTCCTCTACGAGAGACAACGCCAACTTGTTAGGAGTCACTCTGTTGGCGAGACAGTACAGATTTTTAGCTTGAATGCCATCTTGCCCGAAATTAACGTCCAAATCCCCATGTAGATCATTTTCTGTCGCCCAATGATTACGGACGATGTCAGGGACTAACTAGGGATTGACTAGCAGGCAGCAGACTCCCATGCCAGCTGACCGACCTTTTTACCTTGATGGCATGAAATCACCTCAATGAGGCTTTCATAGACTAACCCGGTCCATTTTTGTTTGACCGGGCTTGAGAGTCGGCGACCGGAAATAAAAGTAGTAATTGCGCTGTTCAATCTTGCCGTGAGCCAGATTGACGTCATCTGGAAAGAATTTGAGTGCTTTGGGTAGCGGTAAAAAGCGAACGAGCCTCGTCAAATGACTTGTTCTGATTTCCCTTCAGAGACAAGCAGAAATCAGCCCCTGCATTGATGGCCGCACGACAAAGTACACCTGGCAGTTCTTGACATCGTCCGTCACAGCGACTCCTTGAATATCCAAAGCCGGCAGCATTTTCAAACTCGCTGGAATTTCATCAGCTTTCTTGTCAGTGACTAAATGAACAAGGCAGACTTTGGTGTTTACATCATAGACACTAATGAACGTATAGCTGTCCGCGCCGGCATGACGATGCAGAACCTTCTCGGGGAGCTCAACCCGCCTGGCTGTTGACTCTCACCAGTTGTTCGTTTGCATGATGAACCGATGGTTTGATCCAGTCCTAACAGAAACTGTCAAACTTCTCCAGAGCTAATTTTTAACATAAATTCTAATTTTATGTATCACAGTAAATTAAAAAAAATCATTTATTAACAACATATAAACTCCAAATTTCAGTAAATTTTATGCTACAATAAATATAACATACCATTTGGAGGCTATATGACCTACCTTTCAGTCCGAAAAAGACCGAATCAACCCGAAAATTTACTTTTTTATGCTGTCAGTGCTTACTGGGATAAAAAAGAAAAAATTCAAAAACGCTATCAATACTACTTGGGTTGTAAAAAGGGTGCGGAGTATCGTTTTAATGCGAGGGCCGGAGAATACTCTGAGCTGTTTCAGGCAACCGACCATGAAATGGCTTATTGGAATTGGCGTAGAGCAGACGGGGCAAGCGAGAAGCAGCAGGATTTATGTGTGGCAGAATCGGTTTCAGGTGCTGACCTGAGAGCATGTGGTCTCGATCTCGTATTGAACAAAATCGCTGAGGACAGTGGTGTGAAAAAGCATTTAACTGGCGTATTTGGTTCAGAACTGACCGCTGATATTTTGTCCCTGGCATATTATTGCGCAAGCCAAGATTGCGCACCTCTGTATAAGGCCGATGTGTGGAGTAGAGATCAGGTACTACCACGCAAAACCCCGTTAAGCGAGGCTGATATTGCACAGATTTTAAACACGATCAGCCCATCAAAATGTCTTGACTTTTTGTCTTCCTGGCTTAGCAGCGTAGATCCTCAGGATCGTCTGTCTCTTGATATCACCTCGGTCTCAAGTTACTCGACACGCCACTACGACGTTATGTACGGCTACAATAGAGATAGAGAAAATTTGCCGCAAATCAATCTGTTGATGATGGTATCGCAAACAACGAAACTACCGATTTGGTATGAACAGTTACCCGGAGCCATCGCGGATGTCGCGACACTTAAAGACACGGCTCGCTTGTTACGACAGACAGGCAGTAGTTTGCCAAAGATCGTTTTAGACAGGGGATTCGCAAGCAAAAGTAACATCGTTGCCCTTTTAAAAGGCCGCTTTAAATTCACCATGGGAATTCCCCTTCACCGATTTTCCGAATACAGACAAATGGCTAGGCAAGCCTATCAGAACCATGAATTTATTTCCCCGCAGAACACGTTAGATTTATTTGAACCCAACGATACCTTACAAACTCAGGCCGTCACGCGGGTTCTGAATATTGAAGATCATAGAGTCTACCTGCATCTGTTTTACACAGACTATTACAAGAGCAATCAGCTCGCTTGCCTGATGAGTACCCTCAAAGAAATTGAACGAATGTTGGAAAGGGGACAGAGAATTTCTAACCCAACTCATGCGGAACTAGCCGAACTCTGTTTTACTGTCAAACGGACTCCTCGGGGACGCAAGGTAATAGTCAACACCGAAGCAATTGCCAAACTCAGAGATACTGATGCCGGCTTTTTTGCCATTATGAGTAATCAATTCAAGGATGCCGAGCAAGCACTGATCGCTTACAAACTCAGAGATGGCATCGAAAAAAGATTTGATGATCTAAAGAACGATACTGATCTCGGACGGCTACGCATGCACTCTCCCCGAACCCAACAAGCCAGGCTGTTTATACAGTTTATTGCCGAAATTCTCAGGTGCAAAATTCTTCACACCATCCAAAACACGGGTGACGTTCCCTCTTATGCCAAGACGGTTACCGGTCTACTCGGTGAGATGGCCTCCATCAGGAGGATAAAAATGCCTGGACACAGGGCCTTCTATAAGAGACCTACTAAGCATCAACTAAAAATTATGGAGATCTTAGAAATAAGTAGAAACCCTAGATATTGGCCTTCTCTAACCTAGCACTGTGATACACATTTTTAGAATTTACGTT
>CANQMZ010000141.1 GCA_947625105.1 uncultured Parasutterella sp.
GTCGCCTAAAATTTTTTTCAGTTCGGCTTCCGATTTATCCCTGATTCTTCCAAGCCGTGTCAGGCTCCACGTATTCGAAGCGTAATTGATAGTGATTTGATTGCCCTGGTAGAGAATTAAATCACCCGCTCTTGTGCTGATCATTTGATTATTCTGAGGCAGTGTGTACCCAAGGTTACCAACTTTCTCAAAACCTCCGTAGTCATGAAGTTTCACTACAAGCGATCCCTTTGTAGCAACTAAGTCTCGCAAGGCTTGCGCCGATGAATTGTTCTCCAAATCCACAATAAGAATATCGTTACCAATCTTAATTCTGATGATGAGCATTTATCCCTCCTTATCTCTTCCCACCTGAAACAAAAGTCGGTGGATCAATTCAAAGAGAACTATAAATATTTCTTTTTTAAATGTCTAATAGTTATCATTAATGGCATAAAATACTTTTTAACTATATCTACGAAAGGAGAGATCAATGATTGAAAACCGACTGCTACGTTACTTTGTAATGACAGCTCAATTCGAGAACATCACAAAAGCAGCCTCGAATCTAGGTATCGCCCAGCCGAGTCTCACCCGACAAATCCATCTGCTAGAAGAACAGCTTGGACAAAAGCTTTTCACCCGAGGAAAACGAAAAACCTCCCTAACCAAAGAAGGTGAATTTTTACTGGGACGTGCCAAAGAAATTCTCTCTCTTGTAGAAAAAACGGAAAATTCTTTTAAAGGCAACGAAAACGTCATCGTTGGCGACATCAGTATTGGTAGCGGAGAGACCGCAACCATGGGATTTATCGCAGACATTTGCAGAGAAATCCAACTTGAACATCCAAATATCCGTTTCCATCTCTATAGTGGGAACGCAGACGCCATTTACGAGCGTCTCGATCAAGGACTGATTGATATCGGTCTGACATTGGGGTCCAATCAACTTGACCGTTTTGATTATCTACCGCTAAAAAGGTTCGATTATTTTGGAGTTCTAATCCGTAAAGATCACCAGCTGGCTAAAAAGACAACTTTGCGTCTAGAAGATTTAAAGGCTGAAAAGTTGATTGTATCTGCACAAAGTTCCCACGGTTTTGAGCAGGATGCCGCTTTAGACAAAATCAAAGAAGAATTCCACGTCATTGCTACCTATAACCTCATCAACAACGCCACATTTTTGGTCGAAAACCAGATGGGTATCGCTTTATGCATTGACCACATTGTCAACACTGATTCACAAAGCTCGCTGAAATTCATTCCCTTGATTCCTCAAATCAAAATCGCCAGCTATCTAGCCATTAAAAAATTTCAGCCTCTATCACCAGCAGCAAAGTGTTTCATGGCGAAAGTCAAAGAAAAAGTCGGCTAACCAAAACTTCGGTGAGCCGACCTTTTTCCTAGGAAAAAGAGTTAGTTTTTGCTACGGTCGATATGGCGATGAGCACTGATGAAAGGCATCATCTTGCGCAAACGGGCACCAACGACTTCAATCGGATGGGCTGCCGTCTGAGCGCGAATTGAACGCAGCATTGGAGCTCCGACCTTGTTCTCAAGCAGGAACTCCTTGGCATAAGAACCGTCCTGAATTCTCTTGAGGGCCTGACGCATAGCGGCTCTAGCTTGGTCGGCAACAACCCTCGGTCCGACTGTGTAACCGCCGAACTCGGCGTTATTGGAAATGGAGTAATTCATGTCGGCCAAACCGCCTTCATAAATCAAATCCACAATTAACTTCATTTCATGGCAGCACTCAAAATAGGCCATCTCCGGGGCGTATCCGGCTTCAACCAATGTCTCAAAACCAGTCTTAATCAACTCGGCAATACCACCGCAAAGAACGCACTGCTCACCAAACAGGTCTGTTTCAGTTTCTTCTTTGAATGTTGTTTCGATAATTCCGGCTTTACCGGCGCCGTTGGCGCAGGCATAAGAAAGAGCCAAATCATGGGACTTGCCGGACTTGTCCTGATAGACGGCGATAAGCTGCGGCACACCTGAACCCTCAGTGTAGGTTCTACGAACGGTATGACCGGGTGCCTTAGGCGCAACCATCCAAACATCCAAATCTTCTCTTGGAGTCACCTGACCATAGTGGATGTTAAAGCCGTGGGCAAACACAAGTGAAGCGCCTTGCTTTAAGTTTGGTTCAATTTGATCTTTATAGACCTTAGCGATGTGTTCGTCAGGAAGCAAAATCATGACAACATCCGCATCTTTGGTAGCTTCTTCAATACTCTTAACCTTGAGACCGGCAGCCTCAGCTTTCTTCCAAGAAGATCCGTTTGGTCTTAAACCAACTGTCACGTCAACGCCTGAATCATGCAGGTTTTGAGCATGAGCATGACCTTGCGAACCATAACCAATAATTGCGACTTTTTTACCCTTGATCAGTGAAAGGTCACAATCTTTATCGTAATAAACTTTCATCTTTGTTCCTCTTTAAAAATTAAGACAACTTATAGACGCAAAATTCTTTCCCCGCGACCGATGCCACAGGATCCAGTCCTAACCATCTCCAAAACTGATCCCTGTTCAACTGCCTTTAAAAAGGCGTCCAACTTATCAGAGTTCCCGGTCAATTCAATGGTGTAGGTTTTATCGGTTACATCAATAATACGACCTCTGAAGATATCATTGAGTCGTTTCATTTCTTCTCTTTCATGACCGACGGCATGCACTTTGACAAGCATCAGTTCACGTTCGGCGTGCTCGCCTTCAGTTAAATCAACAACTTTGACCACCTCAATCAAACGATTCAGATGTTTGGTAATTTGCTCGATCAAGTCATCATTGCCAAGGCAAACGATCGTCATTCTTGAGACGGTGTATTCCTCAGTCGGGGCAACCGTCAAAGACTCAATGTTATAGCCTCTGGCGGAGAACAGTCCGACGACACGGGAAAGAGCTCCGGGCTCATTTTCCAGTAAAACAGAAAGTACGTGGCGATGCATTAGATTTTCTCCGACCCTAAAATCATCTCGGTAAGTCCCCTGCCAGCTTTGACCATCGGCCAAACATCCTCGGTGGGGTCCACATGGAAATCAATAAAGACCAACTGATCCTTGTACTTGCCAAAGGCATCTTTCAAGGCCTTTTCAACATCTTCCGGTTTGTCTACCACAATACCGACATGCCCGTATGCTTTAGCCAAGACTTCAAAATTCGGCGTCGGCACCATGTGAGATTGAGAGTACCGACCGCCATACTCAAGTTCCTGCCATTGCCTGACCATGCCTAAGTACTGGTTGTTAAGCAGGATAATTTTTGGCGCCACACCAAGACCCTTAGCGGTAGCCAGTTCTTGAATATTCATTTGAATGGATCCGTCTCCCGTTACGCAAACCACGGTTTTATCAGGATTAGCAACGCTTGCGCCGATCGCATAAGGCAAGCCGACACCCATGGTTCCAAGTCCGCCTGAAGTAATCCAATGACGTGGTTTTTTAAACTTGAGAAATTGAGCGCACCACATCTGATGTTGGCCCACGTCGCTCGCCACAATCATGTCATCGCCACCAATTTCCTGGAGTTTTTCCAAAACAAATTGTGGCTTGATCACTTTATTGCTTTTCTCGTAATGTAGACAATCCTTAGCTCTCCATGAGTTAATTTTATTCTGCCATGCCGCCATCTTTTCCGCATCAGGACGTTCTTTCGTTTCATCAAGCAAAGCAAGTAAATCGGCAAGAACAACTTTTACGTCACCGACAATCGGGACATCAACCTTGACTCTTTTGGAAATGGTTGAGGGATCAACATCAATATGAATGATTTTTCTGCCTTCTTGAGCAAAATTGGATGGCAGTCCAACCACACGGTCATCAAAACGCGCTCCGATAGCTACGAGCACATCGCATTCCTGCATAGCCATGTTGGCTTCGTAGGTACCGTGCATACCCACCATCCCCAAGAATTTCTTGTCATCGGAAGGCATCGCACCTAGTCCCATCAAAGTCGAATTGGCAGGCACCCCCAACTCGTAGGCAAATCTTTGGAGTAACTCGCTTGCATTGGCTGAAACTACGCCACCTCCAATATGGATCAGAGGACGGGAGGCACCGAGAATAAGTTTTAAGGCTTTCCTGATTTGGCCATGATGACCTTTGAGTACCGGCTTATACGAACGAAGTTCAATTTCTTTGGGATATTCAAACTCGCACTTGGCTGCCGTAACATCCTTAGGAATGTCAATGAGCACCGGACCTGGACGTCCGGTTTTAGCTATGTAGAAAGCCTTCTTGATGGTCTTGGCCAGCTCTCGCACATCTTTAACTAAAAAATTGTGTTTCACACATGGTCGTGTAATCCCCACGATGTCCACTTCCTGGAAAGCATCCTGACCAATGGCACCTGTATTGACCTGACCGGTAAATACCACGATTGGGATACTGTCGGAATATGCGGTGGCGATACCCGTAACTGCATTAGTGGCTCCAGGTCCACTAGTAACCAAAGCAACACCTACTTTATTGCTAGATCGGGAATAAGCATCGGCGGCATGGACCGCGCCTTGCTCATGGCGCACGAGAATGTGCTTGAATTTATCTTGTTTATAGATAGCGTCGAAAATATTAAGGACGCTGCCGCCCGGATAACCAAAAACAAATTCGACTCCCTCTTCGGCAAGGGATCGGACCAATATTTCCGAGCCATTAAGAATCTCAGCGGATTTAACCGCACTTGTTTGAACCATTAATAATGTCCTTTCAAAGTCCTAGGGAAATTGATCGGAGGTCGCACATTGGCTTTTGACTAATGAGCGGCAATTCCTGAATCCCCTCTGAAAAAAATCCCGGTAAAGATTAAATTCTTATAGGTAAGTCACTCCGTTCGTAGCAGATGACCGGGCAAGAATAACGCAAAACAAGGAGTATTTCCCTGTTTTCGTCACGAAATTAACCGGTTACTGAACCGATATCGTATTTTTACGGGCGAACGCGTCCTTTTTTCCTGCCTCTACCGTATCCTGAGAGCTTACCCTCTGAGAGATAGTTAACCGTACTACGAAGTGGATCCGGTCGAGACGATTTTGCTCTTTTCGGTTTATGAAATTTATGCCTTTTGGGAACAGATGTTGAATTGGGAGCTTCTTCGGGCGCACCGCTAAAACCAATACTCTCCATCCAAGCCAAAACAGCTTCCTGGGGAAGTTCCATTGACTTCCCTCTAGGCAGCGTCCTAGGCAAAGCAAGTTCTCCGTATTTAATCCTTATCAAGCG
>CANQMZ010000142.1 GCA_947625105.1 uncultured Parasutterella sp.
GAGGACATTAAGACTGAAAGGCGTGTTCTATATCTTCTAACCTCCACTTCCAACGGTACACGACAGGTACCTGATTCACTTGCTCGATGAATTTTTCGATATGTTGGATCAACTCAGTTTTGGTTTTCACCCTCAGACCTTTCAGGCTCATCCTGGTCAACTTACTGAAGAAGCTTTCAACCAAGTTAAGCCAAGAAGCATGTTTGGGTGTAAAGGTAAACTTAAATCTACCGGGGTGGGTAGACAAGTAGTCAAACACTTTCTTGGACTTGTGAACTGAATGGTTATCAAGGATAACATGTATCGTGGCCCCCGGGTCGTAGCTCTTGTCGACCATTTGCAGAAATTCTATAAACTCCACTGAGCCGTGGCGCTCGCGCACAATTCCAATGATCTTACCGTCAACTAAATTCATTCCGGCTAACAGGGACACGGTTCCAAGTCGCCTATACTCATAATCACGTCTGACAAATCCGCAAGTTTGGGTTGGTGGCAAATCCGCAGCCACATTAGAGACAGCCTGAATTCCTGGCTTTTCATCGTAGGAGATGTAGACCTCGTTCAGGTCCAGTTCAGCCGACTCTACATGGAAATTCGACTTCTTATCCAAAAACTGCAAAATCCATTCAATCCTTTTGTAGACCAATAGGATATTTTTTGCCTTCTCTTGGAACTCAGGATCCTTCTTTTCTAGGTAATACTTGATCTTCTGTGGTCTTAATTCATGTTGTTGTAAAAACCTCCATACCTGCGATTTACTAACGTTTTTAAGGCAGACAAAACCATTGGATTCACAGTGGTCTCTTACATATTGTGTTAAAGCAGCCATGGACCAAAGAGCTCTCGGTGGACCATGGGGAAGATCTTTTGGCAACGTGCAAGCTAAGGAGATTATCCATACCTTAGCTTCAGCTCCGATGCGTAAGGGTCTTCCTGCTCTTTGATAATCTTCTAACGCACCCTCAATACCGGCAGAATGGTATTTGTCCAGGACCTTTCTTACGGTGAGCACTGAAATCCCCATTTTTTCCGCTACAGCTTTATTGGTATAACCCTCTGCAAGTGTCAGTAAAATCTGTGCCCTTTGAACGTGCCGACTTTGTTCTCTTCTCGACCTTATAATCCTTGATAAGGACTCTTTCTCCTCTTCACTGAGTTGGAAATGAATTCTTCTTGTTCGTGCCATAACTGTTACCTCACTGAGAATAACAGCATTATGTCATAAATATGCGTATTTTTAGAACTTTATACTAGTTTATGCCCTTCGTTAACTTCTGCAATTCCCCCGGCCGGTACTACTCCTGAGGGAGTAACATCCTTTGATTTCAGCCCATGGGAGTCTGATCTTGGTCAAGGGTGGTCTTTTCAAAATGCTATAGGCGTTAATAGTGCTCCGAGCGTCGTAATAGAAGAAGAATTTAAAAATGCTCGTCTTCATTACACATACGGGTGGACTGATAGTCTGACGAATTCAGGTCCGCACCCAGCGATGTGGCTTAACGATAACAGTACCGAAGAAAATTCAAGCCTTACACTAACTGTTTCGGGAAACGGTTTGTGGTCTCCGACGACCTCTCGCCCCTATTCTTATTCTTCCGCTGTCTTTCCTGAATTCCCGGAAACTGGCAGCCGAAGAGATTCAATGCTTGAAATTTGGGGTTTGTACAATGGACCATATGTTAGTGAAGATAATGCCACAACGAATGATCTCCAACGTTACATAGTGGGAGAAGATTATCCCAACGGTTTATTTTCTAGTCCTACCAAGGGAGTGGTAGGAGCTGATATTCAAATAAATCTGGAAGAAAGAGCTCAGCTATATGCCCGAATATATGGTGGACGCAATGATGTTTTTGGCTACGACCAACCAAATGAACCTGCTCAGCAATTAAGTGGGACTTACGGCTCGAGCAATCTTCCGACTTTCGATTCTAAACTTGTAATTCCTCATAGTGGAGATTCCAACCATAATTCGGTTACCATAAATCTTGCGCCTGGTGCCCAAATTGTTACCCGCCATCTCATAGGAGGCCGTTCTTCTGATGCTTTGAAGGGTGTCTATTACGGGTTTGAAACTAATTACAACACTGTAACTATTACGTATAGTGATCCTAAAAACGAAGATTACAAACCCCCAGTACATTTAGACTCAAGTGAATATGGCCAAATTAACATGCACCTAGTAGCAGGAATTTTTGGGGCCGAGGGATTGATAACATATAGAAATTTTGTAAATCTACAGAATGTTACAGTCCAAAACGATGCGGATGGAACACGAAAAATGGGTATCGTGGGCGGAAAGGCATGGCTGACGTACTACATCCATGATGGTCCCACCGATACGGGTATTGAATTTACGGCCGAGGAAAGGGACGTTAATGGCATTAAAGAGGTAACACATGAGGTCAACAGCGGTTGGGCTCAAGGTAATGTCGTCCTGATCCAAAACTCAAATATTGATTTCTTTGACGACACGCAGACGGGGGAAAATGGCATCCCAGAAGGGTTTTATGGAACTGATAAAAGCGGTGGAACGAACGACGGAATCAGTATTTATGGCGCGTACTCAACGGGAGGAACTCATAACAATGCAGTCGTCCTTGAGAATTCTTACATAGATGGGAATGTCTATGGAGCTCTAGAATTCGATAACAATATAGCTCCTACTAGAAGAGAGATTATGATCGCTAAGGACAGCACGGACTATGTGTCCTTGCATAACGTCACCCTTACTTACGATTCTGCTGTTTATGGAGCGGCCAAAGGTTGGAGTAATGGTCAATCCGGCGAAAAAAGTTTCGAAGATAATACTAGAGTTATAAACGGCCGAAGAGGAAAAGTTTTCATCGCAGGTCAAAACTATGCCGGTAGCATTTATGCCCGGGAAGTAGCGTTTGGAAAATACCTTGCAGTTAAAGATGGTTCCCTAAGTGAAGTGACTGTTGTAGGGGGTGATGAATCTATTCAGCTTGGGCAGTTGATGGGAGGATCCTCCATCTATACAGCAAGTGGCTTTCATTCATCGCTGGCGGTTCAAACAACTGGCAGTAAATGGTACTCTGCAACAGACACAGGCAACACCGGAACGGATACCAACCATGACAATGAGGATGGTTGGGTGTATGGCTCCGAAAACCAAGTTTACTTCCACTCAGACAAGATAGACCCTGTCACCAACCAAGGACCTGATCACAACTTTTGGTCTAAAGTTACCGTCTATCTAAGTTCAAAAATTGATGGAGACGGAACGCTTAACAATGATGCCACTGACTGGGATCTCAATGAGACAACCCAGAAATATACGCTCCAGTACACAAATGCTTATGAAGGTAGCGCAAATCTTTCTCTTTTAGCCCATGACGACGGTCGTATGGTTCTTCTTGGTGTAAGTCCGGGAGGTGGTGCTGACAAGACCGCGGTAAACCTCGATTGGGGCAAAATTGGTGCTTACAGAAAAGAAGTTAACGAATTATTGGACTACGAAAAATACCCTGGAGCTCAGGGGCAAGGCTATACGACAGTGGAGGTTGTCGTTGCCTCGGATAATGGTGGTATCACCAAGGAAGACAACTCTAAGCTCGAAACCTATGCTGATACGCAGACTCATGCCCTGACCTTTGAAAATTCTTTTACTATCTATCAAACGCCAAATGGGAGTCAGGGTCCTGCTATCCCTGTAGCGGAAGCAACCTACCAAATAAGTAATGTCCTTTGGGCCTATACGGATAACGATGCAGCTAGCAATGACCAAACGAGTCCCTGGGTTGTGTCGGCTGATGAGAACGGCGTAATAAATCCAGATGCTGAGGTTAAAGCAGGGCAAGACATTGGAGAAGAGGAGAAACCAGGTGGAATTGGTATTCGGTATCGTCTTACCGGCCTTAATCTATTGGCCGAGCGACAGCTGACACTTTATGGTCGTAATCTCATAGACCCGAGTGAGTCTAAAAACTGGGAAGGAGATGATATTCCAGGGGTTGGAAGTCTCAAACCGCCTACTACAGCACAAGATGAAGATCAGGACCTATTTACCTTAACCGCTCAGCTTACCGGTGAAGGAGGAATCTTTGTTCCGCAAAATAATATCGTCATTATTGGCGGCACCAGCTATTTGAAGACCACAGATGTTGGAACTAATACCTACACCGGCGTAACCACGGTCTCTGCCAATGCGTATTTGTACATGAATGAAGATACAGCTTTAGGTGAGACATCCTACTTGCAATTAATGGATGCAAATCCAGAAAATACTCTTCCTCCTGAGTCAGGGTTTACGGGCAATGTCAAGCTGGAAAATGATATGACTACTTTGGGAGGTCAGTTTTTCCTCAATGGTCATAATTGTCAGCAAGTTGGAAGCTTATACGTAGGAAAGGGTGCCTTAGTCGCATTTGATAAGCTTTCCACACTTAATAATCCAGAAGAAACTCAGAATCCCGATGGTGACACCTCTCCAAGGTTGACTGTTACAGCTACGCTTCCTTCTGGCGGAGATGCTTATTTACTTTTTGGGAATGTTTCAGGAGCTAGAATCCGAGGTCATTTGAGGGGAACCATTAACCCAGAGTCAAATATTACGCCTCGTTTTATTCTTCAAGGTTCTCGGCTTGAAATCTATAGCAGTAACCTGAATACAGAAGATGCCAACGAAGCAGATAAGATAGCGGCTGCAGATAAAGCACCGGCACCTCAGACCCCGCAGATAGGCGACTCATATTACTTCAACGGTTGGGTAGCTCTCAGAAATTATTCTGATGCGCACCTCTACAACACAACTGCTTTGGCCGGTTCTGACACAACGGTTTACCTGTATTCTCCGAGTGAAACCAACCGTGCCGGCACTACCAACAGCCTTACTTTCGAGAGTGGTAGAGTGGTTGATGGAGTAAGTGGCGTCACCAACTACATCGGCAATATCCAGAACGGGGGCAATGTCTATGTCTCTCCGCAAGGTATCACCAACTTTGATCAGATGAACAATGTTGTTGTTCAGAAAGACTTCACAGGATGGGATGGCGGTACGCTGTGGTTCAATACCGAGCTGGCCGGAGATAACGCCAACACCGACTTGGTTACCGTCCAAGGTACAGCCACGGGTTCAAACTATGTCGCCGTCCAAAACGTCAACGGCGCAGGCGCATCCACTGACTACGGTATCTTGATCATGAAAGTCATGGGTCCAG
>CANQMZ010000143.1 GCA_947625105.1 uncultured Parasutterella sp.
CAGGCCTGATCAAAACCACAAAAAAGGAGTAATAGAAAAAGTCTTAACCGGCCTTCGGAGGAAGTAAATACAAGTGATTGAGTTCATTTTTACGCCATTGAAAATAATTTATTATCAATTGGCGATTATATTACCGAATTCATAATTATTTTTGTATTTTTTATACCGTTTTTTTGCCACATAAAAGCAACAAACTTATTGACTTGAATTAAATGTAACGATTAATAAAATCCATAGCAAACGAATTTTCAAAGAATTTTTAAAGGTAGCAAATGAGTGTCTCTCAGATAAGATGGTCAAATTTAAACTTGTTGATAGCTAAATTTGGCTCTATTGCTAATATCAATGAAAAATTAGAGAGAACTAGAAATAACTCACTCCTCTATCAACTAAAAAACAAATCAATAAATAGTACTTCCGGAAAAAAAAGAAACATTGGAAATAAAATTGCAAGAGAGATAGAAGCGAAATTGGGTTTAGACGATGGCTGGATGGACATAGAACACGCTGATCCTCCTGAAACAACAGAAGAAAAACCCAAAATTAAATTTTTCGCCGGGGGTGACGGCATTCGTGAAGATGGTAAAGATTCTTACGATATGTATAGTGTTTTTATGGAACCCTTAGGGAATTACAAAAACGAAAATGATATCGTGGGTTTTGTAATTCAAAATGCAACCATAAAAGACATTGCACCTATGGGCTCTGTTATCCTTGTCGATACTAGTGTTCACACTTTCAATGGTGACGGAATTTACTTGTTCAAAATATCTGATCAGCTTGTTTGGAGGCAAGTTTCCTTTAGTTTAGATGGAGTTTTTTCAATTAAAAAGGACGCAACTGACAGTCAAGTTTATCAATCGTTAGAAAATTTCACTATTGCTGGCAAAGCGTTTTATGTTTGGAAAGGTTCACCCTTGTAGGAGAAGATATGAAAATGAAAATTTTAACCACCGCCATGTTGTTGTCATTTTTACTTTGCGGCTGCGGCCACGTATCCAACGCCGTATTAAGCGATGACAGCCTGTTGGATAAAGCTGAAATGGCTACCGGAATTCCCAAAAACGAATTATTGCTAGAAAAACGCGAAGGCGGAATTGATGACGTTCAATTCACAGTGAAAACGAAAGACAACGAGGTTTTCCGTTGCTACATCACCTCAATGGTAGCGATCACCAGTGACGCTGTTTGTAAGCAAATTGGTGAAAGCAAAACAAAAGGAAAGCGCAAAACAGTGAAACCAACAGGCAACTGCAATGAGTTGCTTCGAGCCGCTGGCCGTTGCTAATGACTTATCGCAGAAAAATAATGAAAGTCATTCTATGTACAATTTCTGCGCTGGTCTTCTGTGTTACGGTAAGTTTTGCTTCAAATGGAAGCGCTTACCTAACTCAGGAGCAGATTGACCGTCAAATATTGAGCGTCAGAGATGCAGAAAATGCCATAAAAGCAGAAAAAGAAAATCAAAGCGATAAGAAAGCTGACAAAACCTCTTTGCAACCACAGAAGCAAAAGACTCTGAAGCGCACGCAAGCGCAAAACCACGACACAAAAAACTTACAACAAAGACCAAACGAGCCCATCGTAAAAGAAACAAAATCAATCGTCTCATCGGAAAACACTGTTAAGGCTGCGCCTAAAACACCAGTTAAACCGGCAAAAACCGAAAAGCCCGCCTCATCAAAAAAGGAAGAGAAGTCTGATAGCAGCAGCGGTTTACCATGGTATGCCTACGTAGCCATCATTTTGTTGCTGCTTTTTGGATTACGTAGCCCTAAGAGAAAACAAAAGACTTACTCATACACGGAAGTTCCTAAACCCATTGAACCTATTCATACAGAATCGGATGACATTGAAACAATAACACCGGAAGATTTGGGTAGATGTACAGAATTGTTTGTTTTTGACTGGCTAAAGAAAAATTTTCCTAACAGCCGCATTTACAAAGACTTATATTTAGATAACCCCCTCTATACAAGAGAAAATTGTGGTTATGCAAAACGATTCAACATAGATTCCGCGCTGCTATGCCGGCACGGAATCATCGTATTCGAAGTCAAAGCCAATCGTGCAAGTGAGACAACTTTAAAAGACGGAGGTATGGAACACAGATATACCAACCAGAACGGAGAAGTAACGAGCTATGACTTCGATGCCTTGAAACAAAATGGAGATCACCTCTGGAAATTAAAGCAAATAATCAATAAAAAAATAAAAGAGAACGTACCATTAAAGGGCATCGTGACAGATTTCCAATTTAAAAACTCAAGTGTGGACAACGGAGGAATGGATATATTCTCAGACAATTGTTACATCTACCTACATGCTTCATACCATAACTCGATCATTACCCCAGATCGATCTAGCGTTGATGCCTTAAGGTTGTCGATAAACGAATTCCAAAACAGGGAAGGCACAATAACTCAGAGCGCATACGATCAACTACAGGTATTGCCGAACAAGTTCTCCAAGGCGCAAGACGATATTAAAGAAGAACACGCCGAAGAAGTTAGATTGATCAGTCAAAAACATCATAAACGGGAGTGGGTAAAGCAGAAATAGAATCCTCCCCTACTCGATTCCCACTCAATCCAAATTAGCGAAGCCCAGAAGGACGGCGTTGATTGTTGGGTTTCCATTTAAAAAGTTTCTTGCTGGTACACTCAACCACCCAATTCGTTTGAATGCTCGACAATTCCTTGTATTTATCCCAACTGATTTTCTTTTCTGATTCCATCGTGGCAAGAGTGTGTATTAAAGCAGAATTCGTATTACGATAGCACGTCTCCGGCGTTGCCTTCAATGACTTGATGAATTTCTCAATCTGAACCGGATTCATCTTTTCAATCTCGTTTTCGATCTCGGTGGACATTGATTCACAAGAGATGCCGAAAGAAACAACACCAGCCAATAAACCTATTAAAAATCTTGCCTTCATTGATTACTCCTTTTTAATTGTCTTAAATATACAACAATAAAAGAAAATTGCATGATATGAAAATTTAAAGTTTTGCAATAAATATTGCTAAACTGATAACTAAACTGATAATATTATATGCTATAATGATATTGTCACCTAGGCAAAAAGCCGAAACAAAAGCCGTTAAATAGTATGACCGCTTAATGGTGACAACCCCGCTAGGGGTTTACGAGAAAGAGAGAACGAAATGCATACTATTCAAAAAAGCGTCGCCAAGACCAAACAAGACAGAGACAGCTTTTTATTTCTAAGCCGGATCGCTCAAAAATTAGCTTGCACGACTAACGAAGCTTTGACGATCGTTCAACGCGACGACTTTCCCAAGCCCCTCAAGATCGCGAATCGATGGACATGCTGGAGTTGTCGTCAGGTTGAGAACTGGATGCTCACTCAGGCACAACAAAATGTCGAAAATCATTAACAACATCGAACGCAAGGACTTGCGCTGGATAAGAATCAGCCAGTTGCAGGACAAACTTTCTTTGTCGGAAAGAACCATCAGACGCTTAATGAAGACTGATCCCTCTTTTCCAAAACCGTTTACGGTTCTGAACAAAGTCGTCGTTTTTTGGGAACAGGACATCGATTTGTGGATGCTCAAGAAGGCAACGCCAAAGCAAGCGATGCAAAGCCTCGAAAAGCAAACCGCGGACCTGATGAACAAAAACGAAATCCTCATTGAAAACTTTCTGGGAAGATTGAAATGAACACACATTCAGAAAAGAAAGTCCGGTTCACTACCGCACCGAAGCGAAATCAACGTTTTCACAGGTCAAATTGGAAAGAGTTGGACTCCGCAACTCGCAGAGCGCAGCTTCAGACACTTTTGAAAGCTTTTGAGACTCCGAAACACAAAGTGACCACCAAGGACAAATAAATGAACTCCAAAGAACATCGTGAAGTCGAAAAAATCGTCAACAGCATAGTTGAAGACTTGGTATTTCATTTAAGAAAAACCATTGCTCAACTTTGCAAAGAAAATGTTTATAGCGAAGACATGATTAAGTTAAGCAATCTAGTAGTAGACAAATTGGATGGCATCTACAACGCCTTGGAATTTTCCAAGGATGGAAAAAGAAGACACTATTTTGCCTCTTCAATAGCGGATCGCCTGTACTTTTATCGGAATCACATCGTAGACCTGACAGCTCAACTGGAATGTCAAGAGGAAATTCTGCTGGACAGCAAAACCGAAATTCGAGTCATTCACGAGCTCTCAAGCATGGCGATTGAACTGGAGCTTTCTCTACCACGTCTGAAAAACAGCAAAACTTTTCATTTATACGGCATAAACGTTGAAGAAGCCACCGAGCAATTCGAACACGCCATGTCATACATCATCGAATTGGTCGAGCAACAGTCCAAAACTTCAAAAGAAGCATTCCGGGAAGAGTGAAATGATGATCCTAAACCGCGTGATTTGTGGCGACGCCTTGGAAGAGATGAAAAAGTTTCCGGACGCTGCTTTTGATTTAGTGGTCACAAGTCCTCCTTACAACATTCGAAATTCGACGGGAGGCGGTTTCAAGTCAGGCGGCGGAAAGTGGAAAAGCGCCTCTCTTATCAAAGGCTATGGCTCGGACAACAACGTGGACGAAGACAATAAACCCTATGGTGAGTATGTCCAATGGCAGCGCGAATGTTTGCGGGAAATGCTACGCCTGGTTCCCGATACGGGAGCGGTTTTCTATAACCATAAATGGCGTGTCCAGGCAGGGCTTCTTCAAGACAGACATGAAATCGTCGAAGGATTTCCGGTAAGACAAATCATTATCTGGCAGCGAGCCGGAGGCATCAATTTCAATTCGGGTTATTTCCTTCCCACCTACGAGGTCATTTACCTCATTGCTAAAAAGGACTTTCGGTTAAAACAAGAAACCTTGAGTTTCACCGATGTTTGGACAATCAGCCAGGAAAACAACAACCCTCACCCGGCCGCCTTCCCTTTGGCGATTCCGGAAAGAATCATTTTCGCCACTGAAGCACAAAAAATTCTTGATCCTTTTGCGGGCAGCGGAACAACTTGTCTGGCAGCCGTCAATCTAGGAAGACAGTTTGTCGGCATTGAAAAAAACAAACAGTATTGTCAGTGGGCAATACAAAGACTTCAACGCGAGGCAAAACCGACAAACTGCGGATCAATAACTCGTTTCAGTGGTCAAACCAGTTTTCAATTTAACTCTTAAAGGAGAGAAAAA
>CANQMZ010000144.1 GCA_947625105.1 uncultured Parasutterella sp.
TGTGAAAAGCTCAATTGTCAGGGGTAAACCGCCTTTTGTCTTCCTTTCGTTTGTAACTTCTTGTCAATCCCTTTTTTTGTTAGGATTTTTACTTCACTTCCCCATATCTCCTAAGGAACCTTTTCTTGTCGGTTAAACAAACGGCACCTGTCATTGAGAACCTCGATAGATCAATATCCACGGGGCTCACACCACATTCATGGTATAAAAATCCGGAAAACTTCCACAATTTTTGGACCAGCGGAAATTTTTATACCGTCTCTTATACCAAGTAACTTTGAGCTTAGGACGGTTTTTTATAGACAGGGATAGATGAAGACAAAATAAAAAGAGGTTGAATTTTATAACCTCTTTATGCTAGTTGGTCGGGGCGGCGGGATTCGAACTCGCGACCCCTTGCACCCCATGCAAGTGCGCTACCGGGCTGCGCTACGCCCCGACTCAAGGCGTTGAATCTTACTACAGTTTGACTAGTTTAGTAAAGTTTCTCTTGTTTTTTCCAGTTTACGGATGATTAAATCAAGCTCCGTGAGGTCAATTTCTGACAACTGCTTAATAGCCAACTCCCGAGAGGTATTAGCTACATCGTCCAAAGATGGAAACACTTTGGGCCTACCGTCTTTGAACTCTTCGATCAGGCGTTGTTTAACTCCCATAATGCTTAAATTATGACCATAAAGCAGATCACGAATATGGCGGATCAGTTCTATATCCTCTCGACGATAAGCCCTTTGAGTACATCTTCTTAACGGTTTTAGCTGGGAAAACTCTTTCTCCCAGTATCTCAACACGTGGGAAGCAACGCCACAGAGAATTGCTGCCTCACGGATCGGAAAATATTTCTTCTCCGGAATGGGCGGCAATTTCTGTAAAGACTTCCTTCGGGCCATGACAAGTATTCAAATTATTCAGACACCACCTGACGCAACTTATCACAAGGAGTAAAACTGACCACCCGACGGGCAGGAATCTGGATCTCTTTTCCCGTTGCCGGGTGATGACCTGTCCGCTCCCTCTTGTTAAGAAGACGGAAATTTCCAAAGTCAATTAATTTGACTTGCTCTCCCCGAGCCAATGTTGCGGTAATTTCATCAAAAAAAGCTCCAACTAAAATTTTGGCTTTCTCAATTGAAATCCCGCTCTCTTCTGCAACCGCTTTCTCAATGTGGTTGCGCACAAGAGTTTTTGTTTTTTGATCTTTAATCTCCATATTTCGTTTCCTTCTCCGTAAGTTAATTTCTTAGTTGAGCACCTTTGCTTGCGAGAATCTCAACCACAGCGTTGACCGCATCATCGGCCTGACCTTCAGATATCGGTTCGTTAAGCAGCTGCAATTTCATCGAAAAAGCAAGGCTTTTCTGCTTGGCGTGTTCATCATCTTCTTTCGGACGATAAACATCAAAGAGATTAAAACTCGTCAGCCCCAACAATCTTTCGTCTTTTTTGGCCTGTTTCCTGACCAAATCAATCAGTTCCTGAACCGGTTGCTCCAAAGAAACCCAAACGGCAACATCTCTGAGCACCGGTTGGAATTTTGATACTGGCTTAGCCGATGGTATCCCAACTTCAAGCAATGGAGTCGCCTCCAATTCGAAAACTATCGGTGCATGCTGAAGCTCATATTTTTGGACAAGCTTCGGGTGCAGTTCACCTATAAGTCCAATTTCCTGAGAATCTAGGATGACCTTGGCAGATCTTCCCGGATGAAGCGCAGGGTGATCCACCTTCTCGAATTTTGCTTTTCTCGGAGCCACTAATGCTTCAACAACTCCCTTCAAGTCAAAGAAATCCACTTGCCGATCTTTTTCTCCCCACTGCTGCGGATGAGCAGACCCATAGGAAAGGGCTGCCAAATGCACGGGTTGCTCTACTCCCTTGACAGAAGTATCAGAACCGATAACGGAGTCGTTTCTAAAAAATACTCTCCCCAACTCGAAGACGTTTACTCTGTCGGCTTTACGATTCAGATTGAACTTGAGAATAGAAACCAAACCGCCGAGAAGCTGGGTTCTCATGACAGCCATTTGTGAAGCTATTGGATTCAAAACCTCAATTGGTTTGGAATCAACAGCGAAGTCGGCTTCCCATTCTTTATCCACAAAGGAATAGTTCACAAGTTCTTGGAACCCGAGAGCTGCCATTTTCTTTCTCAACTCATGGCGATCTAACTTGCCTTCTTCAAGCTTGAGCATTGCCGCTCGCGCAAGCGGCGGGATCTCTGTCACCGTCTTATAACCAACCAGTCGAGCGACCTCTTCAATCAGATCCTCTTCTATTTCAATGTCGAAACGATAGGTTGGAGGATCAACATAGAAAGCTCCGTCTTTTTTCTCAAACGTGAAACCTAGGTGAGTAAAGCACTCAGCCATCCTATCCTCAGGGATATCCGAACCGATAACTTTACGGCAACGGTTTATTCTCATGCGGACAGGTTTTCTCTCCGGCAATCTTTCGACCAAATCAACCACCGGCCCAATCCTGGTATCTGCTGTACCACAGATATCCACAATCAACCGCGTGAGGTATTCGGTATGCTCAACATTGGTTCCAAAATCGACACCTCTTTCAAATCGGTAAGCGGCATCAGTTGAAAAATTCAACCGCCGGCAACGACCCTGAATTGATGTTGGCCACCAGAAAGCTGCTTCAATGAAAATGGATTTAGTCTCATTAGAGACGGCAGCATGGGCTCCACCCATGACGCCACCAATTCCCTCGATACCATTGTCGTCAGACAATACCCCAAAATAAGGATCAATATCAACGGTCTGATCGTTTAGAAGCTCGGCTTTTTCTCCAGACTTACCCCAACGAACAACCAACGGTCCGCTTAGCTTATCGAGATCGTACACGTGATTGGGACGACCCAGTTCAAGCATCACATAATTGGAAATATCCACAAGGGCTGAAATACTGCGCTGTCCAGATCTCTCAAGTCTTTCTTTCATCCACTGCGGTGTAGGGGCATTGACGTTTAAACCGCAAATAACACGACCAACGAAACGCCCGCACAACTCCGGCGCCTCAATCTTAACTTCGTGGCGGCAATCACAAGTTGCAGGAACCGCGGTGAAATCGGGCATAGACAGCTCCGCACCGGTCATAGCTCGTAAATCGCGGCCGATACCGATGACACTGAGCGCGTCTCCTCTGTTGGGAGTCGCCTTGACATCAATCTTCATGTCGTCAAGTCTGGCGTATTTTCTGATATCCTCGCCCACAGGCGCGTCTTCAGGCAAAATCCAAAGCCCGGAGTGGTCTTCGTTAATGCCAAGTTCGCGAGACGAGCAAAGCATGCCATTGCTATCTATTCCTCTGAGTTTGCTCTTCTTGATACTGAAATCACCAGGCAGCTTGGCACCAATAAGGGCACAAGGAACCTTTACCCCTGGCTTCACGTTGGGTGCACCACAAACAATCTGAAGCGGTTCGGCTCCTCCAACATCAACTGTGCAAACATGAAGTTTATCCGCATTAGGATGTTGCTCAACCGTCAAAACTTGAGCAACGACTACTCCGCTGAAAGCAGGAGCAACAGGATCAAAGCCCTCGACTTCAAGGCCTCCCATTGTCAGAGTTTCGCAAAGCTCTTCAGTTGAGATAGGAGGATTGATGTAGTGGCGCAGCCATTCTTCTGAAAATAACATTTTGAATCCTTCCGACCTTAGTTAAATTGTTTAAGGAAACGCAAGTCGCCTTCAAAGAAAAGACGCAAGTCATCAATACCGTATCTGAGCATTGTCAAGCGTTCCAAACCGGTTCCGAAAGCAAAACCAATATAGCGCTCAGGATCCAACCCAAAGTTTCTAACCACATTCGGATGGACTTCGCCAGCACCGCAAATTTCCAACCATTTGCCTTTACGTGGTCCACTGGTAAACATCATGTCTACCTCGGCACTAGGTTCAGTAAAGGGAAAATAACTCGGACGGAAACGAGCGACCAAGTCCTCGGTCTCAAAAAATCTTCTTAAGAAGTCAACATAGACACCTTTGAGGTCGGCAAAACTGATGTTCTCATCAATCCACAATCCTTCAACCTGATGGAACATAGGCGAGTGAGTCGCATCTGAATCCACACGATAGGTGCGTCCTGGAGCGATAACCTTGATTGGTGGTTTATGCTGTCGCGCATAGCGCACCTGCATGGGTGAGGTATGGGGACGAAGTGGCATTTGTTTACCGGTCTCATCAACCAAGTCAACATAGAAGGTATCCTGCATGCTTCTAGCCGGATGATTCGGAGGATTATTCAGTGCGGTAAAGGTGTACCAATCATTCTCAACTTCCGGGCCGTCGGCGACATCAAAACCGATGGTCCTGAAAATTTCCTCAACTCGCATCCAGGTTTTCATTACCGGATGGATTCCACCAGTACCGGAACTTCTACCTGGAAGTGTTATGTCAATGGCCTCGCTGGCCAAACGCTCCTGGAGCTTCTGGCGGGCAAATTCCTCTCTTCGTTCATTCAAAGCCGCCTCTACGGCTTGCTTTGCCTGATTGATTTTAGAGCCAAACTCGCGCTTCTCTTCCACTGGCAGTTTGGCCAATCCTTTCAACAGTGCCGTGAGCTGTCCGTTTTTGCCCAAATAAACAGCCTTTACATCCTCCAACGCGGCTGGGGTGGCAGCGGCAGCGAAATCAGCTCTCGCACGTTCTATGATTTGATTGAGGTCTTCCATAATGGTCAACTTCTGATAATCGTTTACAAAAACAAAAGCCTGGAGAAAAGTTCACCAGGCCTTTGCTAGATGAAGTCATGCGGCCGACAGAGGTCAACCGCCACTAATCGGTCTTCAATTAGGCGAGACTAGCCTTGGCCTTTTCGACAATAGCAGCAAAACCTTCCTTATCAAAAATAGCCATATTGGACAATACTTTGCGATCAAGCTCAATTCCGGCCTTCTTCAGACCGTTCATCAGCTTACTGTAATTCAGTCCGTTGGCACGAGCTCCGGCGCTAATACGGGCAATCCACAAGCGACGGAATACGCGCTTCTTGTTACGACGGTCACGATATGCGTTCTGACCTGCGTGCATTACCGCTTGCTTGGCAACGCGGTAAACATTGTTGCGACGAAGAGAAAAACCCTTCGAGAGCTTGAATACTTTCTTATGACGGGCACGAGCCGTTACACCACGTTTTACTCG
>CANQMZ010000145.1 GCA_947625105.1 uncultured Parasutterella sp.
CGTCAACCAATCTCAAACCCGTTAAAATCACGCTATCAATTTTTGAATTGAGGGCTTGATATGGCTTTACTCAAAGATAAGAAAATCCTGATTACTGGCGTTATTTCAAACCGTTCCATTGCTTACGGCATCGCACAAGCCTGCCACCGAGAGGGTGCGCAGTTGGCGTTTACCTACGCAGGAGAAAGACATAAAGAACGAGTAGCTGGACTGGCTAAAGACTTTGGCAGTGACATTGTCCTTCCGCTTGATGTAACTGTCGAAGAACAAATGACCGCTTTAGCAACTTCGCTCAAGGAAAAGTGGGGTGCCCTAGATGGAGTCGTCCACTCCATCGCTTTCGCTCCTCGAGAGGCAATTCAGGGAAATTTTCTTGATGGTCTTTCCAAGGACGCATTTTCAACCGCCTTGAACATTTCTTCATATTCCTTCCCTGCACTAGTTAAAACACTGCTTCCGCTACTAGAAGGACATCCATCGTCAGTGTTGACATTAACTTATCTAGGCGGAGAAAGGGTAGTCCCCAACTACAACACGATGGGGGTCGCAAAAGCCGCCTTGGAATCTGCCACACGTTATCTTGCAGCTTCCCTCGGACCAAAAGGAATCAGAGCAAATTCCATCTCTTCGGGTCCAATAAAGACATTAGCGGCAAGTGGCATTAAGGATTTTTCCAAACTCTTGCATAAGATGGAAGAAATGGCTCCTCTAAAAAGAACTGTGACTACTGAAGAAGTTGGTAATGTGGCGGCGTTCTTGCTTTCCGATTACGCCTCCGGAGTCACCGCTGACAATATCTATGTAGATGCAGGCTTCCACGCTATTGCCGTTCCGGAAATGATTGAATAGGATTAACCATGCGTTTTTGGACTTTTATCGGAGCCCTGTTACTGGCCTCAGGCGTTGCCTTGGGAGCTTACGGAGCCCATGGTTTGCGCTCCATTGTTGAACTTCCACGGCAAATTGAGGCCTTTGAGTATGGTGTGCTTTATCAGTTAGTCGGGGGACTTGGTTTCTTTGCCATCGCTTGGGCTAGCCAACACTTCAACAAGACCTTGGTTAATCTATCGGGAATTTTGTTGTTGATCGGCACGGTCGGTTTCTCGCTAAGTCTGTATCTCCTGATCATTATTCACTGGAGACCATATCCTTTGGTCACGCCGATCAGCGGGGTCATCATGATTGCCGCATGGCTAGTGCTTGCCTTAGCCGCATTAACCAGAAAATCTTAAAACCTAGGTTATATTCTCATGCCCTATTCGATTCTTCCACCTCCTGTGCTTTATATAGCCGATTGCACTGAAGAGCCGCCAAGGAATCTGGTGGAAGAATTCCTTGATCCCGAACTTGTCAACTTTGCCCATAACCATCCCGACATTTCGAACATGGTTCTTTGGAGTCGTCTCATTATCAAATCGGTCCCTTTCCAGTCTTCGGAAGAAGCTCCTCCTCAACTGGACTTTATTGACGATTTCAGTACTGAGTTGGAGTTTTCAGGTGATTGGTTTAAGTATTGCAGTGTCGACTATCAAAACAAGTGGGTTGCGGTTTCTCTATCCATTTTGCCAGTGAATGTCTCTCTGAAGTGGTTCAATACTTCTGCCCAAACCAAGGAGATGACCCGGCTCAAATTTCCGGTCATTTTTAATGACTGGATTGATCGACAACCTGATCCCGGGCTCGCTTTCTATCAGTTATGGGCTACCCGTAGCTGCCTTAAAAAACGGAAAGACCCTACGATACGCATTGTTATTGGCGAAGATGATCAGCTCGACGTGGTCGGCGCCTCCATCATGCTCAGGGAAAGTCTCATGTTTTGGAAAACCGACGATTGGATATGTGCAGTCCAGGGACCTGCGCTAGCTTCTCTGCTTACTGAAATCAGAACACTAGAGAAAACTGTCTATTTGTTGGAGAAATTCCATCGTATGTATCCGGAAATAAGCTAGGTGAAGTAATGACTCACTCGTTTAAAAATATCGCTGTTTTTGGTAAACATGATGCTCAAAACCTTGAACCCATTAAGAGAATCATGGCTTTTCTGGAGAAGCAGGGTAAACAGGTTCTTTTTGAGAAACCCCTAGCACAATCTTTGGGACTAGAAACGGGTTACAGCCTGCCAGAACTAGGCAAAAAAGCCGACCTTTTCATTGTTTACGGCGGTGACGGAACACTCCTCGGGGTCGCTAGAAGAATGGCTCCTTACGGTGTTCCTTTTGTGGGAATAAATGCCGGTCGATTGGGCTTCATAACGGATATCCCTTCCGAAGCAATGGACAAGGAATTGACTGAAATCCTATCCGGTCAATACCGAATCGACTCTAGAGATCTTCTCAGGTGCCAACAAATTAGAGACGGTCAGGTGATCTTTGACGACATTGCATTAAACGATATCGTCATCTCGAGGGGCGTCTCTGGTGGAATGATTGAATGCGCCATTACCGTTGACAATCTACCCATGAGTTCTCAAAGGGCAGACGGTCTGATCGTTTCCTCTCCGACGGGTTCAACCGCATACGCCTTGAGCGTTGGCGGACCGATGATCTACCCTTCTGTTCCCTGCATGCTCCTGATTCCTGTCGCTCCTCACTCTCTTTCGAACCGACCAATCGTCTTGCCACAGAGCGCCACTATTGATATCGACGTCATTCACATTCGGGACGCCGTGCTCTATTTCGATATGCAAGACAACAACGAGGTTAAGGTTGGTGACAAGTTGAAGATTTTCTCTTCAGAAAACAGCATTCACCTATTACATCCTCCAACACATAATTACTTTGATACGCTTCGTAAGAAGCTTCATTGGAACTACGTACCCAAAGACCGTCAATAACCATGCTTGAGAGCCTTAGCATAAGAGATTTCGTAATTGTCGAGAAACTCGATCTTGAGTTTTTTCCTGGGTTTACCGCTTTAACCGGAGAAACTGGGGCAGGTAAATCCATCCTGATTGACGCACTTCAGCTTCTCTTTGGAGGCCGATCTGACGTTGAATTGATCAGGCAGGGCTGTGAAAAAAGTGATTTGACGGCAACTTTCAGCCTTAGTGAACCTGTTAAAAAATGGCTTGGAGAACGAGATTTACTGACTGATCCGAGTGATCTCGTCATCAGAAGAACTTTGGACATCAAAGGCAAAAGCCGCTCTTGGATTAATGGCATCCCTTGCTCCATTTCCCAGCTTCGGGAGTTAAGTACTTTTCTGGTCGTTGTTCACGGTCAACATGCGCATCAATCTCTTCTTTCGAAAAGTTCTCAACTAGATATTCTCGATCGTTATGGGAAACTCACTACAAAAGCAGCTGAGGTGAAACAGGCATGGAAACTTTGGCAAGACATAAGGCAAAAATTGGAGGAGGCCCGAAATCAGCAAACTAGTTCACAAGAGGAACTTCAAAGGCTCAATTGGTTTATCGAAGACATTAGCGAACTTGAACCCAAAGACGGTGAATGGAAGGAAATCAACGAAGAGCATGCCAAACTTTCTAGGTATACGGACATTATTGATGCCTGTCAGTTTTCCCGACAGTTATTAAGCGAGCAAGACACGAGTGCTCTTTATCTTGTTGACGAAGCTATTGGCGCGCTGAGTAATGTGTCTGAAGTGGATCCAAAACTTGAGAAATTACAATCCTCCCTAGTGGAAGCCAGAGAAATCATTGACAGCGCTTCGGCTGATGTTGAACATTATCTTGATAGGACAGATTTCGACGAAGAACGATTTGCCGAATTAGACCAACGGTTATCGTTGTTCTTGGAACTTTCGCGTAAATATCATTTGGAACCTGACGACTTGCATTCTCACTGGCAAACGGCACTTTCTCGAATCTCCGAAATCAAAGAACTTAGTAATCTCGATACACTCTTTGAGAAAGATCAGGCAGCTAAGGCGGAATATGAAAAGCTATCAGCGAGCCTTAGTCAAGCGAGAAAAAGAACTGCTTTAAAGATGCAGCGAAAGATCACCGATGTCATGCAAACCCTCGCTATGGAAGGTGGTTCATTTGAGATAGAAATAAAGAAGTTAGACCATCAAGGTCCCAATGGGATTGATGGCTGCGAGTTCCTCGTTGCCGGCCATGCAGGGGTCGCCAGGCGCTCCCTTTCGAAAGTCGCTTCCGGCGGAGAACTTGCCCGAATCAGCTTAGCCATTTCAGTTACAGATACTGCCAGTGCAACGGTTGACACTTTGATATTTGATGAGGTTGATTCCGGTATTGGTGGAGCAGTTGCAGAAACAGTGGGACAGCTTCTTGCAGAACTTGGCCAAAGGCAACAAGTCCTCTGCGTCACTCACCTGCCTCAGGTGGCAAGCTGCGCGGATCATCATCTGAAAATCATTAAATCGTCTACAGCTGACAACATCCCGCCTGTTTCCACAGTGGAACAGCTTTCCAAGGAAAAACGCGTGGAAGAAATCGCCCGCATGCTCGGCGGCATTACCATTACACAAAAAACCAAAGCCGCCGCTGAGGAGATGCTCAAGTCAAAGAAGAAACCTGCCAGCTCTTAGGACTTGAATTTAGCTCTTTTTTTCTTTTGGCAATCGGGACAGACACCGTAAAGAGCCATCGTATGGTCAACGAGTTGATAACCGTATTTCGAAGCGACTTCCTGTTGAAGGTTTTCTATCTTGGGATCTAAAAACTCCATTACCTGACCACACATAACGCAGATAAGGTGATCGTGGTGCTTACCGTCATCTAGTTCAAAAACTGCGGTACCGTTTTCGAAATTACGCCTAACGAGAATTCCTGCATTAGCAAACTGAGCAAGCACGCGGTAGACAGTGGCGAGACCTATCTCTTCACCCTCGTCCTCCAAAAGCCTGTAGACCTCTTCAGCGCTTAGATGTCCAGGTTCTCCCTTTTCTGCTCTAGACTTAAAGATATCCAGTATTTTCAGACGGGGACCTGTTACCTTTAAACCTAACCCCCGTAAATCAAAAGAATTACTCCGTTTTTCAGGCGCCTGATTCATAGCTTTTTGCTCTTTCCCGTATTTAAACTATTACTCCGCTATCATACAGGCTATAAAAAGATTTTCCCATAGCATTCTAAGAAGAAAATGAAACGAGAGCTTTTAGGATTGGTGATACCCGTTTTCTTGTTGAGCGGTTGCTCTTATTTTCCG
>CANQMZ010000146.1 GCA_947625105.1 uncultured Parasutterella sp.
TACGTCATTCATCCTAGCCTTCCAACGTTGTTACCCACTCCAAATAACTAAAAATAATTTATTAACAGTTCCTAAGCTAGACAGTAAAAAAGGGCGGATCCCACCCTTTTAAATCATTTTACTTGCTTGCTTTTGGCGGCTGTTTTACAGCCATAGCTTGCCGCTCTTTTTCAATGAGTTTGTTTATGACTTCAATGGCACCCTCCCTTGTTCCAACGATATGAGGAGCTGTAAAGTATTTTCCATTGACTGCATTGCCCGGCGTTCCGTCTAGATTGTATGCTTGCCAAGTTCTGAAGGCTCGGTCATTTTTCATTTTTACTGAAAAAGAATTGGCTGTCTTTAAAAATTCTTCCTTGTTTAAGCCCTGAGACGATAAATAGTCGGCAATACTTTCGAGGTCAGGGAAATCTTTTCTTTCCTTGATAACAGCATTGAAGAAAATATCGTGATACGGGTCAAGCTTATTCATGGCTTCGAGAGCCAAATAGGTTTTGGAGTAATGAAAATATTTATCCGACCAAGCAACTGGTACCCTGTAGTAGTCAACATCCTGCGGAAGATTTTTTGCCCAAGTCTCGAGAGTCTTTTCATACGAGTAGCAATGAGGGCAGGTGTAGGCAAAGAAAGAAATCACTTCTATCTTTTTAGGGTTGCGCGTTTGCACAGGAGTTGAAAGAACATTGTAGTCTTGTCCGGATACGGGATTATCTGCCGAAGCCAGGCAGACGACCGGTAAAGATAGACACAAAGTAATTAAGAGTCGACGTAGCATACTTTTTGTACAATTAAAAAACCAAATCTGAGGTTATATTACTAAAGCTCAGATAACTAAAAATTAACCAAAAATTAAAGGAAAAATCAGTTGGCTTTTTCAACAACGGAAGAGATGGAATTTTTCTGAAGCCTTGCTTTCATGGAATTCGCCTCTTTTTCAGTGCCGAATGGACCAAGGCGAACTCGGTAGATGGTTTTGTTTTTTTCGGTTTTTTTGATGATCCGTGACTCAATGCCGATCATACCGAGCTCGGCTCTTCTACCTTCAGCGACTTCTTCAGAATCAAATGCTCCGGCTTGAACAACATAGCGGACACCCTTTTCAGCGGAGCTAGTTTTATCGGCCGGTGCATCAGTTGAAGCTTGAGAGTCGACAGTTACGACTTTCGACTTGGGCGCATTTAAGGGGTCACCTCCTGTTTTTGAGAGTGGCTTGTTCGGATCAGGAACGGCCCCTCCAGAAATAGGATTTATAAGAGAGCTTGACTGGTCGACTTTGTTTACAAAAGGAATAGGGGCTTTATTGATGATCAAGGCCGCTACTGCGCAGGCCGCAACGCCAACAACACCACCGACGAGAAAACCATAAAACCAAGTGCCAAATCCCGAGGATCTACCCATGTTAATAACCCTTTTTCCTTGTCATTGTTCAATAGTTCTGTCAAGTCTTTCTGGAGCCGAAATACCCAGTATCTTAAATCCGTTCCTTAGGACCTGACGCACAGCTAAAAGGAGAGCTAGACGAGCGTTACGAGTAACAGGTTCGTCAACTAACACCCTTTCGGCATTGTAGAAAGCATGAAAGTCACTTGAAAGCAGTTTCAAGTAAGTGACGAGCGCATGAGGAGCCAATTCTTCAGCCGCGTTTGTCAATGTTTCCGGGTAGTCAGACAGCGTATTCATCAAGGTCAATTCAGTCTGTGTGTTCAATGGCGACAAACTGAATTTCAGCGCCGTGTCCATGGAGGGGACTGTGAAGCCCTTTTCTTGAGCTTGCGCAAAGATCGAACAAATACGGGCGTGGGCGTACTGGAGGTAATAGACAGGATTTTCGTCTGACTGACTCAGGGCAAGGTCAACATCGAAATTGAATTCCGCATCTGCCTTGCGATTGACTAAAAATAGTCGAGCAGCATCCTTCCCAACCCAGTTGACCAAGTCAATGAGAGTGACACCAGTGCCGCTGCGTTTACTCATTTTTACGAGTTCTCCGCCCTTAAAAACCTGTAGCATCGTGTGTAACAGGTATTGTGGGAAATCTTTTGGGATGTCAAACCCGAAAGCGGCAGAGGCAGCTTGGATTCCGGCTCGGACTCTGGCGATGGTTCCATGATGATCCGTTCCCTGAATATTGATAGCGCGGTTAAATCCCCTTTCAAACTTAGCAAGGTGGTAAGCAACATCAGGAACGAAATATGTGTACGAGCCATCATTTTTTTTCATGACTCTGTCTTTGTCATCACCGTAATCAGTACTCCTAAACCACAATGCGCCTTTTTCCTCGTAGGTCTTTCCAGCGTTCATTATGGCTTTGACCGCCTTATCTACACGGTGATCTGTGTATAGAGAACTTTCAAGATAGTAATTGTCGAAATGGACGCCGAGAGCGTTCAAATCCCTGTTTTGTTCATTTCTCAGATAGGCTACTGCGTACTGTCGAATATTCTCTAAATCATCCGTATCGCCACTGCTTTCAACGAGCTTTCCATCGAATGTTTGGACGGGTTTTCTATCGATATAGTCTTGAGCAACTTCTTTGACGTATTCGCCTCTGTAACCATCTTCCGGGAAAGAGACTTGTTGTCCCTGTAATTCTTTTGCCCGAGCCTGAACACTTATAGCGAGATTGTGGATTTGAACACCAGCATCGTTGTAATAGAACTCGCGGGTGACCTGATAGCCCTGGGAACGAAACAAGTTGGCAAGAACATCCCCCAACGCACCTTGACGAGCATGACCTAAGTGCAAAGGACCAGTCGGGTTCGCCGATACGTACTCAAGCAATAACGATTCACCTTTATGAGCATGAGAAAAGCCATACTGATCCTGCTGGATCAATATCTGTTTTACAACCTCTTGTTTCGTGGCTTCAGATAGGTTGATGTTAATAAAACCAGGCCCGGCAATCTCAATACAAGAAAAAAAGTCCGAGTTAGCGGAGAGTTCCTTAAGTTTGCTGACAAGCTTCGCCGCAATACTCCTCGGGGGTTCTTTCATCACTTTTGCTAGTTGCATGGCAACGTTGCATGCCACATCGCCATGAGAGCGTTGTTTTGGTCTTTCAAGATACACGGGAGTGCCCTCAGGCGCACCAATCTCCCTCAGGGCCTCGGAAATGAGATCCTGAACATATTTCTTTTGTGATGCGAGCATTCGTTAAGTTCTTCAGTATTAGGTTAGTCGTCCTCAATCGGTTTGGTCATGCTAATGCACGCATATGCCGAATGATTGTGTATTGACTCGAAGTTCTCAGCTTCTACGGTAAACGAGAGAATGGCAGGTTCATCCTGGCAGCGGATAGCTACATCGCGGACTAAATCCTCTACAAATTTCGGATTTTCGTAAGCATGTTCCGTGACGAACTTTTCATCAGAACGTTTCAGCAACCCCCAAACCTGACAAGAGGCGCAACTTTCGATCATTTCCGCCTGTCTTTCCAAAGGGAAGTTAGTTTCCACCTCAGCGGCAATCGTTACCTTGGAACGTTGGTTGTGGGCTCCGTACTTGCTGATTTCTTTACTGCAAGGACAAAGACTAGTCACGGGCGCTGTCACTGACTGAGTTACTTTAGTGTGCCCGCCTTTTGCTTCCACGATGTACTCAACATCGTAATCCATGGTACTTTCAAGCTTAGAAACAGGGGCCATCTTCTCCATAAAAAAAGGAAACTTCAAACGGATGTATCCGCTGTCGGCTCTCAGGGAAGTAAGCATGGACTGCATCAATTTCACAAGCATTAAAGGAGAAAAAGGATCTTTTACTCCACGGAGCAACGTCCAAAATCTGGACATGTGGGTTCCTTTCTTGTCTGCGGGGAGAGACACAAACATCTCAATGTCAGCAACTGTGTGTTGGGAGCCAGTCAGCGTTTTAACCAAGATCGGGGTACGTATCCTTTTAACTCCCACTTTTTGGATAGGAATGTTCCTCCGATCAGTACTCGACTGGACGTCTGGTAAAGCAATAATATTAGCTTCTGTCATTAAACAACCTTTACACGGGCACATAAGCCCCAAATTTATGGTGCATGGAGTATACCCCTAAACCATCGAGCGTAAACAGGGTTGACGATCTAGTCTGGGTAACAAAAATGAAAAAATTCTGACTTTTTCGTAACTAAATTCTTCAATAACCCAAGTTGGTCAATAAAAGAGAAAATCACAGGTAAAATTTCCCCTATAAATTTTTCAGGGCGCAAACATATTGCCGAGGAACGAATGAGATACCAAATTTCTAAGTTGATTTGGCCGGCTGTCATCGTGGCAGTTGTTTTGCTTGGAGCAATGTTTCTCCTGCCGGTGATAAGTGCAGTGCTAATAGGCGTCTTTGCATTGTCCGGTCTGTTGTGGCTTAGCGGTAAAATCTTCAATTTTTTCCAAAACGGGAAAGACTACTCGGCAGAAAATCCTGAGGATTTCTACGAAAGTAGTAAGAAACAAGAATACAAAAGAGTCACCGGCAGATGGGACAGAAACCAGGTGGAAGATGCGGTAGTAATCGCAGAAACTAAGGACCGTAAGAACTAATATGCCTCGGAACGCTGAACAAGACAGGGGAAATCAACCCCAAGGCATTCCTATTGAAGCCTCCAAAGTGGCAGTTTATTGGAGGGTGGGACTTTATTTTCTTTCTGCGGCAATGATGGGAAAAGCGCTTGCTGATTTGAGCTCTTTTGCAGCAGGGGAAAGCCTGGGCAATGTCGGGATGGCCTTGATTTTTGCTGGGTTGGCCTTTAGAAGCAAGGAAGCGGCCATTCTTGCTTACGTTCGAGATCCCAAAATAAGAAACAAGGCCATGATTCAAACCCGTCAAACGGAGCTCAAAAACAGACCCTATGTTACGTGGATTTTGCGGACGGGGTGGATTATTTTGGCGATCGGTGTTGGTCAGGAAGTCTCCGCTTGGTTTTAGGTAGCTTATTGAATTTTCGTTGAAAGTTTTTTGCAAGTATCAATAAAAAGGTCCGTAGCAATTTTGTGACTTGACAACAACTAAAAATGTTGGCAAAATCCCGCTTCCTCGAGTGGAGGGGTGCCCGAGTGGCTAAAGGGGGCAGACTGTAAATCTGTTGGCTTACGCCTACGCTGGTTCGAATCCATC
>CANQMZ010000147.1 GCA_947625105.1 uncultured Parasutterella sp.
TAAAATTTCATGAAGCCAGTCCTGGCGGCATTTGCCGACTGCTTTTGGGCGAAAAAAACTGTGGAAAACGGGAAAAAACACTCTTCCATATAGCAATATGGTCGCAGTTTTAAGGCTGCGACCACAAGAGAACTTCATTTACCCCTTAATCAGATCAGGATTTCCGTTCTCTGCTACGGACTGTTGTTCGGCATTTCTAGGTTGAGCAGATTTGCGTTCTGGCTTTTCAATTAGTGCTTTCATTGACAAGCGGATTCTTCCTTTTTCGTCAGATTCAATAACTTTAACTCTGACGATCTGACCCTCTTTGAGATAATCGCTAACCTGATTGACCCTCTCATGAGCAATCTGACTGATATGCAAAAGACCATCACATCCGGGCAACACTTCAATAATCGCACCAAAATCCAAAATCTTTGACACCCTGCCGTCATAGACCTTGCCTACTTCAACTTCAGCGGCAATGTCTTCTATGCGACGACGAGCCTCAAGACCTGCAGCTTCGTCAACAGATGCGATCGTTACGTTGCCGTCATCTTCAATGTTGATGGTAACTCCCGTCTCCTCAGTAATAGCTCGGATAACCGCACCCCCCTTTCCTATCACGTCACGGATTTTCTCAGGATTGATCTTGAAGTTAATGAGGCGTGGAGCATATGGAGACAGATCCTTGCGTGGTTCGCTGATTGCTTCACGCATCTTGCCGAGAATGTGCATCCTTCCTTCTTTGGCTTGAGCTAGAGCAACTTCCATGATTTCCTTGTTGATACCCTCAATCTTGATGTCCATCTGCAGGGCTGTAACACCATGCTCGGTACCGGCAACTTTAAAGTCCATGTCGCCTAGATGATCCTCATCTCCGAGGATGTCGGTTAAAACTGCAAACTTATTGCCTTCTTTGATAAGGCCCATGGCCACACCGGCAACAAAATCTTTTAACGGAACTCCTGCGTCCATCAGAGACAAACATCCGCCGCACACGCTAGCCATTGAGGAGGAACCATTGGATTCGCAGATTTCGCTCACAACCCGCATTGTATATTGGAAGTCCTCTTCCCTAGGAAGGACTGCGTAAAGGGCTCTCTTAGCCAACCTACCGTGTCCGATTTCACGTCGCTTAGGAGAACCAACTCTGCCGGTTTCTCCCGTGGCAAATGGTGGCATGTTGTAATGGAGCATGAAACGTTCGCGATACTCACCTGTAAGACCGTCAACGATCTGCTCATCCTGTTTGGTACCTAAGGTGGTAACCACAAGGGCCTGAGTCTCACCGCGGGTAAAGAGTGCTGAGCCGTGAGCTCTTGGCAAAACACCGGTCCTGATTTCAATCGGACGCACTGTACGTGTATCTCGACCATCGATACGTGGTTCACCGGCAAGAATCTTACCTCTGACATGTTGGGCCTCCATCTCAAAAAGAATATTGGCCACTTGAGCGGGATCAATCTCTTCTTCAAATTCTCCTGCCTCAACCGCAGCGGCGATTTTTTCTTGAACATCTTCAGAAATCTTTTCCAAGCACTCGTTTCTCTCTTGCTTAGCTCTGTGCTCAAAAGCTTCCTTGATTCTGCTACCAACTATCTCCGTTACCTTAGTAACAAGCTTCTCGTTCTTGGGAACAGGGTGCCAATCCCACATGGGCTTGCCAGCTTCTTCAACGAGCTCGTCAATAGCTTTAATCACTACTTGCATTTGCTCATGACCAAACATCACAGCTCCAAGCATCACCTCCTCGGGAAGTTGATCTGCTTCTGACTCAACCATGAGAACGGCTCTTTCTGTTCCAGCCACCACTAGATCCAGTTTAGAGTGAGCCAATTGAGCCCGGTTCGGACAAAGAGCGTATTGTCCGTTGATATAACCTACCCTTGCTGCGGCAATCGGACCGTTGAAAGGCACGCCGGAAACCGCAAGCACAGCAGAAGCGGCAATCATTGAAGGGATATCCGGGTCAACTTCGGGATTGACAGAAAGCACATGGATGATCACTTGAACTTCGTTGCAGAATCCATCCGGAAAAAGAGGACGAATAGGTCTGTCAATCAAGCGGGAAGTTAGAGTCTCTTTTTCACTTGGTTTACCTTCTCTCTTAAAAAAACCGCCCGGGAAACGTCCGGCAGCATAGGTTTTTTCGATGTAGTCAACGGTCAATGGAAAGAAATCCTGGCCTGGTTTTGTTTCTTTTTTTGCCACCACTGTAGCCAATACCACGGTATCGTCCATATCACAAAGGACTGCGCCTGTGGCTTGACGAGCAATCTCTCCCGTTTCAAGGCGTACATTATGATTGCCGTATTTAAAACTCTTCACAACTTTATTAAACATTGTCATTTTTATTCCTCAATTCGTATTGCCGGCACATTGCAGTATCTACGACTTGGTGAGCTTAATTACCTTACGTACATACTGCCCTGCGCCAAAAATCCACTCAACTAAAACAACCGCAGCGGCCAACGGGTTTAACTCCGTTGACCGCTGCTGAAATCATTAGACCGATCCCAAAATTACTTACGTAGATTCAACTGATCGATCAAAACTCTATACGCATCCAAGTCAGTGCGTTTCAAATAGTCCAAAAGTTTACGACGACGGGAAACCATCTTCAACAAGCCACGACGGCTGTGATGGTCTTTCGGATTAACCTTGAAATGCTCTGTCAGGGCATTGATACGATCTGTCAGGAGAGCCACCTGAACCTGTGGGGACCCTGTGTCCTCCTTAGTTCTAGCAAACTTAGAAATAATTTCAGCTTTTTTTGCAGATGTTTGTGCCATTTTTAGTTTCCTTTTGCCCAACGGGCGTTAACTTGCGAACCCGACTGGAATAGTCGAGACGTGTCTAAAACGGCGGGCATTATACCCAAAAATCTCGCCTGTTACCGTAACTTTTAGACTTTGGAAAAACTTTTTTACTTTTAGGATTTCTCAATCCTTTAAAACACTTTTACCCATGACAACAGGATCTCGAAGCGGGGAGCCCTCCCCGTCTTTGTGATTGATCCGTTTCCTAGCTCGATTGGAGGAACTCTTTTTAGCTCTTTTTGCCGGCAAACAATCGCGAGCCATTTGATACAGTTCCCTGACAGTTTTTCGATCATCAGGATCTTCGATCACCCACATGGGATTGACCGCCTCCTCAAAAAGCTTCTGTGTGGGAAGTTCCGGCCGCTCCTTGCGCATTTCTTCGTTGGTTTTGACCAAAAGAGTATTGTTCACCACAAATCCCACCGGCTTATCCTTGAGGTAAATGCAATATTCGGTGAACATACGCCGGACCCTCGGCTCTCCCAATCCCTGCAGCATCTCACAGACGAATTCAGCCATTTGTGGGTCCGACGGCATTTGTTTTTCTCCAACGAATTAAGGAGTGGATAGCCCCTCGATCTGTGGATTAAATCTTTCGGTTTGCACTTGAAGCTTGTTCAAGGCGTCAAGATAAGCTTTGGCAGAAGCGGCTAACACGTCAAGATCAGCGCCGCTGCCGTTGACAATTCGACCTCCGATAGAAAGCCTAACTGTCACCTCTCCCTGAGCTTCCGTACCTTGTGTCAGAGCGTTAATCGAAAATAACAAAAGCTCTGCCCCACTCTTGGCGCAGCTCTCGATGGCGTTAAAGGTGGCATCAACCGGACCGTTCCCTTCTGCTTTACCGCGACGTTCAACTCCGTGATCCATGTAAACAATCTCTGCCCATGGACGTTTACCTGTTTCACTTTCCTGTTTCAACGACACGAAGTAAATGTCTTGAGGCAATACATTTCGAGCATCGAAAAGCGACTGGATATCCTCATCAAATATCTCAACCTTTCTGTCAGCAAGTTCTTTAAACCTTGCAAAAGCCTCATTGATCTCCTCTTCGGACTTGGTCGGGATACCGAGCTCTCTTACTCTCTGCCTAAAGGCTGAGCGTCCTGAGAGTTTTCCGAGAACAAGCTTATTTTGTGACCAACCGACCGATTCAGCAGACATGATTTCGTAGGTGTCTCTCGCCTTAAGAACACCATCTTGGTGAATGCCGGAAGCGTGCGCAAAGGCGTTAGAACCCACAATGGCCTTATTAGGCTGAATCGGGAAACCCGTAATGGAAGAGACCAACTTGGAGGCACGAACGAGCATCCGGGTGTCAATATCCACGCCGAGCTTGAAAAAATCGTTCCTGGTTTTAACCGCCATGACCACTTCTTCCAATGCGCAATTTCCCGCTCGCTCTCCCAATCCGTTAATCGAACATTCAATTTGGCGAGCACCTCCCAAGTGGACACCAGCCAGCGAATTGGCTACAGCCAACCCCAAGTCGTTGTGGCAGTGCACCGACCAAATGACTTTATCCGAGTTATAGACATGAGCCTTGAGATCAGCAACAAATTCTCCAAATTGCGCCGGGACGGCATATCCAACCGTATCAGGAATATTGATTGTCGTCGCACCTTCTCTAATGGCAGCTTCAATAATCCTATAGAGGAATTCTGGATCTGAGCGAGAAGCATCTTCGCAAGAAAACTCAATGTCATCCGTGTATTTTTTTGCAACACGAATTGCCTCCACCGCCTTTGCAATCACTTCTTCAGGTGGAAGTTTGAGTTTCTTTTCCATATGCAACGGGGAAGTGGCGATAAAGGTGTGAATTCTTCTTCTGGGAGCAGCAGCAATGGCTTGCCCTGCCAATTCCACGTCGTTTGGATTTGCTCTTGACAAAGAGCAGACGGTTGAGTTGCGCACCACTTGAGCAATGGCGGCGATCGCCTCAAAGTCTCCCGGAGAACTTGCGGCGAACCCAGCCTCTATCACGTCAACACCCATGCGTTCGAGCAACTTGGCTATGCGCAATTTATCTTGAGCCGACATTGTGGCTCCGGGACTTTGCTCCCCGTCTCTTAATGTAGTGTCAAATATAATGAGTTTGTCTCTAATAGGCATAGTCATTGAATTCAGTTTTAATGGTTAAAGAGTAGTTTTAGTCGGGTGGAAGGTTATCTTCCGGTTCATCCAGCTCTATGTCAGCTCTGACGGGGATAACAGGATTGTTTTGTCCCGTATACCACAGGTAGA
>CANQMZ010000148.1 GCA_947625105.1 uncultured Parasutterella sp.
AAAGTCATGACAGCGTGGAATGGGGAGGATCTATGAAAAATATAAGGGGGGGGGGAATCTAGACGAAAGAGCGAGATTTCGGCATCGATGATGTGTGCCAACTTGGTGAATTTGGAAGAAACCATCAGGATATTTGAAAAAAAACAAATAGAGTATTTGCACATTGATGTGATGGATGGGGTCTTTGTTCCCAATTTCGGGTTAGGTGTGGATTATATTCGGGGCCTGCGGGAACTTACGACAATTCCGCTTGATTTGCATCTAATGATCAGCAATCCAGAATACAAGTTAAGATGGTTGGGGTTGCGAGAGACAGACAATGTGACAATTCATTATGAGAGTACGCCGCATGTGCACAGAGCGCTTGACTGGCTAAAAGAATATGGGTGCAAACGTTTTTTGGCAATCAATCCTGCAACCCCGCTATCGGTATTGGATGAAACACTGGACGAAATCGATGGGATTAGTCTTATGATGGTAAATCCTGGATTTGCAGGGCAGAAGATCGTACCGAGCACATTACGGAAAGCGCAGAAACTGCAATTTTTTTTACAGCGTAATACCCAAAAAGATATCGTGGTAGAAGTAGACGGGAATATCACGCCAGAACACGGACGTATTCTGCGGAGCTATGGAGCCAGTATCTTTGTGGCGGGAACATCAAGTCTTTTCAGGGGCGGCATCGAAAAATTTGAGGAGAATATCGATGAGTTAAGGACGGCGATAGATCAAGGGGGGGGGAGGAAGTAATGCAACAAAAAATGCAGATAACACAAGATTTATATACGAGCCTTATATCGTACTGGTAATACGATGAGTTTTGTCTAAAGGTGAAAAAAGCTTGACTCCGAAAGAGGGTTAGCATGAAAGACCTAATTAACAGAGAAAGCAACCGAGCAGGGGTAAATGGGGAGCGTCTCGGTGCGATTTGCAAACATACGATGGTCAGCAAGCAAATGGTTTCCCGTTGGATCAAAGCATATGTTCAGCAACAACATACGGAGTTTAAACCAAGGGAGGCTAGTCCGATCAAACAAACATACTTGGTGCAAATTCTGCAATCACACCGACTGGGCTTAAGCTATGAAACCATCCATCGTTCAATACCGAGAGTTTCTGCGATGACGCTGCGACAGTGGATGATAGTCAGTGAGCAATGCATAAGCGTAAACAAGATGGAAATAATGAAAAGAACCGAACTCATGCCAGGGAAAGGACAGAGCATTAATTTATGCTACAGAAGTTGCTGAAATATCAATTTCTCTTTGAAGAATTGGTAAAACGTGATTTTAAGAAGAAATATAAACGAACAGTGCTCGGCATGGCATGGAGCGTGTTATCACCGCTTCTGATGTTGCTCGTCATGAAGCTAGTGTTCACGCAATTTTTTGGCCGCACAATGGAGCATTACACGATCTATCTATTTTGCGGCAACATGGTATTCGCCTATTTCAATGAATCCACTTCGCAGGGCATGGCTTCGTTGATGAGCAACGCCAAGATATTTACTAAGGTCAATGTTCCGAAATATTTATTTTTGTTTTCTAGAAACGTACAGACGTTTATCAACTTTGGGCTGACGTTGGGCGTATTCTTCGTGTTTTGTATTGCCGATCATATCGTGGTTACTTGGAAGTTTATTTTTTTATTGATTCCTATCGGCGGACTAGTGATGTTTAATGTTGGCGTGGGATTGATTCTGTCGGCCCTGTTTGTGTTCTTTCGGGATATTCAGTATCTTTGGTCAGTGTTCACGCGGCTGCTGATGTTCACGTCCGCCATCTTTTATACCGTAGACAGTTATCCGCAGATGGTGCAGAATTTGTTTCTGTTGAACCCAGTGTATCTATTTATTTGCTATTTCCGCAAAATCGTCATCGAAGCGACGATCCCAACAATTTGGTTTCATTTGTTGATGTTTGCTAACGTGGTGCTAGTACTTGGGATCGGTTGTTGGATATACAAGAAATACAATACGCGCTTTCTGTATTACGTATAGCGGGAGTAAATGATGAGTATTTTGACAGTAGAAAATGTTTCCATCCGCTATATGACAGGCGATTTCAAGGAAATCGGACTCAAGGAATATGTGATACGGCGCTTGAAAGGTAACTATCAGGTAACAGAATTTTGGGCCGACAGAGATATCTCGTTTCAATTAGAGAAAGGCGATATGCTAGGGATCATCGGAACCAACGGTGCGGGGAAATCGACTCTGCTAAAAGCGATTTCTGGCATTATGGAGCCAACGAAGGGGCGAATACGTCGTGAGGGAACGATCGCCGCTTTGCTAGAACTGGGTAGTGGCTTTGACGGCGACCTGACAGTGAAGGAGAATACCTATCTGCGCGGCGCGATGCTGGGTTATACGCGAAAGTTTATGGACGAGACGTATGAGTCGATCATTGACTTCGCGGAGTTGAAGGAGTTTAAAGACAGACCCTTCAAACAGTTGTCCAGTGGAATGAAAAGTAGATTGGCATTTTCCATCGCTAGTTTAGTGGAGCCGGATATTTTGATTTTGGACGAGGTGTTGGCAGTTGGAGACGGAGCATTCCGTAAGAAAAGTGAAACGAAAATGAAAGAAATTATCAGTGGCGGTGCGACATCGATACTGGTATCGCATTCGTTAAAGCAAGTGCGGAGTTTGTGTAGCAAGATATTGTGGTTGGATAAGGGACGCCAAATCGAATTTGGCGATGATGTGCGGGGCATTTGTGGTCGGTATGAAACGTTTTTGAACAAGAAGTAAAAATCGGACCTTCACCTGTACTCTCCACCTAAAAATCGTTCAAAAAATTAATTCATTAGCGTTCAAAAATTTAATTGCACGAGTTCAAATTGTTAAGAATTTCCAGTGATGTTGATGTGCATATGAAAGACATATCGGATGTTGACCAACTCATGGAGATCGCAAAACAATCTGTATTTTTCTCAGTATTTTCGTTGGCTTTTCCCAAATTTCCGATAGAGCTTTCTGAATTAGTGCTCTACGGCTTCAAATTTAATCTCACTTGGCTTCATAGCTTAATTGTCTCAACGGCACAAATCCCCCGAAGCCGTAGGCGAAGGGGGATTTGTGCCGAGGCGTGGTCGCCAGGAAAGCCTGCACTAATATTGATTCTAAAAAGCAGTTACCGCGATACACCGCGGAGACTAAGTTTTCAATTAACCAAGTGATTTGTGCAGAAGCTGCTTTAGAGCTTTGTTTTTCTCAGTTCACGCATAGAAGGACCTTTTAACCCTATATGATGACTGCCATTGCAAATACGATCCATCATGGCGTCTTTTTGATCGTCTCGTCCGCCTATATACTCATACCACTGGTCAACAGGGAACTGACTGGAAATGATCATCGCTGATTTTCCCCATCTGCGATCAAATATCTCTAGTATTTCTGCCCGAACCTCACTGCGTGCATCGTGCAGATTAAAGTCATCGAGTGCCAGCAAAGCATATCGGTCGAGCTGATCTTTAAAACGGCCGCTCCGATGCTCTTCTATGCTCAGCTCTGTTTCTCGTATAAAATCCACCGTCTTGTAGTATTTGCACCTGTATTGATGCTCAATGGCGGCCTTGGCTAGGGATTTCATCAGCCAAGTCTTGCCTGTACCGGATTTACCGGTAATCAGGACCCACGATGGATTGTCGCTTCCAATCCACTCGCAGCGACCAAGGGCATTGATGTAGTCTTCATCGATATTTCGATCAGCGTTAATGATCAATTTATCGAGGCCGATCATTTTGTCGGCGATGCCGCTTTCTTTAAGCCACCTGTCAGTTTTCTTTTGCGAGCGGCTCGAGATTTCGGCATCGAAGACCTTTCCCATAGCCTCAACGAGGTTTGCACGAACCGCTAGAGGCGATCCTAAGAGGCTTGTGAAGACGTCGCACGCTGCAGGCATCTTGAGGATGCGGAGAAATTCCATGACATCCTTTTCTTCGTATTTTTTGCTCATATTTAACTTTCCTTTTGGTCGTTATTGGCAAACCGGCCTTTGTAGTAATCTGCACCGCGAACCAGTGCACTTTTGCCCACCACAAGCGTGGCACCGCGTTTTAGGCGCTTCTTTTGGGGTTTAAGACCTGTTGTTGCTTCAACTCGCTGTACCGTGTCTTTGAGATTCCTGAACGTCACAATCGATTTCTTGAGAAGTTTGTCGTAGACAGTGTCCATAAACTCTGCATCCCAATTGCGTCCGTAAAGCAACAGCCCTCTCAAATGCCGTCTGGCCAGACTATTGTTGGGTTTGGCAATCCGCTGTGCCACCCTATAAGCTTTCGCTCCCAGTTCCTCATTGATACGTACAAGAAGCTCATCGGTATCCTCTACAAGGTGCTTGACATTGTCCGGAAGAAATTCCTTTCTCTGTGGTTCCGGACCGTCCTTAGGAGAACGCAGCTTAGCGGTTCCCAATAGGTCTCCATCGTCGGGGTCGATAAAAGAGAGCTCCCGCAAATCGCCGTCAATCTTGATTAGGATTTCCCGACCGACAAGCCCTCAAGGAACGTTATATCTTGTGTTCCCGATCCTCACTTGATTATTTTTCCGTACCTTGCGCTTCAGAACACTGCAATTCGGTGCGTACTCAATTAGCGGCAGAGGCTTAAGGTAGATAAGCTCCTCGTCCTGATAACGACTCCTGCGGCTCGATCCCGGCCTGTCAACCAATTCTGCATTATTAAGTTTGTCCAGCAATGGCACAATGGCAGCATTGATTTCTTTAATGCTGAAGAAGGCTCTGCCGGTTAACGGTTTCAATATGCGGTTTTGGCACTGTTTTACAGCGTTTTCAACCAGCGCTTTGTGACGGCACTTTCCCTGAGCTACCGCATAACCGACAACATCGTAATAAGAGCATAGGTTCTTAAAGTCTTCGCTAAGTTCAGGATCAAACGTATCGGCCTTTTTCACCAAAGAGGTACTATTGTCGAGCCATATTTCTTCTGTGACACCGTCAAATGCATGAAACATGCTGACGATTGCGCTGAACCAGTCTTGTCGGGTTTGGCGGGCTGTAGCACAACAAAAAAT
>CANQMZ010000149.1 GCA_947625105.1 uncultured Parasutterella sp.
CCAATCCTACCTAGTGAAATCCCGTGGCTGTCCTCTGTTTTTATTGAAACTGTCCTTTTGCCGCGGACTCGTGACAGACTGTTTGTTCTTGCCGTTGCCCCGGAATTTTGTCCCAACGCATATGAGGTGCCGCGTCTGCTTCTTAACATGCTGAAAAATATCCCCATTTAGACGATATTTGAATCTCCGTAATACAAACAACACGAGCCTAAATAAACAAAAACTGTCCTAGTTTTATTTTTTAATCCGTCCTTTGGAAATGTAGCGACTACTCCTACGATGTGGTCTGCGTTCGGTAAACCGCTTAGTTTTAAAGGAGATAAAAATGTCCGCAAAAATGACACGTCGCTCGTTTTTCACAAAAAGTTCAGCTTTAGCTGCTGCTGTTTCCATTCCAAGTGTTGCCTTCACTGCGGCAAAGGCCTCTGAAGTTAAGTTTGATGCCGTAACCGACATGATCGTTGTTGGTTGTGGAGGTGCCGGGGCTGCCGCAGCAGTCACGGGTGGCAAACTTGGCATGAAAGTAGTTGTTCTCGAAAAAGCTCCAGACATCGGTGGTAACACAAGCTGCAACCTCGGAGGATGCAAGATTCCATATGACGTGGAACAAGGTACCAAGATGTATAAGACAGAATGCTTTGGCACTGCATCGGATGCTGACTGTAAGGCTCTAGCCGAGCAACTTGTCGCATTTCCAGAATTCATGAAGAGCCTTGGCTTTAATCTAGAGTACTTCCAGAGAGTTAATTCTTATCCGAATCTCTTGGGTGATATGAAGATTCGCGGGACAATTTGCGATCCTACGGGATTTGAAGCGCTTAAAAAATTTGGCAAATTAATCAACGAGGATAAAAACATCACACTTTTGCTTAACACACCTGCTAAACAGCTCATCAAAAATGAAAAGGGTGAGATTGTCGGTGTGATTGCAGAAAAAGCAGGAAAGCCCTATCACATTAAGGCCCAAAGAGGAGTACTTCTTAGCTGTGGCGGATATGAAAATAGCGGCGAACTTTTTGGTAATTACAACATGCCAGGCGTCCATGAAAACATTTTCACTGCGGGAACTCCCTACAATACGGGTGATGGGCTCAAAATGGCGCAAAGTGCCGGTGCCGCAGAATGGCATTTCCCTAGCATTGAATGGTTGGCACCATGCTGCTATGAGGCTTCCAAGAAATTTGGCTGCGCTGTTCCGCTCCCATTCTTTGGCCTGTATGGTAAGAGTTACATCCTGGTTAACCAAAGAGGTCAACGTTTCCAAAACGATGCCCGCTGGACAACCCACACCAAGGAAACTTTACCTTATTTCAACTTTGATGCCTCTGGTTCCGATTTCGGTGGGTACGGTAGTGAACAGAGTAAAGACAAAAAAAATGGGTTCTTGAATCTTCCGTTCTTTGTAATCTGTGACCAGTCATTAATAGAAAAAGGTCCTCTCTGTGCAAATCGTGCAGATTGCTTGGAGACTCGGGGTGGTTTGTATTATTGGTCGGTTACTCGCGATCTTTGGGATTGGAGTGATGACAATCAAAAAGAGATTGAACTTGGGTGGGTCGCAAAGGCCGACACAATTGAAGAACTTGCCAAGAAATTAGGTCTCCCGGCCGAATCATTAGCTAATACGGTTAAACAATACAATGGGTATTGTAAAGACGGCGTAGATATGGAGTTCAAGAGGCCCAAAAAGACATTAGTTGCTATTGATAAGGGACCATTCTATGGAATGAAATGTGGCTTAGCCATTGTCAATACCCAAGGAGGTCCTGTCAGAAACGGTCGTACTGAAGTCCTGGATCCTTATGGTAGAGCTATTCCTCGTCTATATTCAGCCGGCGAACTCGGGGCTTTATTTGGTTTCCTCTATGAAGGAGCCACAAACTACCCGGAAGCTTTAATGACAGGTCATTTTGCAGCCAAAGAAATAGCAAAGCAAAAACCACTTAGTTAATGAGTCTTGGGAGTTTTTAGCTATGAAAAAAATCCTGAAAATCGTTTTACTTGCTTTGAGCAGCTTCTGCGTTGTTTCAAGTTTTGCGGGTTCCTCTGGGGTAGCAGATATGCATGTCGCCAAAAAAATGGAATGCAAAGCTTGTCACAAAAGCGAGGATATGAAAGCAATTACTCAGGATGGCTGTGTTGAATGCCATGGAAATCAGAAAGAGATGCTCGCAAAAACTGGTGACAAATTTGGACCGGTCAATCCTCATTTTAATCACCAGCCCAAGCCTGCTGCATGCATTCAGTGTCACAGAGGTCACAAAGCGGCAAGACTAACTTGTAGTAAATGCCACGACTTTGAAATCCAAAAGAAGTAGTACTGAATACTGAACAAAATGTTTTAAAGGAAAAAGAATGAAATACACTGCACTAATTTCCGCACTTTCGATAACTTTGCTTTGTAGTGTTTCCGAGGCCGCTGAAGTAAAAGCCCTTTGTGTGGATACATTTCAAGCCCCGATGAATGAAATTGTCGCTCTCTATCAAAAACAGACGGGGAACACCGTCAGTATTAGATACGACAAGGCAGGAAGACTCTTTGGCACCATTCTTAATGAAAACCCTGTCACTGAAGTTATCTTCACACAAGATATGAAGATTCCGGGTCGCTTGGTAGAGCGTGGAAAGGCGGTAGACGGAACTGAAAAAAACTATGCCTCTGCCCAAATGGCTGTTTGGTCAAACAAAACAGACTTTGTGAAAGGGGATAAAGAATTTTTGGCAGGAAAAAATCTCCAGAAAATCGCCATACCGCGTCCCAATACTAACGTTTATGGGAAAAATGCTCTCCAAGTAATGGACAAAATGGGCGTTGCTAAGGAAGTAGAGGCAAAGATGGTCAAGGTTGATACCGTGCCAGAAGCTGTGGAAGCGGTAAAAAACGGTTCTGCCCAAGCTGCTTTTGTTGATCTTGGCATGGTGTCTAAAAATGGAAAGTTCATAGAAGGCTCGGGCTGGATTCTTCCCGCAGATATGTATAAGCCTATTGCCCAAGGAGCTATTCTCTTGAATCCAGGTTCTAAAAACAAGGCAGCTGAGGAATTTTTGAAGTTTGTCACCGAAAATCCAGAAGCTCGTAAGATCGTAAACTCGTACGGTTACAAGTAGGACCTAATCAATAATTCTCCTTGTTGTAAGCCCCACCTACTGGTGGGGTTTTTGATTACAGTTGATAGACATTGTAGACGAGTTGTCTTAAACGTTTTAAACCTTCTTCGAAAGTTATGATGTCACAGAACAGGTAAAGCATGGCCGTGGAGTCTGTGCTGTCTCCGTAAATAATTCCAGGCTGAAAGTCAACGTCCTTCCGTGCTGAGTATAAAGTGCTTACCTTGATTGGCTTATTAAACCTTAGCCAGATTCTTCCCCACACTTGATGCTCTGCGTAACTGGCAACGCCTTGAAAATACTTGTCTACCAAGTTGGCGTATAGAGGGTAACGTCTATCGAAAATAGCACCTTCTTTTTGGTAAAAATCATCTAATGCATCCGCCTTTAGAATTTCTGTGAGAACCATTTGGTTGAACTCGCTGGCAAAGAAAATATCTTTCCTGACATTAGATAAAAGTGAGCTGATAATATTTTCTGGAGCAACGATCCAACAGAGAGAAAGGCTTGGAGTCAGGCTGTCTCTGATGCCCCCTATATATATGACCAGTCCCTCTCTGTCGAGGCATTTAATGGGTTTTACTTTTCTTCTACCTCGATAAAAAGGTGCTGCGATGGATTCTTCCAATATGGGAATACCTTCTTTGACACAGTCCTGATATATCTGCTCTCTTCTTTCTTGAAATGTCATTGTGCCTGTCGGTTCATTACGTGTTGGCTGGATAAAAAGAATTCTCTTGCCCTTTGAAAATAGAAGTTTGTCTATGATCAGCCCTTCTTCGTCAACATCCAAGTAAACACGCCTAAATGCTTTGGACATGCCGCTAGGGTAGGCGTTAAAAAAGTTTTCTTTTTGAATGCCCAAAGTTACTTGGGGTGAAAATAAAAGATCTGATAGAAGTTTGTAAGCCTGAACTCGGTGAGAAAGAACTAGGATTTGGTTAGGGTTGGTTTCAATTCCTTGATTAGACATCCATTCCGCAAGAAACTGTCTCAAAATTGGCAAACCCTGTTCGTTGTACAGGTCCTCGAAAAAGCCTCTCTGCGCATCGCTCAAAGCTTTTTTGACATAAGGACTTACAAACTTAATGCCGGCATTGTCATCCCAACTTTCATCCATTCTCTTGCTTAAGTTAACAGGGCCTGAAAGTAAACCACTTTCTCTTAAACTTTCATGTCGATGTATTGGAGAGGCCAATTGGTAACTGAGTCCTAATAGGTTATCCCATGCGCGGCCTTTAATATGTCTTTTTTTGTCAACAAAAACTCCTCTGTTTGGCTCAATTCGTATAAGGCCTTTATTTGACAAAACATCCAAGGCCTCGGAGACGGAATTTTTACTGACTTGGAATAAAGCAGAAAGTCTTCTAATTGATGGCAGCTTATCTTCTTCCGAAAAATATCCATCTTCTATTGCATGCATAAGTGTGAGGACGATACGCATGACAGGAGATTTTGCGGTAACTCTTTGCTGAAAGGATTTTTTTAGAAATTCTTGGTTTTCTTGTGTGCTAAGTGTCATGAGCGTACCTTAGAGAACAAATTCAAAAAACCGCTGTAGATTGATTTTATTCCAAACGATCGAATCCAAAGGCAGAGTCTATGAATTCTAAGGGTATAGCCAAGGTGCTTTGAGGCTATTTTGAGTGTCTTCCTCTCGCAGCGGGGGACAAAAAGAAAATAGGTTCTTCAGGAGATACGAGGAAGGGCGGTAAAAATCCTAGCAAAAAAGGGATTGACAAGAAGTTACAAACGAAAGGAAGACAAAAGGCGGTTTACCCCTGACAATTGAGCTTTTCACAACCACAATAAGGAGAAACCGCCGATGGTCGGTGTACCTAACCCAAACGTTTTTACTGAGGAAACAAACCAATTCAGGTCATTGTTTCCATCGCATGCGATCGTGTGTAGC
>CANQMZ010000150.1 GCA_947625105.1 uncultured Parasutterella sp.
ACCAAAAGGGATCGGCTCTTTTTGCAAATGTTAGGCATGAAGAATTTTTAATGATCGTTTTATGTTACTTTCAGGTTTTAAGAATACAAAACCTAATTTAGGAAGAAAGAGGGGGCTTGTTTGGCCTCTGGTTACTTAATTCGGGCTTTTAAAATCAATCATCTTTCTCCAAAAATTCCATAATTTACGAAGTAGAGGGTTGAAAAAGACTCAATAGACGCCATATTCACCCTTAACAGGTTATTGGAGGAAATCTTACGGGATTTCCCTAGATGAGGGATTTTTGATGGAAGAAAAAGATATTGAACAACAAAACGGGGTAGCTGAGGAAAACGCTTCGACTGAGGGGCAGGACAGCCCGACCGTTGAGGTGCCGGAGTTACCTGACTTGAATTTAGCCGAAGAATTGGAGAAGGCTAGGGCTAAGGCCGATGAGAATTATGACCTTTATATTCGAGCCGTAGCTGAGTCTGAAAACGTCAGACGAAGAGCGGCTGAGGAGTCACAGAAAGCGAGAAAGTTTGGGATTGAGAAATTTGCCAAAGCTCTCCTGCCTGTGGTTGATAGTTTGGAAAAGGCACTGGAGACGAGCTCAGAGGAGACTTCCCACTTGAAAGAAGGTTTGGAAATTACCTACAAACAGTTGATTGCTGCTTTGGAAAGTAACGGACTTACCTGTGAGAATCCAAAGGGTTTGAAGTTTGATCCCAATTCCATGCAAGCGATCACGATGATCGCGGACCCTTCTGTCCAAAAAGGCTGTGTTGCCCAAGTGTTTCAGAAAGGGTGGAAGCTTTCCGATCGGGTTTTGAGACCCGCCATGGTGGCAGTTGCTCAGTAGGGCTTGCTTTTTTGGAAATCGTCCCAATATTAGGTTTTAGAAATCGAGGGGTTTGGTTAGGAACCCCGTTAAAGAGGATATAGAAAAATGGCAAAAATTATCGGTATTGACTTAGGTACAACGAACTCGGCGGTCGCTGTAGTTGAAGGCGACAAGGTCCGAGTAATCGAAAATTCAGAAGGTGCCCGTACTACACCTTCTATTGTGGCTTACCTTGAAAAAGAGGTTTTGGTAGGAGCCCCTGCCAAACGGCAGGCGGTGACAAATCCGGCCAATACCCTTTTTGCAATCAAGCGATTGATTGGTCGTCGTTACGATGACAAGGAAGTGCAAAAAGATATTTCTTTGATGCCTTATAAGATCATTAAGGCTCCCAATGGCGACGCATGGGTACAGGTTTTAGGGGACAAGGATTTGGCGCCGCAGCAGGTTTCCGCGGAAATTCTCCGCAAGATGAAGCAAACGGCGGAAGATTATCTCGGAACAGAGGTTAAAGAGGCGGTTATTACAGTTCCTGCCTACTTTAACGACAGTCAGCGTCAGGCGACCAAGGATGCCGGAAAGATCGCTGGTTTGAATGTTCGCCGTATTATTAACGAGCCGACAGCAGCCGCATTAGCCTTTGGCTTGGATAAAGGCGGCAAGGGCGACCGCAAGATCGCCGTATATGATTTGGGTGGTGGTACCTTTGATATTTCCATCATCGATTTGGCTGATATCGATGGGGAAAAACAATTTGAGGTGCTGTCTACCAACGGGGATACGTTCCTCGGTGGTGAGGATTTCGACCAAAGAATAGTTGACTTTGTCATTGGCGAGTTCAAGAAAGACACTGGAATTGATTTGAGCAAAGACATTTTGGCGTTGCAACGTTTGAAGGATGCAGCGGAAAAAGCCAAGATTGAATTGTCCAGCCGTCAGGAAACAGAGATCAATCTGCCGTATATCACGGCTGATGCCAGCGGTCCAAAGCACTTGAACATCAAGTTGACACGCTCGAAGTTGGAAAGCCTTGTTGAAGACCTGATTACGAAGACGATCGAGCCCTGCAGAAAGGCATTGAGGGACGCCAACGCCTCCATCAGTGATATTTCTGACGTGATCCTTGTTGGTGGTCAAACTCGTATGCCTGCTGTACAAGAAGCGGTTAAAGAGTTCTTCGGAAAAGAACCACGCAAGGATGTAAACCCGGATGAGGCCGTGGCAATGGGAGCTGCCATTCAGGGCGCAGTTCTTTCTGGCGACAGAAACGACGTGCTGTTACTTGACGTGACTCCGTTGACACTAGGAATTGAAACTCTCGGTGGGGTTCTGACACCGATGATCAAGCGCAACACCACGATTCCTACAAAACATGCTCAGGTGTTCTCAACTGCCGAGGATAACCAACCGGCTGTGACGATTAAGGTTTATCAGGGTGAGCGTGAGATGGCTGCCGACAACAAACTTCTTGGTGAGTTTAACCTTGAAGGTATCGCGCCGGCTCCGAGAGGACTTCCTCAGATTGAGGTTACTTTTGATATCGATGCCAACGGCATCCTTCACGTGTCAGCCAAGGACAAGGCTACGGGTAAAGAAAATCAGATCACTATTAAGGCCAATTCCGGCTTGACTGATGCTGATGTAGAGCGCATGGTCGCTGACGCAGAGGCCAATAAGGAAGAGGATAAGAAGCGCGCTGAGATGGCTCAAGCCCGCAACAATGCTGATTCCGCAATTCATCAGGTCAACAAGACCTTGAAGGATCTTGGTGACAAGGTTGATGGTATGGATCGTGCAGCGTGCGAAAGCGCTATCAAAGAACTTGAGGAAGCTCTCAAGGGAGACAGCAAAGACCTTATCCAGAAGAAGACAGATGCCTTGATGACAGCAGCTCAAAAGATTGGGGAAAAACTCAATCAGCAAGCTTCTCAGCAATCTGCCCAGCAGGGAGCTCAGCAGCAACAGGGTTCTCAACAGTCCAAGAAGGACGATGATGTGGTAGATGCTGATTTCAAGGAAGTTTAATTACCAATTTTGAATAAGGGTTAAATCCAATTAAGGGTCGCTTTTGTTAGAAAGCGGCCCTTATTGATTAAAATCCACTTTCCCCAAACTTAAGGCAAAAAATCCCATGGCAGAAGAACAACGTGACTACTACGAAGTGTTAGGAGTAGAACGCACGGCAACCCAAGAAGAAATAAAAAGGGCTTATCGCAAACTGGCGATGAAATATCACCCTGATCGCAACCACGGCAATAAAGACGCAGAGGAAAAGTTCAAACAGGTTGGAGAAGCTTACTCTATTTTAGGAGATGAGGATAAGCGAGCCGCTTATGACCGCTATGGACATTCGGCTTTTGGGGCCGGTGGTCCGGGAGCTGGAGGATTTGGTGGCTTTGGTGGTTTCTCCCAGGCTGATTTTGGAAACATGGGTGATATTTTTGCCGATATTTTCGGAGCCGCTACCGGAACTACTCGCCGCAGTGCTGAAGGCAATAAGCAGATGTTCAGGGGGGATGACCTAGCCTACAACCTGGAGATCACTTTGGAACAGGCTGCCGAGGGATTCAAATCGAGGATCAAAGTCCCGAAATGGAGTAAGTGTGAAGCTTGTAACGGGACGGGGGCAGAAAAAGGAACACACCCGGAGACGTGTCCGATGTGTGGAGGGAGCGGTTTCGTAAGATCTGGGCAAGGGTTCTTTACAGTTCAGAGAACATGTCCTGAGTGCCGCGGAACAGGTAAAGTGATTAGACATCCTTGTCATGAATGTCACGGCACCGGAGTTGTTGAAGGTAAACAAACTCTTGAAGTTAATATCCCAGCGGGAGTCTTTGATGGTGCGCGTATTCGTGTACCCGGAAAAGGAGGACCTGGGCAGAACGGGGGGCCAAACGGAGATCTCTATGTCCAGATCCAAATTAAGCCGCATGATGTTTTCGAAAGAGACGGCATGGACCTGCACATGCAGATGCCTATGAGTTTCGTTACCGCCGCCTTAGGAGGGGAACTAGAGGTTCCCACCCTGGAGGGGAAAGCCGTACTTAGAATTCCGGCCGGCACCCAACCTGGAAAGATTTTCCGTTTGAAGGACAGAGGCATTAAAAATCTTCGGGGTCCGGACAAGGGAGATTTATACGTTCATGTGACAGTGGAAGTCCCCGTCAACATGGACAAAGAACAAGAAGATTTGCTCAGAAAATTCGATGCGTCACTTAATTCGGGAGGGGTGAACCATCATGCGCCTGAAAAGCAAGGATTCTTCGATAAATTGAGTAATTTGTTCAAATAGTTAACGGCAGAAGTCTTGCGCCTTGCGCTCGATGGAAACGTTTTGATGCAAGATTGATTTATAAGTTGCAGATTTTTTGGACAAGAATATTTGCATTGGAGATGTTTTTGTTCTAGAATCCGCACTCTTTCGTGTCACCTAGATTCTTTAATTAGGTGGTTTTTATTAAAAATAGGCCCAGCCAATCGAAGCTGGGGTGGAGATAATAATGAGTGATAAGCTCGGCCTCGTCGGTCGTAAGCTTGGAATGACGCGCATCTTCACCGAGGATGGAGTATCGATCCCCGTGACAGTGCTCGACGTTTCCAATAACCGTATTACACAAGTAAAGACGGTTGAGACTGACGGCTACAATGCAGTACAGGTCGCCTTCGGCTCTAAGAAGCCGTCGCGCGTGAGCAAACCGCTAAAAGGCCACTATGAAAAAGCTGGCGTAGAAGCGGGTTCAATGCTCAAAGAATTCCATGTCGAACAAGAAGATATTGGCAACATGAAGGTTGGTCAAACTCTTCCAATTTCTATGTTCTCCGAAGGTCAGAAAGTTGACGTGACGGGCATTTCAATTGGTAAGGGATTTGCCGGTGCCATCAAGCGCCATAACTTCTCTTCTAACCGCGCCAGTCACGGTAACTCGGTCACAACCAATGCGCCGGGTTCCATCGGTAACAGACAGGATCCAGGCCGCGTTTTCCCAGGAAAGCGTATGGCAGGTCATCTTGGCAATGTCAAGCGCACAACACAGAATCTTGTCGTTGTCCGCGTTGATGCTGACCGTCAGTTGATCTTGGTTCGTGGCGCTGTCCCCGGCGCAAATCAAAGCGAAGTGATTATTCGCCCAGCTGTTAAAGCTAAAGCCTAAAGGAGCGATTTATGGAACTGAAAGTCTTGAACGACCAGGGCCA
>CANQMZ010000151.1 GCA_947625105.1 uncultured Parasutterella sp.
GGTTTCTTGAGATGGTCGCTTGAAAAACTTCCCGATGATCTTCTTGCCGCCTAAGGGATTTTACCTGTTGTTTTCCCCGTATTTACTGAAAAGCCTAGAAATAACCTTTTCCTTCACGCATTCGCTGTGAATAAAAACAGAGGCGGCATCAAAAACGTCGCCTCTAAAAATGCGAACTAAATCATTATTGTCTATTTTGGCGCTGTGTCAAATAGGTGATTAAAACGGAATATCGTCATCCGCAAAGTCATCAACGGCTTTTTCCGCAAATGTATTTTCCTGAGGTTTACTTGGTGGCACGGTTCCAGAAACCTGCTGTCTACTCTGAGCAGGTGGAGGTGTCGTGAAGCTAGAACTCTGTGCAGATGAACCTTGGCTTTCAAAATTTGTGTTATCCGCTTTACGCCCTAATATTTGGACGGAATCAGCCCAAATGTCCGTGACATAAACCGTCTGGCCATCTTTGTCATATTTACGATTTTTCAGGCGTCCCTCGACATAAACTTGGAGTCCTTTTCTGAGATAATTTTTGACAAATTCAGCTTGTTTTCCGAAAACAGAGATTCGATGCCAATCAGTTTCTTCAGAGTAGCTTCCGTCTGGAGCGCGTCTTCTAAAAGTAGTTGCGATACTAAAGCTACCAAACATTTGGCCGCTTTCTGAACCGTAACGGATGTCAGGATCTCTTCCGAGGTTACCAATAAGAATGACTTTGTTTACTGAGGCCATTTGTAAATTCCTTTTAATAACTCAGGAGATTCTACCCAACATTTATGTTTTTTACGTACCAATTTGTTTGGAGTTGTTAGGAGAAGGAAAAGTCAGATGTTGTATAACTCGTTGAAAAAAATTAAAAAGTAGTAAGAAATCAAGGTTCGCCTGAAGAAATTTTTAAAACTATGTAATATTGCGGGTAGCTTAAGGACGAGTGATGCCTGATATACAGATACGTGGGGCCAGGACGCATAACTTAAAAAATATAGACTTAGACTTGCCCCGAGATAAATTGATCGTTCTGACCGGATTATCCGGTTCAGGAAAGAGTTCGCTTGCCTTCGACACCCTCTATGCAGAGGGACAGCGCCGTTATGTGGAGAGTCTGTCTTCCTATGCTAGGCAGTTCCTTGAATTAATGGATAAACCCGATGTTGACCGTATAGACGGTTTAACTCCTGCTATAGCTATTGAACAAAAGAGCTCGGTTCATAATGCACGTTCGACAGTCGGTACGATCACAGAAATATATGACTACCTGAGGCTGCTTTTCTCAAGAGTGGGAACACCATATTGCCCAGATCATCATGTTGCCCTTAAAGCGCTACCGACCTCGGCTATGACCGATAAAATTTTGAGGCAATTTGCCGACCGCAGGATAATGGTGGTCTCCCCAGTGACCCATCACGATGAAAGGATTCCGACCAAGCTTTTGGATGATTTGCAGGCAAGAGGTTACAGTCGTTTCAGGATCAGTGGAAAAGTTCTAGAGGTCGAAGATCTGAAACCTGAAATTCTTGGGAGTGTTCGCACGTTTGAAGTTGTGGTTGATCGACTCAGGGTTAGAGCCGATTCAAGACAAAGGATCAATGAGGCGTTGGAGGACGCTTTGAGATTATCGGACGGTCTTGTTTCAGTCATTGACATGGATGGGGAGCAAAAAGAAATATTTTCGGACCGTTTTGCTTGTCCTTACTGCGGATACACAGTACACAGTCTTGAGCCCAAACTCTTTTCTTTCAATTCTCCGTCAGGATATTGTCCGACCTGTCTGGGTCTTGGAGAAATTGAAGACTGGGATGTCAATAAGATAGTTTCTCAAAAAGACAAAACCGTGCTAGAGGGTGCCATCGAGGGTTGGTCCCCTGAAAATCCGAGGAAGTTTTCTGAACTTAGAGATTTTGCTGAGGTTCATGGGATAGACCTGAATAAGAAATGGTCGAGACTATCGGAAAAATCTCGTCGGCTCATTCTTTACGGAGATGCGAAAGAGGATCATTTAGCTGGCTTTAATGGCGTTATCAGTGAAGCGATGAGGAAGGCATCTAGCCCCAATGTGGCTGTTCGGGAGAGTCCAAGTAAATGGAAATCTCTTGTGCCATGTCCTGTTTGCTCGGGTTCTCGCCTTTGTCTTGCAGCTCGACATACTTATATTGGCGAGGGTAGCTCAAAAAAGTCAATTCAGGAGATTTCTTCAATGTCGTTGTCAGCTGCACTGAAATATTTCGCTCGACTTGACTTAAAAGGAATGCAAGAGGAAATCGCCCGTAAGATCGTCGCTGAAATAACTTCGAGATTGCAATTTCTTAATAACGTTGGTCTTTCTTACCTGGCTCTTGACCGCCGATCCGATAGCTTATCTGGCGGAGAGTCTCAAAGAATTAGATTAGCCAGTCAAATAGGCACTCGGCTTAGCGGAGTGCTCTATGTTTTGGATGAACCCTCAATCGGGTTACACCAAAGTGATAACGGAAAGTTGATATCAACACTTCGCCACCTTAGAGATCTTGGCAACACGGTTGTGGTGGTTGAACATGACGAAGATACGATACGGCAGGCCGATTTTGTTGTTGATATGGGTCCGGGAGCGGGGCTTTCCGGAGGCGAAATCTGTGCATTCGGGACACCAAGGCAAATAGAAAAGAATCCAAATTCTTTGACAGGAAAATATCTCTCTGGAAAGTTAAAAGTCAGTGGGAGTGGAAAACCTCTGCAACCTGATGGCAGATTTTTAGTCGTCAAAGGCTGCAACGGAAATAATCTCAAAAATATTGATGTCTCAATTCCTGTGGGATTGATGACGACTGTTACCGGAGTGTCTGGTTCGGGAAAATCCACCCTGGTTAATGACACGATATACAGAATAGCAGCTAGTGAACTCAACGGGGCTTCAACTCCTGCGGCTTCCTATAGATCTGTGGAAGGGATAAGGTACTTTGACAAGGTGATTAACGTTGATCAAAGCCCGATAGGCAAGAGTCCGAGATCGAATCCTGCCACGTACACCGGGGTTTTCTCGGGGATTAGAGAACTGTTTGCTCAAACACCCTTGGCAAGGGAAAGAGGCTACGGCCCAGCTAGGTTCTCTTTTAACGTAAAGGGTGGACGTTGTGAAGCTTGCGAAGGGGAAGGATTGATCAAGGTCGAAATGAATTTTCTTCCTGATGTCTACGTAGCCTGTGATGTTTGCCACGGCGCTCGGTACAACAGGGAGACACTTGAGGTCCGTTATAAGGGTTTGAATATTTCAGAAGTACTAGATCTAACCGTGACAGAAGCGTTAAATTTTTTCGCTAATGTTCCGGCGATTGCCCGAAAGTTGAAAACGTTAGCCGATGTCGGACTTGGTTACATCAAGCTGGGTCAAAGCGCGGTAACTTTGTCCGGGGGAGAGGCTCAGAGGGTCAAGTTGGCACAAGAGCTATCAAAAAAGAGCACGGGAAAAACTCTATACATCCTAGATGAACCAACAACGGGGCTTCATTTTCATGACGTAAGTCTGCTTTTGAAAGTATTGGAAAAGCTCAAGCAAGCTGGCAACACGCTTTTGATCATTGAACACAATCTAGATATTATTCAGGCTTCGGACTGGGTGATTGATTTGGGACCTGAAGGAGGGGATAGAGGAGGCAGGGTCATTGCTGCGTGTGCCCCTAATGATCTACGGACAATCCCTTCTAGTAAAACAGGGCAATTTCTTGGAAACTATTTGAAAACGTAAGAGGTTTCGATTGAATACAGAAAAAGATGAATATGAGCAGCTGCTCAAAGAATCGTTTTATGCCGCTATTGATGCGGTAGATCCAAGAAAGGTGATTCCACCACATATTCCCAAGATGTTTGAAGGGGATGTGGTTGTGGTGGGTGCTGGTAAAGCCGCTGCCGCTATGGCGGCAGCTGTTGAGGAGGCTTGGCCTGAGAAAGAATTGACCGGCGTAGTTATTACGCGCAAGGGATACAAGCAGCCAACGAAGCGTATTACCGTTCTCGAGGCAGCCCATCCGATTCCTGACAAGACTAATTTAGAAGCCAGCCGCAAGTTAATGAAAGAACTGGACAAGCTTCATGAAGGAAGTTTGCTATTAGCTTTGATCTCAGGAGGCGGCTCGAATCTTTTGTCCTTGCCGGTCAAAAATGTCAGTATCGATGACGTGCGTAAAGTCACTGAAGATTTGCTCGAAGCCGGAGCTCCCATTGAGCACATTGACGCCGTCTGTAAGCATGTATCCGAGATAAAGGGCGGGAAATTGGCATTGGCGGCTAGAGCAAAGCAGGCAGAGGTTCTTGCTTTGATTGTATCGGACACGGTTGGCGACAATGCATCCAATATCGCAAGTGGTCCGTGCGCAGAGGATTTTTCCACTTATGCCGATGCTCTTTGGTATCTCAGTCAGGCAAAGGTAGATGCGCCGAAATCCATTCTCAAGCATTTGCGTTCAGGGGCCAGGGGTGCTGTTGGCGAAACACCAAAAATCGGTGATATCCGAATGAGAGGGGTTAAAAACAAGATTGTGGCCAACTCATTTAAGGGTCTTCAGGCTGCGGCTATCTTCTTCAAAGAGAAGGGAATGAGGCCGGTGATCATCGGGGATGATATTTCTGGAGAGGCGAAGTCGGTTGCCCAACAGGTGGCAAGGAAGGTTCGACTTGAACTTTCTAAACCAAGGAGAAAGCCGGTGGTATTGCTCTCCGGAGGGGAGTGCCACGTAACACTTGGTGGGAAGAGACCAAGTAAGAGTGGACTTTGTTCTGAGTTTCTTTTGGCCCTTGTTCACGAGCTAAATGGCGAGCCTATCTATGCGATGGCCGCTGACACTGATGGAGCGGATAAGAAAGGAGAGTCGGCAGGAGCCATATTCAAGCCTGATACTCTCCAAAGAGCTCGCGACTTAGGATTGTCTCCGGATAAGTATTTAGAAGAACACAAGGCAGAAGAGTTTTTTGGCAAATTGGGTGACTTGTTAGACACAGG
>CANQMZ010000152.1 GCA_947625105.1 uncultured Parasutterella sp.
CCTTGACGACAGAGGGCGACTCGTCCCTTTTCCCTCAGGGAAAAGGCGGAGGATTTGGGGGAAGGTTTACTAGAGAATGTTTTTGTCTTCACAGGGGGGTAATGTTTAAACAATGAACGTGAACTTTTCATAAACGGGTAAAAAATTCCTGTAAATAATGCTCGAGGAAACTACTTTTTATTTCTGCTTCCTATAGGCCTGCCTCTTTTCCTTCTGATCACCGGAGGTGTATTTGTCTGAAGAAGCATCCTTTCAATGGTTTTCTTGTTTAAGCTGCCCTTAGGCCTACCCCTGCCCCGTTTAGCTTTTTGTTGCTGTTCAGCCAACAATCGTTCCCTTTCCAGAGTTTTCTTATTTTTACTGCCTTTTGGCCGGCCGGGAGCTCTTTTCGGCGGTGGTGGAAGTTTAGCTAATAACGCTTCTCGGAGCAGAGTTTTCTTATTTTTGCTCCCCTTTTTTCTACCACCTCTTTTCTTTGGAACCTTGGCCTCGACCTTGGTTTTTGGTTTTGGAGGTCTGCCTCTACCACGCTTTGGCATCGCTACCGGTATAGTGCGAACCTGACTCTGAACCGGTTCCCCATTGTTCGCCTGCAACGCAATTTGGTCAAATACCGAGCTGTCAAGACCAATCTGTTTGAGCAGATCAAGCTGACGTTTCGAGTAGTTGCGTATCGGGCTATAAACATTATTAGGCAACAGTTCGATTACGATGCGGTCCATTTCCTTAATCATCTTGTTTGTATCAAGACCCAGATTGAAACAGGCTCTTTCGATTTCGAAACGGAGGATACTGGCAACGAAGGCTATAGTGAATTTGGCTTCAATTGAGCTTCGTTCATAGACACGGGTTACTTTCGATCCTAATTGTGTTTTCAGCACAGAGAACTGCTTTTCGGATCTATCTCTAAGATCGTAGAGGCGATTGATTTCATGGGCGTTCGTTTCAAATGAAGAAGCCACAGCATAAAAGCCTTTTTCGTCGTTGGACTTTTGCCAAGCTGCATAACATGGTTGCACGCTGTATTCCGATTGTCCATTCTTGCTGACCACGAGGTAGGGGCCCAGCTCGGCAGGAATTGTGGGAACTTTTTTACTATCCATCTTCAGTTGAGCCTGAACTTTACTGAGCCCATTTAAGACCTTACGGATCAGAGTAACGCACCTTGCTGTTGCATTGACGGAGTCGAAGAACAGAGCGACAGTACTTTCTTCCGGTGAATTGGCAAATATCCCGGTCTTACCGGTAACACCGAAGATGCCTTCACTATTGATGACCTTGTCCATCTTCCAACGAACAGACTCGCCAAAGTGGCTGTACATGTGTTTATAGGCTTGCGTATTGTTCTTGAGCATTAGGATATATTGATAGCCGGCCTCCTTGATTTGTTCTATTGTTTCGGTCGAACAGAAACCTCTGTCAAGAATTAGTCCCTTGACATGAATTCCTGAAGCAGCCAAGTATTGGACTACTTCATTGATGGCCTTACAGTCTGGCATTCCACCATGGTTGACAAACCAAGTAATAGGCATTGCGCTCTCAGCTTCAACCGCATAGACATAGCTGACCAGGGTAATCTCTTTGTGAGATTTTGCCGCCCCCTGTTCGGTCAGGTCACCATGCGCAGAAGTACAATCGTTGTTGGAGCCGTCTACGCAGATCCATACCTCTTTGCAGTTAGCCGAACAGGCTTCGAGCCATCTCTTACGAAACTCGAAAGTGGCATCCTCGTTGAAACCATTGCGGAATGCACGACTTAGCCATTCATCGCTTCTGACAACCCCGCTAAAGGTACACTCGTGACTCATACGCTCCGAGTAAAGCTCGGTGGTGTTGGTACGATCAAGAATGCTAAACAGCGAATAGTCCATTGCTGTGTTTGCATACAGAGGACCAAACGAATCAACCAGAAGTGGATACAACTTGCTTGACCAACCCATGGCCAAGCCCATGCCGTACAGACCACAGTGAAGCTTATGAGGTTTTAACCCCTTGTCACCAAACATTTGTTCCCACAGGGCTGGATACTGATAACGGAAATTCTCGTTTGGGTGCATTGCCGTCGCCGAAGTTGCCCGTCCGATCACAATTCTCTTGTTCTTACCACTCTCGTAACGAAGAATCAAAAAAACACGAGCATCCGACTTGTTGACATAGGCTTCAGGGGGAATAGGAATCTCTTTAAGTTCTCTAAAAATATGGCTCATTTTGAAATGAAATTTAAATTACCGATGTGTATAATTAATTATATCACAGATTTAGCAATATTTAAAGAAAAAAATAAAGCCAACCACCTAGTGCCATATGGTGTTTGGCTAGAAATATTAGAAAACTCTGGAGAATATTTTTTATCTTTTTTTACCCGTTTATGAAAAGTTCACGTTTGGACAGTAGTGACAGTAGTGGAATTTTTCACAGAATATACGTTCCTGACTCCTCATCTTTTTTCTAAAATCATCAAATGATGATTTCTCTTTGGGTATCACCAAACCAAGTTTGTTTATCGTTATCTTTTCTACTCTTCTGGGTTTCGTCGATCCATACGTATGCCCAGTCCCAAGGATTAAAGGCTTATCACAAGGCTTATCACCTTGTTCATCAACAGCGACTTCAGGATAAAGAAAGAACCCATGCCTGGAGTCAAACCTAGACATATAAGCCAGTACTTGATAATAGTCGTTGATTCGGATATTTCCTTTCGGCTTGTACTTCGCATCGGCAATAATAATCTCTTTGTCTCGACCGATAAAATCCGGGTAGATTTTCTCATTGTTTTTCTCGAACAAATACTGAACCCCTTCTCCTGTTCTATTTTTCGGATGATAAAACCATTTGCCGACCAACTTGTTTACATATTCCTCCCATAACCATGAACCATCAAACAGAATACCATATATCTTATCGTGACTTTCGTCAAATGCGTTTTTGCGGTTTTGGAGTATCTTCAAACATAATTTTTGAAGAGTGAGATACTCTTTATAAAAAGCGTGACGGGCAATTTTTTGCTTATTCTTATTTATCCAGTATCTCTTTTCTGCTTGGTTATACCGCGGAGTGGACTCCACAATGGAAGCGACTTCCGGCTTGACTTGAGAGAGGAGGTCTCCGCCAAAAGGTTTCCTTCGAATATGTTCAATTGTGTGCCGGACAAGTTCCGTCAGGTAATTGTCCGATGAAAACTCCGTTCGCTTGTAGGCAATATTCCCGACAAAAGGAGTATTGAGGGCTATGTGTCTTGCTATATCAATTGTGCCTTTGACCTTCGGATCATTGTACTCACGTTCCACATATGTCCGATAAACTCCTTTCTTCATCGCTTCCTTGAGATAGTATGGGAATACAAGGCAGAGTAGATCAAGAACCTCATCGTTTGTTGAGGCGTCAGTCTTGAAGTTGACTAGGCTAGGGGGAGCAACACCAAAAACCTCACAAAGCATATACCAAAGGAAAAAGTCTTTGTCCAGAGAACGACTAAACCTAGAATGGATAATCAGGCGTTCGTTAATTGGACGCCCTTCCTTGTCTTTGTCCTTACCCAAAAATCCCATCACGTTGCCGGTAAAAAGTTCTTCCTTTCCACCTTGGAAGATACTTTGGAGGATAAATTGCTCCTCACCAAGATCTTCAGAGTTTTTGAGGCTGTTTGGAATAACAAAACAACCTTCATTTTCTAGATCTCTCAAGGTTTTGTTTCGGATAGCCTCTACGATTCCCGGTACTTTTTCTATGTTCTCAGATGATACCTTGCCATTGTCCTCAATTGAAACAGTCATCTTTTTATTGTCAACGGTCATTTTTGGGTCTTAATTGGCTTCATTACTTCGGCTGTTCACCCTCAATGTGTTCATCTTCGGTAGGGTTAACCCCAGCGTTACCTTTATTGTAGGCCTTGTGAAAGTCATCAACTAGTCCTTGTTCATTCGGCAGACCCCTGACATATTCTTGCAAAAGCGGCTCGAGGCGATATTTCCAAAGTGATTCAGAATCCTCGTTTCCCTCATCTAGAGCTAGAAAATAGGTGGCTCCTATTTTGTAGTTCTCTTCCAATTTCTCTCCAATCACCGCATTAAGGTTATTCATACGGTTGATGGTCTTTTGATCGTTTAGCATCATCTGGCTATCTTCGGCAGAGACTCCAAAAAAGCAGAACCTCCTTCTCATGGCGAAGTCAAAGGTGTCCACTGATCTGTCAATGTTATTCATCGTACCGATAATGTATACATTATCGGGAATGTAGAAGTTTTCATCTTCGATTTTTGGAAGATCTTGATTCTCATCTTTACTAGCTTCTTTCTTTTCATTTTTATTGGTTTTTTTATGAAGATTCTGATACTGCAGTATTACGGAACCGTCCTTTCCTCTGTAACCAGGGTCAATCGAGAAGAAAAGCTCTCCAAAGATCTTAGAAATGTCTCCTCGGTTGATTTCATCAATGATGAAAACGTATTTTTTTGGTACTTTCGAGTTTTTCTTTGCCTCCTTATAAGCATCTTTAGCTTTGTCTATAAAATCTTTAAAAATTCCACTCCTTAATTTAAATCCCACGGTGTTACCCTCCATCACGGGTCTCAATCCCTCAACAAAATCCGTGTAGTCATAACTCGGATGGAATTGAACAAAACCTACCTGTTCTTTTATTTTTTCCTTTTCTTTTTCCTTTTCTTCATCTGAGAGTTTTTCGTACTCAGAGGTGCTTTTACCACCGACGAATTCTCTGGCAATTTCACGAGCGAGGTGTGTTTTACCCGTTCCAGGAGGTCCTTGAAGAATAATATTTTTGTTTTTGTCTAGAAGGTTCTTTATTTCGTCTGCCACAAAATTTTTCATGATTTCCTCAAAATTTATTTCTAGCAATTTTTCAACTTTTTCTCTCATCGGCTCTTTAAGCTCGAACAAACTTCCATTTCT
>CANQMZ010000153.1 GCA_947625105.1 uncultured Parasutterella sp.
TCGAGGGATTGTGGTACAGATCACTTGGTGAAAACAACTTGCTTCCCAATGAATCCGGCTAATGGAAAATCCGGGTTGAATAAAACCTAAATGGCTATTGGAATGGCCACACCCTGCATGACCCACGATCCCAGTCGTGCCAAAACTCGATTTGGAAAAACCAATATTGTTCATGACGTATAGCCCGCTTACGCGGGCCCCAGTTTAAATTAGAAGAATATAAGCAGTAACGTAATGCAGAAAGCGACGAAACTGCCAAACAATATAGATGGACGCTGGAACAAGTTAGCCGGTTTCAGTTGTGAACCTGGCACTACTGGGATAACTGTTGACAAAGCCGCAACAGGACCACCAGTTAAGAAGTACTGCATCAAGGCAGCTCCGGACGCAGCGGCAAAGGCTGCTGCAAAATGGTCTGCCCCAGTTCCTAACACAACCTGTAAGAACGGCAGTACAACAGCGGCTGACGCGCCGTAGGATTGAGTCATAAATCCGGTCAGGAAAGAAACCGCAAACATAGCGATGATTGGAGAGAAGGCCAAGATCGGTCCGGCCAAGGTTCCAATAGTGTCTGCCAAGCCAATTTGCTTAATAACCGTACTCATAAATAAGAAGCCAATGGTCGCAACTAATGGAACGGCGATCAGACCAACACCAACCATCATGTTGTGCTCTGAAGTTTTCATATTCTCATGGGCTAAGATCATAACGACAAGCGCGGAGGCCAAGCCAACAAGAAAAATAGGAAGACCAAGCACAAAACCGACTACTAAAACAACAAAGGGGAAGAATGCTTTAAAAGAAGTTGTCTTGTACTCTTTGGCGTTAATTTCTTTCATTACTGCAATGCGATCTTCCTCAGAAATGGTCACGCCTCTCCTATGCATGTCAAGAACAACACGCAGAGCGGACATGAAAAAGATTGACAATGCAGCAACTAAGCCGAGGACATTAAATAAACCAAAACCGATTCCAGCCGTTGCGAGAATTGCTACTTGTGTGGGATGCGTGAAACCCGCAAGGTTACCAATATGACCAGCATGAGCTTGGATACCCGCTACCTTGTTTGGCTCAACGCCCAAGCGAACTGCAGCCGGACCTGTAATAACGGCAGTAATAACCGGCTGTGTAAAACCTGTTAAAGCACCAATTAAACCTGCTGCAATACCGCCTGCCGTACAAACTCCGGGCCCTCCTCCGATTTTATTTCCAATTCGGACGATGTCTCTAACAATGACATCAAGAAACCCAGTTGCCTGCATAATGCCGATAAATAGCAGGATACCCGTCATATCGGCGATCACTGGGTTGAGACCAGAATTAATCATAGTGGCTACGGTCACCTTGGCTCCTCCGGCAAGAGGAAACCCGGCGACTATCGCCGCAATTGCTGCGCCGGTAATAGCGGTGATGTAGATAGGTGTGAGACCAGTAATCATCACGATCAATGTCAAAACCATAATGCACTGGGCAATAATCATTTGAGTCGTCATTAACTTTCTCCTTGTTTTGATGAGTCAACGGAGAAAGTTTATGTTTAGCTTATTGCATAACAATAAAAAAACGGAGCAAGAAAATTGCAGAAAAATTAATTTTCATTTCGTCTCTGCGACACTTTAACCACTTTCGTTTTTTATTGAAAACTTGGCCCACATCACAGCTCTGTCAAAATGTAGCCAACGCTCGAATATGAAGATATGAGACTACCCTTCAGACCTGCTTGTTCTAATTTCTTTCTAATTCGTGTAAAAGCAACTCTTAGGTATTGAACTTCACCAATGAATTCTTCTCCCCAAACCGAACGCAAAAGTTGTTCATGAGTAAATACTGTTCCCGGCTTCCTCATTAGTTGAGCTAGAAGCAAAAATTCCCTGTTCGTTAAGTGAACAGAGCTAGCACCTTCAATCTGACACTTCCTCTGATCCAAATCTAATATCAATTTGCCACTTCTCAGAATCGTTTTTTCTTGCTTTTGGACTTGATTACCTTTCTCGATCGAACTTCTCCGGAGCACAGCCCTAATTCTTTCTAGTAACTCGTCAATATAAAAGGGCTTAGTTATGTAATCATCTGCCCCTTCCCTGAACCCCTCTAACAACGAAGGTCTATCGTCCTTAGCCGTAACGATGATTACAGGCGTATTGCTGAATTTTCTTAACTTCTTTAGAAAAGTCATTCCATCCATTTGAGGCATCATGAGATCTAAAAGGATGACATCAGGTTCAACCTGCTTACTTGTTAGCAGGCCTATGGCCTGAGTGGCGTTTGAACAAACATAGGTTTCAAAATCCTCGTATTCCAAATTTGCCGCTAAAAGTTTACGAATCTTACTTTCATCGTCAATTATCAGAACCAGTGGCTTCGTCACAATCATCCCCCAAATTTTTCAACAGAATTTTAAAGACTGCGCCATTCTTTGCGTTTTCTGCCCATATACGTCCGTCCATCGCTGAGACAATTCCTCGACATATGGCTAGTCCTAACCCTACCCCGCCAACTTTACGTCTGTCGCTCATATCAATTTGGTAGAACCAATCAAAAATTTTCTCCAATTCATTGCTGGGAATGCCGATTCCATTATCAGAAAAACTTATTTCAACGCATTTGGATGTCCTGGTAGTAGTAATTTTGCAGGACGGCGATGAGCTATCGTTATAACGAGCAGCGTTTTCTAAAATATTAATAAACACCTGCAGAAGTCTATCCTCATCTCCCATAGCGCATGCGGAACCTTCGCCGATATTTATACTCGCCGTTAGCTGAGGGTAACGTTTCCGTACTTCGCGCAATGCCTTTTTCAATAGTGTTTCAAGTGGTAAAACATCAATTGAAAGTTTCATAGATCCAGCGTGGAGTTTAGATAAGTCAAGCCAGTTTGAAATCAAATGCTGTAGTCGTTCATTTTCTTCCAACATCTCGCTTAATGTTTCGGAAAATCCCTCTGTTATTCCTTTCACTCTTTGTCTGTTTAGCGTCTCAAGCTGCAACCTCATCGTCGCCACGGGTGTTTTAAGCTCATGAGCTACGATCGAGATAAAGGAATTCTTCATATCTTCAGTCCTGACCTCATCGCTGACATCTCTCAAAATGAACCCCTTTCTTTCTCCTTCGTACCCCATGAATTCAGGCACAACAAACTGTGTAGTTTCCATAAAAAAGCTAGAATTAAATTTGCTTTGCCAACAAATTCTTTCTGAATGGTTTCCTGTATAAGGTTGAGCACTCCGGTAAACGTTGAAAATGTTTTTTAGATGCTTGAATACCTTAGGAATGCTTTCGTTGGGCTTTATGTCCAACATCCTTCTTGCGGTGGAATTCGCATAAATCAAACTCCCGGTTAACCCCACCAACACTACTCCGTCAGTGATTGATTCTAGCAATGATGTGAAACGGGATGAACCAATCCTAGCCATGGAATACATTTTCTCATTGTCTAAAACTATCGCAATAGACCGGGCAAGGCGTTCCAAAGAATGTACTTTGAATTCATCTTTTTTACATTCCATATCAGCCACTAAATAACCAACTGGCTGTGAATCCAGGTTTTTTATTTTGATGTAGAAAGAACCATCTCGAGGTTCCTTCAGGAGGGCTAAATACGTTAACCCCAATAATTCTCTGTATCTTTTGATTGTCTTATGGATTACAACTGTCGATGGATCCACAAGCGGTGCGAGAAGCATACTCAATGCCAACAATTCCTGATTTCGACTCTTTAGATTTGCCGTGCGGGATTTGACTTTCTCTGCGAGCTCAAAATTCATCGCCCTCAGTCTATCTTGCGATTGATTAACAACCAAGGCCATATTCTTAAACTGCTCATAGAGTTTTTGTAACTCCTGGGGAGCACTCTGTAAAAAAGAATCCTGAATTTGACCAAAATGTCCTCTTTTTGAAAAATTTTGGACTTGTTGTATCAGCATTTGGACATTGTCGTTGAGTTTTCCTCCCAAAACAGAACCGACGATAACCGTCAAAAAATAACAAGCCAATATCAAAGCCCCTGATGTTTCCAATGAACTTTGTAGTATCTGATCTCTGAGACTAACCAGCTGTCTTCCTACTATGATCCAGTCGCTGTTTGGAACCTGGAAGGCGGACACGATTTGCGCATCTTTTCTTGGTCCCTCAGTAATCCATATTCTTTTGTTTTCTTGAATGTTATCAAATATTTTTTCTGGTTCAATCGGAAGTAGTGCTCTGTCTCCATTATCAGCAAAACTCAATAAATTTTTATTGTCCGCATACTTCGCACTCAGAAGCTCTATTTCTATAGGTGGATAGCTTTCAGCATTTCGAAATAGTCTCCCTAAAGCCTGCCTTGAATAGCAACCTTGGAGTTCCGCGGGATGTCCCTTATAAAGAAATTCTTTCGAGGTGCATAACATGGTGCTTCCCAGTTCCTCTACCAGCTTTGTACGCGTCAGGAAACTCTTGTTATTATCTGCAGGATCTCGATCCCTTGGCTCATAAATCAATCTTAATCTCGATATGTCTGGATTTACCCTAAGCTGGTCATTTAGCCATCTTGAGTCAGAAAAATTTTGATCATCCTCGTGGACTTGTAGAAGTTGAGTCGTACTATCAAGAAATAATGCATTAAATCTCAAAAACTCGGAAAAGCTATGTGCTACCTGTTGGGTAAAGGCAATTTGCCTAGTTTCTTCCTGTTGTGATGTCCTTGACAGCATACTAATTTGCATAAACGAAAGAACAAGCAATGGAACAATTGCTGTCCATGAAATAGCCCTCGTTAGATAGCCTTTAAAATTTTTAGGCAAAACTATGTTTTCATACCTACCTGTCTTTAGCACCCTTTAAATAGACAAAGCCCCGTAGCCAAAGGGCTGGCAAGGGGAATTGATTTTTTTCTTA
>CANQMZ010000154.1 GCA_947625105.1 uncultured Parasutterella sp.
TTTCGTGACATCTCGCAATGACACACTGAAAACGGCGGTTGTCCTTTATTTTTGAGGAGGGATTTTCTGCCGTTTTGCTTGCTCTAGATTAAACAGTCACGGACACAGGTTTTCGTGGAGAACATACTCAAACGCTCGGTGCGGTTAGATGTTGTAGCGACAGATGGTTTGGGTCGAGCGATGAACATCGAGATCCAGCGGGCAGACCGAGGTGCGGGTCGGCGCAAGGCACGTTATAAAGCAGCATGATGGAGGCGGGCCTCCTCCGTAAAAGAACGAATTGTGATCAACGCTCAATGCATTTAAACACACCACGAGTTGCCGTGGTATAGGTTAAGCATATACGACTTCGGGACTTATATTACCAACGCAATGCTTGGAACTGTTTTCCAGTGACAAATTCCAATGGTTTTAATAGGTATTTTTAAATGAAAGAATCCGAAGCTCTTAAGAAAAATTTTGCCGTTGCTGTCACAACTAGCCAATAATTTTCTACACTTACCCAATACCTTATTCTTAAGCTTGATAAAGATGGATTCTTCACTTAAAACTCAATTCCAAGAGATCGTGGGTGCTAGTAATGTTATTGATGACCCAACTCTTTACGGTCCCTATACCGATGATTTTACCGATCACTACAAATCAGTTCCTTTGGCAGTAATCCGCCCTGCGAGTACAGAAGAGGTTAGCCGCCTTGTGAAGCTGTGTGCTGAGAAAGCAATTCCTATCATTGCTCAAGGCGGAAATACCAATCTGACTGGTTCTGCGAGCACAACGGAGCCAGGTAAGGAAATATTGATTTCCATGACCCGGATGAAAAAATTGCTTTCTGCTGATCCCGCTTCCGATACGATGACCGTTCAGGCGGGGATGACACTTGAGGAGGTTCATGAAAAAGCCGAATCAATTAATAGATTTTTCCCGCTTTCCTTTGCCGCAGAGGGCAATGCGACTATCGGAGGCTGCTGTGCCTGCAACGCGGGAGGCGTTGCGGTCTTAAGGTACGGAACCACTAGAGAGTTGGTACTCGGTTTGGAAGTAGTGCTTCCTGATGGAAGAATCTTTAATGGTCTGCGCCGACTTAGAAAAGACAATACGGGCTACGACTTCAAAGATCTTTTTATCGGTAGTGAAGGAACACTTGGTATCATCACAGCGGTTGTACTCAAACTCTATCCTATTCCTCAACAAAAAGAAACGGCCTTTGTCAGCCTTGACAATCCCAAGAAAGCCAATGAGCTGCTCAATAGAGCAAAGCTTATAGCAGGCTCTTCATTGAGCGCTTTTGAATTGATTAGTGAGTTGCCCATTGGTCGGGTAGCAAAGTATCTGCCCGATGTTGAAGTTCCCAAATTGACTGCGTCTCCTTGGAAAGTGTTGATTGAGTTGTCCCTTGAGCATCCCACCAAAGACAGTGTTCTAGAAAAGCTTCTTGAATCCGCTTTTGAAAACGATGAAATCCTTGATGCGGTTATAGCTCAGTCTGTCGGCGATGCCAAGACTTTCTGGCATGTCAGAGAATCCATTCCTCTTGCCGATAGGACGGCAGGAGGCAGCATTCACAGTGATATTAGCCTTCCTATCTCAAGTATTCCTCAATTTATTGAAGAAACAAGTGCCAAACTTAAGGAAGCTTTCCCCTGGCTTGGCTTGTCCATCTACGGACATTTGGGCGACGGAAATCTACATTTCAATTTTGTAAGTCCCCAGGATCCAAAACTCACTTATCAGTTTGAGAACCAGATAAGAGATATTCTCTACGGAGAAGTCAATAAATTCGAAGGATCTATTTCCGCCGAGCACGGCATTGGAATGCTCAAGCTTGAACACAACTACCAATTCAAGGAGCCGCTTGAAATAGAATTGATGAGGAAAATCAAGCAGGCGATTGATCCCAAATCAATCATGAACCCGGGTAAATTGTTAAAGCAATAGCCAAGTAAAAAGGAGCCACAAGGTGTCTACTAAAACTACCTCAAAATCCAAAACTGCCGCTAAACAAACAAAAGCGTCTCCAAAACAGGAATCCTATCTGGAAGACGAAGATCTTGATCTTGCCGACCAAGTGCTTGATGACGGTTATATGGATGTGATGGAAGATAAAACCGTCGTTATTTTTGCCGTCGGGGGCACGATTGCTATGAAGGCTAGAGCAGACGGCTCTAGAGTGCCGGCTTCTTCTGGCGAGGATCTTTGTGCCGCCGTTCCCGGTTTAAAAGATCTCTGCAATATCGAGGTGGTGAATTTTTCTAATGTACAGTCAAGCGCGGTCACCCCCGACATGATGCTTGAACTTTCTAAAAAGATTCAAAAAACGTTGGAGCGCCCCGAAGTCTCCGGTGTCGTGGTCACACACGGAACTGACACCTTGGAGGAGACGGCTTATTTTCTTTCCATTTCTCTTTCAGATAAATTCCAGCAAACGGCCTTTAAACCGATTGTGTTAACCGGGGCAATGCGGGGGGCTGATGCTGTAGGTGCGGATGGTCCTGCGAATATTCTTGCTTCGGTGAGAATTGCATGCCACGATTTCAATGACGATGTGGCCAGAGTCATGGTCTGTTTGAATGATCAAATCCATTCGGCTGCCAGAGTGGAAAAAACTCATTCGGCCAACTGTGCAACTTTCCAGTCGCCAGGTTGGGGCCCTATCGGTTATGTTGATGAGGATATGGTCTATTTCCGCTCAGGTATTCTTTCAGAAGATGCCGGGCTGAATTTCCCAACTCCGCGGAAACTCACGGCAAAAGTCGCTCTCGTTAAAGCGGTTTCAGGCGACAAGGGAGAAATGGTTGATTATGTCGTTAAATCTGGCTATGACGGAGTGGTTATTGAAGGTTTCGGACGTGGCAATATTCCGTTTCCGATGATGCCTTCTGTAAGAAGAGCTGTTAAAGCCGGCTTGACGGTTGTAATTGCCACCAGAACCCCTGCAGGAAGGGTTCTTGATTGCTACGGATATCCCGGCAGCGTAACCGATACTCTTGAGGCAGGTTGCATCATGGCCGGAGAAACTACCGCTGCCAAGGCACGACTCTTGTTAATGTACATCCTCTCGCAAAAGGACGCTCAGCTCATGAAAGAATCTGAACCTGAGCGTTTCAGAGCTTATCTGCAGGAGTGTTTTGACTTGGTGCTCTCTAGAAGGCTATTCGGCTGATATGGCCGTAAACGATCCTGCCGAACAAAAATTCAAAGACATCTTTGAAAAGCTTTCCCGCTCGTCTTTTCGGGCGGGTTTTCGTCTTTCTAAAACTGACAGGCAATATGCTATTGCTAAGGGACAGACAGTGCTCAAGGAGCATGCAAAAGATCTTTTGACCAAAAGAATAGGGCAGGCGGAACCTAAAAACGACGGTAAACAGACGCCCACCAAAGGGCACCCTGTGTTTACGGCCCAGCACGCTACGGGCTGTTGCTGTAGAAGTTGCCTTCAGAAGTGGCACGGTTTTGAGAAGCATGTCCCATTGACACAAGAGCAGATTGGCTATTTATCTGAACTGGTTGTTGAGTGGATAAGAAGAGATTTAGCCAAGCCTGAGCCTAAACGGCGCATTCGCAAAGGTGAGACACTGGATTTGTTCAATCCATAACAAAACCGACCCGAAGGTCGGTTCTGTTTACAGCTAACTCAAAAAGCTGTTAATTAGTAGAGCTTGTTGATCACTTCACGAGCGAACTTGTCCTGAGCTTTGATCAACTCGCCAAGTTGCTTGTTGTCTTTGAAGTCGGGAGACATACCGGCCTTCTGGTGAGCAGCCTTAGTTTCCGGATCGTCCATCGTCTTCTTGAAGGCATCGACATAGTATTCGATAACTTCCGGCTTTGTTCCCTTAGGAGCAACCAAAGCGCGGGCAGAACCGTACCATTCCGGGTAGTAGCCTTTTTCACCAAGTGTCGGAACATCCGGATACTCAGGAGCGCGTTTTGTGTCGTATACAGCGAGAACGCGGAGTTCTGGTTTGGCTGTTCTTACAAGCTTGTCAACGTCGGCAACCTTGGCTGCTGAGAAGTCAACTTCGCCCTGACGAAGAGCGAGCAACTGGTCGGCTGTGCCGCCGTAAGGAATGGCTTTGTAGTCAAATCCGGCGCTCTTTGCGAACAACTGAGCGGCTGTATGGTTGGAAGCCTTAACGCCATTGGTCGAAGCTTTCAGATTGCCTTTTTTGGCGGCGGCAACGAGATCTTCAATGGTCTTGTATGGAGAATCGGCCTTAACAACAATAACACCGGTTTCTGTCAGGTGATTGGCGATAGGAACGATGTCAACGATGGAGAAAGGAGCACCGGGCTGAGCAGCCAAAGTAGTATATGTCGGCAGGTTGATGAAGCCAAGTGTCTGGCCATCGGGTTTGGAGTTAACCAGTTTTGTCCAACCAATCTTTCCATCAGCGCCAGGAAGGTTTTGAATGATGATTGGGTTCTTGATGTACTTGCCAGCCTCTGTAACGAGAAGACGGGCACCCGTATCTGTACCTGAACCAGCCTTGTAAGGAATGATGATGTTGATATCACCTGTGGGCTGCCAAGCCATTGCTACAGGCATTGCCAGGGCGACTGCCGCGGCTAAAAGTAATTTTTTCATTTTAGGTTTCCTCCGGAGGAAATAAATTGAAATGTTTAACAAAAAGGCTAACGGAAAATTCGCTGCCAACCCCTCAATGATACTCGCCTGAATCGAAACTGAACGATTTTGTGGCGGTAGCCAAAGAGTGGATTTGCAGGCTAATGGCGAGGTTTCTGTGGTACTGGTCGGTAGGATTACCCGGTAATTTGGATAAAAAGAGCCCCTCTGGTGAGGAGGGGAATTGCATTTATTTGTTAGC
>CANQMZ010000155.1 GCA_947625105.1 uncultured Parasutterella sp.
TTCTAGTTGATATCAGAGGGATGAGCTTTTCCTACGGGAAACGGCTCATTCTTGATGATGTGAATATGGAATTTCGACGCGGTTCTGTGGTAGCCATTATGGGTGGCTCCGGGATGGGTAAGACAACTCTCTTGAAATTGATCGGAGGACTTCTGACCCCTCAAAAAGGTTCTATCTCGATTGGCGGAGAAAGGCTTGATCCCAAAGATCGTCAAAACCTATTCCGTTTACGTAAAAAAATGGGGATGCTTTTCCAGTTCGGTGCGCTTTTCACAGACATGACGGTATTTGAAAACGTTGCCTTTCCCCTGAGAGAACACACTGATTTGCCCGAAGAGCTTATCCATGATCTGGTGTTACTCAAGCTTGGTGCTGTTGGTTTAAGGGGAGCAGCGGGTCTGTACCCTGCGGAGATTTCCGGAGGTATGAGCCGCCGAGTCGCCTTGGCAAGAGCTATCGCGTTGGATCCGGACCTTATCATGTATGACGAGCCTTTCGCCGGATTGGATCCCATTTCCATGGGCGTGACCTCGCAACTTATTAAGAACCTGAACGATGCCCTTGGCTCTGCCAGCATAATCGTTACCCATGACGTGGCAGAGACCTTTGCTATCGCCGATTACGTCTACATGATTTCAAGCGGCAAAGTGGCCGCACAGGGTACTCCTCAGGAGCTCAGGGAAAGCAAGGATCCCTTCGTTGTTCAGTTTGTCAACGGTGAGCCTGATGGTCCGGTCAAATTCCATTACCCGGCCAAACCTCTTTTGGAAGATTTGGGGCTGAAGCCATGAATATCTTCAAATTGATCAGCCTCTTGGGAGAGAAAATTATTCAAGCCATTGAAGGCTTGGGCGATTTTGGGCTCTTTTGTCTAAGGTTGCTTGCTAACCTCGGAGCCTCCATACGCCATCTGCAGCAGACGATCATTCAGCTTCAATTTGTTGGGAATTACTCACTTGTCATTATTTTGGTCAGTGGTTTGTTCGTCGGTTTCGTGTTAGCGCTGCAGGGAGACTATGTTTTGTCTTCCTACGGTAGTGAGCAGGCCCTAGGGGTTTTGGTTGCGCTTTCTCTGCTCCGTGAACTTGGTCCTGTAGTGACGGCATTGCTTTTCGCTGGCAGGGCAGGTACTTCCTTAACGGCTGAAATCGGTTTGATGAATGCCGGAGAGCAATTGGCCGCAATGGAAATGATGGGGGTCGATCCACTTAGGAGAATCCTTGAGCCACGGTTTGTGGCCTCCATTGTGGCAATGCCCATATTGGCTATTTTATTTTCGGCGATTGGCATTATCGGGAGTTGGTTGGTGGCAGTACCGCTAATCGGTTTGGATTCAGGCGCGTTCTGGGCGCAGATGCAAGCCGGGGTCGACTTTAGCAGTGATATAGGAAACGGAGTACTCAAGTCGTTTTTCTTTGGAGTGGCGGTTGGAGCCATTGCGCTCTACCAGGGTTTTACGGCTAAACCAACTCCCGAGGGCGTCTCGAGTGCGACTACAAGAACGGTTGTTATTTCGTCATTGGTTGTTTTAGGATTAGATTTCATATTGACCGCCATGATGTTTACAAGCGGTTAAACGGAAAGTTTGCTATGCAAAATTCTAAGGTTAATTTTTTTGTTGGACTTTTTGTCATCCTAGGCGTTTTGGGTCTAGTGTTTTTGGCACTCCAGGCGGCTAATTTGAGTTCAATCAGTACAGGAAAATCCTATGAGTTGACGGCCTATTTCGACAACATCGGCGGTCTTAAAGCAAGAGCGCCGGTCCGTAGCGCTGGAGTCCTTGTCGGGAGGGTAAATTCGATTGGTTTTGACAATGAGAATTTCCAAGCGAAGGTCGTTTTATCCATAGAAAGCAAATACAAATTCCCTGCCGATACTTCGGCTAAGATACTCACATCGGGACTAATCGGTGAACAATACATCGGATTGCAGCCCGGGGCAGATGACAAGGAACTTGTCAATGGTGACAAAATCCAATTTACCCAAAGTGCAGTAGTTTTGGAAAATCTTATCAGCCAGTTTATGTTTAACAAGGCTGAGGAGAATGCTTCAAGTAATAATTAGGACAGAATCGTGTTTAAGCTGAATCGTTTAATACTCAAAGTAGTTGCGGCCGCCGGTATCGTAGCTCTTAGCGGTTGCGCCTCAGTTCCGGACAATTCAGGTGAAAATCCTGCCGACCCTTTGGAGTCGATGAATCGACAGATTTTCGCTTTTAATGACGTGTTTGATACGGTATTGATCAGACCGATTGCAAAGGGTTATCAATTTGTCACGCCAAAACCCGTCAGAGAGGGTATTACCCGTGTATTCCAAAACACGATGGAGCCAGCCAATGCTGTCAATAACGTCCTACAAGGAAAAGTCGAGGATGGCATCCTCTCGCTTTTCCGTCTCATGATTAACTCAACGGTGGGTTTGGTCGGAATCTTTGATGTCGCTAAAGAAGTGGATATTCCCAGGAAGCCCGAGGACTTTGGACAAACCATGGCGGTTTGGGGAATTCCAAACGGACCGTATTTAGTACTCCCCATTTTTGGTCCGTCTAACGTCCGGGACGCGGTTGGCCTCGTCCCCGAATTGTTTATGGATCCCAATACCTACATTGGGGAGGATTGGTTCGTCTGGCCGTGGTGGGGAGCCAAGTTTGTCAACGCCAGAGAAAGACTGCTTCCTGTAACCGACATGCTTGATAAGGCGGTTGATCCCTATATTGCGACAAGGGATGCCTATCTACAGGCAAGGCAGTCCGCGATTCAAGACGGTGATGATCCGGCCATCCTTTCTGATACCAATTTGCTAGATCCGTTTGCCGATGATGTAGCGACAGATGCAAAGAAGGACACTAAAAAATGAAAAAGCTAGTCACACTGTTTTTAGCTTTTCTTATCTGCTTGGGCGCAAGCTTTTATGCGACTGCGGCTGATAAAAATCTGCCTCCTGATCAGCTGGTTTTTCAAGTGTCCAACGAAGTCCTTGACGCCATTAGAAAGGATCCGGAACTGGCCAAGGCGGATCCGGTTCACATCAACAAGTTGGTAGACGATAGCATCCTTCCTTTTACCGACTTTCAGACCATGACTCGAATGGCTGTCGGACCTGCTTGGAGAAAGGCAAGCGAGGAAGAAAGGCAAGAAATCATGACTTTGTTCCGAAAGCTACTCGTTGCCGTTTACTCTGGGGCTGTTAAAGAAGCATCCGATTATCGTGTTGAACTCAGAAAAAATAAATTTTCAGATAAGGATCAAACCGTTATCATCCGTTCTAGTTTGGTGTCAAAAAGCCATGATCCGATTGCGCTTGACTATCGTTTGCTGAAAAAAGACGGTGTATGGAAAATTTTTGATGTGAACATTGGCGGTGTGTGGCTTGTTGAGAACTACCGCTCACAGTTTTCCTCCGTGATTTCAAACTCAGGTATCAAAGGCTTGATAGAGCAGTTAAAAGACCGCGTCTCCAAGCTTGAGAAGAAGTAGGGACCGTTGATGCTGATAGAGGAGACAAAGATCAGTTTTGAAAATGCGAGAGGTTTACTCGAGACGGGTCTTCTTGCGATTAAAAACAAGGATGGTGTCATTGATTTCCAAAACGTCAAGAAGGTCGATAGCTCAGCCGTTGCTTTGGCCCTAGGCTGGCTTCGAGAGGCCGAAAAAGCTGGTGGAAGCTTAAAGCTCGCTAACCGTCCTGCTTCGTTTAACACGCTATTAAAGCTTTATGGTCTGTCTGAAGTATTCAAGTAGAGAATAAGAAAATTTTTTGAACCTCCTCATTACCTTTGCCGGTATTGAGGTTTCTTTTTTCTTCCGTTTTGGACGACTAAAGGAAAGGCTAAATTTGTACTTTAAAAATAGTTAATTAAATCCTTGTGCCCCTAAAATCAACTCGTAAATATCTATTTAAAGGAGAGCTCAATGACCGAATGGTTGCAGGACCTTAGCTGGGAAGAAGCTAAGAAAGCAATAAAAGAAAGTAAAGGAGTCGCGTTGATTCCGGTGGGTAGCACCGAACAACACAGTTATCATTTGCCATTGGGAACAGATACATTTGTCGCTATTACACTGGCCGAAGAAGCTGCTGAAAAAACCTCGGCCATCATTACACCTCCTGTCTGGTTTGGTTGGAGCCCGCACCATATGGTTCTACCGGGCACGCTTACCGTTCGTCCGGAAGTTTTGGAGGATTTGGTTTTTGACATTATTGAATCTCTGACTAAACACGGCATTGACAAGTTCATCCTTATTAACGGACACAGAATCGTTAACGTGGTTTGGATGCAGCTATGCGCTCAAAAGGCCCAAACTCGGCTCGGCTGTACGGTGAAAATTTTTGATCCTGCCTATATGTCCAAGGACATCGTCAAAGAGTTGGGTTTTGGAGAGGTCGGACACGCCGAGGATATTGAGACTTCCCACATGATGGCTAGATTTCCTGAGCTTGTCCACTTGGAAAAGGCCGTAGATAATCCGATAGGGGCAAGTCAGCTTTACTCCGTGGACCCGACATACGAGCACGACACCTTGTGTTATGTGCCAAGCAGCATCGAGCATGCGAAGAAAAACGCAGAAAAGGCGGGCGGAGCAACGGGGGAGCCAAGCAAAGCCGATCCAAAACGTGGTCAGATTTATCACGATCACTTGATTAAAAACCTTGTTGCTGTAATCAAACAGCTTCAAAATAAAAGGCTCATCAAGTTTTCACGTGAAAAGGAGTAAACCAACAGAGTTTTTTAAGAAAAGCAACTCCCTTTTCAGCAAAAT
>CANQMZ010000156.1 GCA_947625105.1 uncultured Parasutterella sp.
TCTCTGATTGATTGCTAGGAATTTGAATTTTTAGCAAGGTTTCTAACTTCAATTGGAGCAATACTCAAATGAAAAAAACACTTATCGCATTAGCTGCTTTGAGCGCAGCCTCAAGTTTTGCTTTTGCCGAATCTAACGTCACACTTTATGGAATCCTTGATGGAGCAATCACAAGTCAACATAGCTCAGCTCAAAATGGAAATCCTGTCTCTCTTACTTCTGGGTTTAACAGCATGGATCGTTGGGGTATCAAGGGAGTCGAGGACCTAGGTAATGGCTACAACGTTGGCTTTATCCTTGAAACCGGTTTTTCAATTGATGACGGTACTGTTGCGGGAGGCGTTACTGGTTCGAGCTATGGGTTCTCTCGTGAAACAAAACTTTATGTCCAAGGTGGTTTTGGTCAATTAGGTTTTGGCCGTCTTGGTTCACTGGCCGGTGGAGTTCAGAGCAACAACATCCTGACCGGTTGGGCACTTGGAGCCGGCTACAAAGGTGGTGCACAGACTGCTTTTCATAATTTTGGTCGTTTGAATAATGCGATAGCCTATGTCTCCCCAAGTTTTGGTGGTTTAAAACTTTCTCTCGAGTACTCAAACGGCGTAGCCAAAGATGAATCTGTGTGGTCATACAACAGTCATTATTACGGTATTGGTGCCCAATATGCCTTCGGAGGGTTTACGAATAGCTTGACATTTGAAGCTATTGACAACAAAGGCGTAGCTGGAGATAAGAAGCCTGAATATTTGGTAAATCTCGGTCTTGGTTACGATTTCGGAGCAATCATCCCGATGTTCGCCTACCAATACTATACCCAAAGCGAAGGAAACAGGGACCATACATTTATGCTTTCCGCTAAAGTTCCCCTCGGTGGTGGCACGGCTTTGATCGGTACACGCTATTTGTTCGGTAAAAATGACGGAGCTACGGCGGGTGAAGAAGACAAGCATAATGTTTGGACAATCAATGCAGCTTACGAATATCCTCTTAGCAAGCGAACAGTTGTTTATGCCTACGCTGGCTACGCCAAGGGAGGAAAGGCTTACAACTTTAAGGACGAAGCTACTGCTACAGCTGCAGGGGTAACAACGAATTATCCCTATTACGATGGCTATCAGGCTGCTATCGGTTTAAAACATAGTTTCTAATTTATTTGTAGGTTAGCACTTTCACTCCCGAATACCTGGAGTTATCAAGGTACTCGGGAGTTTTTATAAGTACAGATTTTTGAGCGGTCCTGTTCCTATTGATGAGAAAGATCTGCAACCAACCAAAACTCCTTGAGTTGGATGACCGTGAACAGGCTGCTCACCTGAGACAAGCTCTTATCAAACCTTAATCACATAACAATTTCAAATCAAAGGAAATATCACTAAATGAAGAAATCTCTAATTGCTTTAGGCGTCTTAGCCGCTTGCTCGACAATAGCCTTTGCCGAATCCAATGTCACACTTTACGGAGTCCTCGAAGGAGGCGTAGTTGTTGGAAAGGCTAAAGGTTCCGACACGACTGTTCAAGTTTCTCCCGGATTTGACCAAGGAGATCGTTGGGGCTTTAAAGGCGTAGAGGACCTTGGCAACGGTTACAACGTAGGTTTTATCTTGGAACAAGGTTTCAACATGGATGATGGCACTGAATCCATCGCAGGAGACGCTTTCAGCCGTGAAGCCTTTATGTATGTAACTGGCAACTTCGGCAGATTAGGCCTTGGTCGTACCGGTGCTCTTTCATGCGGAGCTCAGTCCAATACGATTCTGACAGGCTGGGCGTTGGGAACTGGCTATGGTGGTAGTAGTTGGACTTCTGCCGCGATGGGAAATGATTTTGGTCGCATCAGTAATGTCGTTGCTTACCGTACCCCCGTCTTCAGCGGTTTTAGTGGCCATTTGATGTATTCAAACGGGACCGGAACTGACACCGCCAAGTGGTCAGGAAACAATCACTACTACGGTGTTGGTCTTTTATACGATGCCAACAACATCAGATCCAGTTTGATTTTCGAGGTACTAGACAATAAGGGAACTGCTGTCAACGATGCAGCTATTTCTAGCGCTTTTAGCGTAGTTGCGCAAAGCCACTTTAACAGTACACTCGCAGACGCATTCGCCGCTAATAAAGACGAAAAGGTTGCCAACCTTTCGGCTTCCAAGGCGTTGTATGAGATCAACTATGGCTTAGAGTACAACATGGGCAAGGTTACACCTATGTTTGCTTATCAGTGGGCTCATCAGAACGGTGGCAGAAAAACCCATATGTTTGGCTTGTCCGCCAAGGTTTCTGTGGGTGGCGGTGACGCTTTGATTGGTGCCCGCTATATGTTTGGAAAAGCTTCATATAACACAGCGGATAAAATTGAAGCTTCTGGTATAACTGGGCTTAGAGCAGTTGAAGATGATATTAACGCCTGGAATATTGGTGCGGCCTATGTCTATCCGCTCAGCAAGAATACGGTAATTAAGGCTTATGCCGGATACGTTGACGCGGGTAAGGGATGGAAAGCTGTTGAAGAAGTGAGATACAACGGCTGGCAGACTTACTTGGGTATCCGCCAAAACTTCTAATCTGATTTTCGGTTAGTCTACGAGCTGCCTTTGAGCGGCTCTAGTTTTTGACTAAGGCTAGATTTTTCTTAACTTATCTAGCACTCCCAAGATAAGTTCTTAACTCCTTAAAAACCACTTTATTTATCTTGCCCTTGTGTGTGCATCTAGGCGCCCGTGCTGCATTTCAAAGAAAATTTTTCTTCTTTTATTAACTCACTAACGCTATTCGAATACAAATCTGTTTCAATACACTTCACTTTTGAAAAGCTCGATCCCAAAGGCGTAAGAGACAGCAGCTCATTGACCGCCGATTTCTAAAATGTTGTTTATAGTCGTACTCCATTTTTATCAGACCACTTTCCGATAGAGACAACTGTTCCCTACCTGCATAAAGGAAGGGATGGGGACTGCGAAAAATTCTCATTGTGCTAAATAAAGTGGCGGCTACTTGCGAACCATCCCTTCTCCCCTTAACGTATCCAAAAGATTGAAAATCTGAATCCATCTAACGTCGGCATTATTGACACACCGATCTCATCAAAACCGAGTGGTCATTTTTCATTATTTGAGTACGGTACCAGACCAATCATTCAAATCTGTGAGAGTTCTAAATGGCGGTTATGTCATGACCTCCAACACCAGATGAACCCGAAGCAAAAAACACCGAAGAAACACAAAAGTAATCAACGCAACAAACTACCGTGAGAACATAGTAACTTTAACTCAAAATAAGATAAAAAATCTGTATTTGTCTAAAATTTTTATAATTTTTTATAAAAATAGTAGACTTTTCTCATATTTTTATTAAAATAAATATATTAAAGGAGACAAGTTCATGGGTGATTTTGTAATAGAAAGACCGCAATATATTAAAGCATTGCTGATGTTTAAGGATACCGATTTAATCAAAATCCTAACAGGTGTTCGCCGCTCGGGGAAATCAACAGTTTATGAATTGTATGCCGAGGAACTGAAAAAGCAAGGTGTGTCACCGGAACAAATCAAAATTATCAAATTAGAGGAAGACGAAAATGCCAAGCTTTTGGATTATCACGAGCTACACAGGCATATTGCAGATAATTTGGTGAAAGATAAAAAGAATTATATTTTTTTGGATGAAATTCAAAACGTTGAAAATTTTGAGAAAACGGTACGTAGCCTTTATGAAAAGAAAAACATCGACATTTATTTGACGGGTTCTAACTCTAAACTTCAATCCAGTGAATGGGCAACATCTTTGACTGGAAGATACATAGAAATTAAAATGTTTCCCCTATCTTTCAAGGAGTTTTTGTCTATACGGCCAACAAACAATTTAGATAAGGCCTATGCAGAATATTTGGCGTATAGCTCGTTCCCATATGCCCAGTATTTTGTAAAGCTGAATACGCCAGATTTAAAGAAGCAAATTGAAATTTATCTTAACGGCATCTATGACACCGTGGTTTTATATGATGTCATGAGTAAAAAAAATATTACTAATGCCAGCAGAATCAAACGAATTATGAAATTTATGGCAAGCGCCATCGGCTCAGAAATATCTATAAAAAGGATGAGCGATATGCTCAAAGATGATGGTATCGTTCTCCAGCCATCGGTACTGGACGATTACATAGATGCTTTTAAGGATGCGTATATTTGGTATCAAGCTGACAGATATGATATTCGTGGTCGGAAGGTCTTAAAAACTCAAAATAAATATTATCTGGTTGATATGGGTATCAGAAATATGCTCATGAATGACAACATTAAAGACACAGGCCATATATTGGAAAATGTGGTTTATTTGGAACTTTTGCGCAGGGGCTACAAAGTCTATGTTGGGAAGATAGATTACAAAAATAAAGATAGAGTTGTTGAGAATAAAGAAATAGATTTTGTTGCAGAAACATCGAATGGCTTGGAGTATTACCAAGTCACGGATACCATAAATGACCCGAAAACATTGGAAAGAGAACTTGCTTCCTTAAAATTGATAAAGGACAACTACCCCAAATACATCTTAACTAGGGATTACGGTTCAAAAGATTATGATGGGATTAGGCAGTTAAATGTCTTGGAATGGCTTGCCCAATGACGACTACGGCGGCTTTTTCGCGCATTCCATCTCAGTAAAGACTGCAGTGAAAACTCCAATGACGAAACCGTTTCCTT
>CANQMZ010000157.1 GCA_947625105.1 uncultured Parasutterella sp.
CGATTTCCTGCTTTAACTTCCAAGTCACTACGGCCCAAATGGTTGTATACCTCAATTCTTGGTTGTAACCCTGACCCTGCCATGTAGACCTGAACAATCGTAACAACCTGTGACTCTTTCTGAACTGGATAGTCTTGGTAACCAATGGCTTTAAATAGTTTGTTAAAGTCATGGTAAACGGATTCTGCCGCCTCTGAAGCCAGTACTTTAGCGATCGAACCTGCACCCACTTGCCGGGCAGTTTTCCCACTTAAAAGTTGGCTCAAGTAAAGTTTAGCCATCGCCTTACGAACCTCTAAATTCGGGTAGTCAACAAAGGCAATTTCATTTTCCTCAACCGATTTGATGGTGAGGTATCCAGCCTGAGTTAGAAGCCCGATGTCCGTCAAATCCTTTAAATCGGGGGAGTCAGAAAGACTGCTCAAAGAGATGGATTTCACGGCTCCATATTCTTCGGGGTTTCTCAGGTAATGTGATTTCATGTATTGCAAAAGAGCAGAAGGACGAGCACCACTTCCCATCCAGTAATCACAAAGACCGTCTTCAGGCGCAGAAAAAAATTGCAGAATAGACCAAGGCGAAAAAACCTGTTTCGTTGCAGTTCTCTCAAAGCAGTATCCACCGTAGTACTTGATCAATTCTTCCATCATGTCATTGCACCTGACTCCCAAAATCTCCGCTGACCGGGTTAAATAGCCACAAAAATATTTCTCTACTTCCTCCTGAGTGTATCCAAGTAGTGTCCCGTAAGCTGGTCGTAGTGTCAGGTCAGTAAATGTATTGAGTTCAGGGAAAATGCTTGTCTTGCTAAATTTGGTGATGCCAGTCATAAAGGAGAATCTAATGGCTCTATCGTTTGATTTAATTTCTGCGTAAAACCTTGCCAAACTCTTCCTGACAGAGTTGAATAGCTCCGAATCGTTTAGACTAGCAGTCAATGGAGCGTCGTATTCGTCAATTAACAACACTAAAGAATTGGGCGGAACAATATCCAACCAATCTGATAGTTGACTCATTAATGACATGTGGGAATTAGGGTCGTACTGAAAGCCAACTGTACGGAAGCGCCTTTCAAGCAATTCGTCAAGCTTGTTGTTAAAAGCCTCTAAACTTGAAAAATCCTTTAATCCGACAAAATCTAACCTGACCACTTTATATTCATTCTTATCTGTCCAAAGCTTTTCTATTGCCAATCCTTTGAAGTCCCGTAATCCATATTTGAACAAGGATTCGAAGGTGGAAATCAGCAAGGATTTACCGAATCTTCGAGGCCGTGCTAAAAAGAATTTCTCCCTTAATCTAGCCAATCGAAAAACCAGTTCTGTTTTGTCAACATAAATCTGATTGCACAGACGCAGTGCTTGGAAATCACTGTTGCCTACTGGCAATGGTTGGAGTTCAGAGTTTGTCACGGCTAGTGCTTATCCGAAGTCGAAAATCGGTTTATTCCTACATCTTTTTACAAACAATTTTAAGACTGCAAATTTTTTTGTGGTATCTACAGACCGATTTTCATGCCTTTATCCCGCGAAAATTTATCAAAGCCCTACAGTACAGTAGCTTGGCTCGGTTTTAATTTTTGATTTTCACTTGCGCAACGCATTGCTAATTTTTATACGGCCTTCACATTCCAGAGTAAGAATTAGCTTTTCATTGTCGAGCTAAAACTAGGATTCTTTTTAAGTTGTCTAGCAGGGCGATTGCATGAACAATTTATGCAAAAAAGAGAGGAAGAACCGCTAATGACTCAGTCAGAGCAGTAAATTCGCTCATATGCCTTTTGACGCTAACAGCATTTTTACCGGTTTCTTCCTCTTCTCGTCGCTGACAACGGCGAATGGCTGCCAACGCCAACTTATTGAGCAATACTCGGTTCTGCAAGTAATTGGCGTTTTTACATTGCGTCCGATCTTGATAAAAATCCACATCCAGGACATAGTGCAAATCGTTTTCAATTCCCCAGTGCCGTCTTACGGCCCGAGAACACTGCTCGACAATATTCTTGTTATCCCAACTTAGTGAAGTTATGAAATAACGATCAAGGCGGCTGCACCGTCTGGTTTGTTTATCGATGGTCTCAGTAGTGGCCTTGATCAGGCAACCCTGATCAAGTCCCTCCCATTTATTCAAATGTTTTTTATCCAAGAGTTGAGCCGGTAAAACACTGATAGTCCTATTCTCTATACGACCATGACCCAGCTCGACCCGATGAGTTTTGATCGCTCTTTTTTCCTGCCGATCTAAAAAGGCAAGTTGGATATCCAAATAAAGTTTTTTATGATTTTCTTTGACTGCCAGGCAGTAGTCAGCTTTATGCCCGACTAAAGTGCAGGCAAAGCGTTCCTGAGTACTCAATGCACCTGCCGTAACGACGGTACCGGCCAAATCCAATCCCTCAATCATGTCAGCAGCATGAGTAATCTCGTTTTCCTTTTCACCAATTAGGTGCTGACAAAGGCATAAGCCGTTGTCGGTATCGTAAAAAGTCAAAATATATTTGCCGCTTTTGAGTTCGGGCGTGCTCGAAGCCCTTATTGCCTGACCATCCACGGCAATGATGCGGGAACTAAATTGGTGTACTAAAGGTTTTATTAATCGGCGGCAGAAGTTTTGAAACTGCTGAGGATCAACAAGCATTAACAAGCGTCGAACCGTATCATGAGAAATGTCATACTTGGGGAAATCATTAAAAAGGCTCTCGAGTGTCGAGCGATTATTTTTCCAATAATCAGCGATCTGAGTACAGTTGGTTTGCCCCGACAAACTACTGAGTAGAGCCACTAAAAATACATACGGCAAGGGATATCTCACCTTTGCTTGTTGGCCTGTATCAATGATCTCTTCGGCAACTGTCCGGCAAACCTTATCACTAGCGCTCTTTGACTTTATCTCGGTGCGTTCCTTGTAATCCCTCAATTGTTGTTCCATTAAAAAACTTTTCGAATATCGAAAAACTCCATCAATGACAGTACCAACCTGTTGACGATGTTCCCGGCTGCGTTTGATTGAAGGATCATATTCATAGGTGGACCTAAAAACGTAATAACGGTTTTGTTGCTCATTCCAATTGAGTCTGCAGCCTTCCGGTACTAATTTGGTCAGTTCCTCTTTGGTTAACTTCTTAGTCATTTTCGTCCCCTTATAAGACATATATTGTATACGTCTGTAAGAATCCTTACAACTCACGGCTTTCAGTAGTTTTTCTAATGAGATTTAACTAGCTTGATGCAATCGCCCTGGATTTGCTATGACTGCGAAACCGAGACCGAAAGACGAAGCCCCAAAGAATCAAGCACTTTTATGAAAGTAACCAGCTTCGGATTGCCTGACTCTCCAAATGCTTTTGCTAATCCTTGCCGCGTTAGACCGGTCTTCTCGCTGATATTGGATATGCCTCGAGCTCTAACGATGGTGTTGATGGCCGCAATGATCATCTTCCCATCGCCGTCATCCAGTTTCGCACATTCATCAAAGTAGGCAACGAAATCTTCCTCCGTTTTAAGATGCGCTGCAACATCGAAACGAGTCAACGTAACTTTAGCCATCAAACCCCTCCTGCTTGATTAAATCTGCAAGCTCGTGAGCCCGCTTGAAATCTCTTTCCTGGCTACCTTTGTCGCCACCGAGAAAGAGGATGACAACAATCTGTCCCATCGTTGTGAAATACACTCTGTAGCCTAGACCAATGTCAAAACGAAACTCGGAAACATTCCCCCACTCGCTTGTAACTCCCAAGGTTTCCCGTTTCTTCAATCTTGGAGATACGAGCAAGGATAGCCGCCTTGACAATGCGATTGTTCAACTTGTCAAACCAGCGGTTAAAAATCTCTGTCGTTTTGACTTCCATAGTGGCAACGATTGTAAACCGTGGTTTACATAAATTCAAGAAATCATTTGGCTAATGCCATTAGAAAACCCTCGTCCGTTAGGACGTGTCACTTGTCACGCCGTCACCATTCTCACTCTTCCTGTACGGGCGATTTTTTTGTTGTAGAAAATGTTCTGAGAAGTGCTCAATCCCGGCGTAGCTGTAGTAGCAAAGAGTAGTCAGGGCAAAAAACAAAAAAACTTATTTGGAGCAGGAAGTTTTGGTCGATTTAACTTTTACAGGGAAGTGTGGATTAGGAGTTAGTGCCCCAAGGAGTTTGCGCAGGAAGAGTCTTCCATTTGTGCGTATTGTTCAAACAAAATAAACACGCTTTCTGACGAAACGCCCCGTTATTCCAAAATTATTATCCGGTTTATTACCATATTCTTGTGATGGATTTGCTTTGAAATAAGTGAAATTGCTCATTTGTCTGATTAATGTTAGGTAACTTTTTAGTGCAATATTCTGCCCGTAGAACTTAAGGCTTTTCGGTCGGACTACTGGTAAAGACCCCAAAGCCCCCCCCCTTAACAAAACCAGTGTGGAGCAATTATGCGTAGCACCCCCCCCTGCGTGGTGGACGCCTGTCTGCTGACGCTTTAGGATGTTCTCGCTTACCTGCAAGAACGGCTAAAACTTGCAATTTCAAGAGATCTCTTCTATCTGTGGCTGTTTGTGCTGTGGTTTCTAGTATATCGTTCTTAAATTTCGTATATTTATTTACCCAGCTGTTTGCTTGAGGACATTAAGACTGAAAGGCGTGTTCTATATCTTCTAACCTCCACTTCCAACGGTACACGACAGGTACCTGATTC
>CANQMZ010000158.1 GCA_947625105.1 uncultured Parasutterella sp.
TCCAGCCGACCTGTTTGGCAAATCAGACTCTCTGACTTGGCCTTCGCCTTGAATACCGTGTTTACGTTATTTAAGGCTAAAAATCACTCCTGAGTATGCGTCAGCCGTGACCTGCAGTACCCAAAGGACATTCTCCTTTGTTAAAATAGCAGCAAGGAATTTTTTGTGCATATTGTGTTCCTTGTTTGAGGCCCGCCCTAACTTGGCGGGCTTCGCTTTAATGCAGAGATTGGGGCAAAGCGAAAGAAACCCTCAATAGGAAGCGGCCAACATGCAAACCGCGGTTCTCATTACCTGCTGTTCTAACGTACCCTCAGAAATTCGTTTACCCATTCCACCTGGCTAACCATTGAAAGAGTAGGTTAACGATAAGAGATAAAACGATCGGGGCAACCCACGTCTTCAAGATATCTCTCGTCATCCTTTCTTCTTTGGTTGTAGGCTTGTTTCCGCTCAATTTTTCTCATGTTAGGCCAACGGGATTTTGATACAAAGTCCCGTTGGCTTAACAACCGAGAGAGCGTTTCCCAAGACGTTCAACGTAAGAGGTAAAATCGCGTGCAAAAGGGCCGACTTCGCCGAATTTATGAGGAAGTTATCTGATGTGTAAAGGTGGCAGAAAGGGTGGCAAATTAAACGATAGCCCTAAATGCAGTACCCCGCGGGGCTATCAGATTCCTGCCTCGACCAAGATTCGGCCCGTTAGGTTTTAAACCTGACGGGCTTTGATTCGCAGTGTTCTTTTGGGTTGCTGTAATGGACGTGTTTTTGATAACTCTTGGTACCATCGCTCTTGCTGAACTTGGCGACAAGAGTCAACTGTTAGCTTTTATTTTGGCCTCCCGGTTTAAGAAACCTATTCCTGTCATATTGGGCATAGCGTTTGCCACTCTTTTCAACAACTCGTTGGCGGGTGCTCTTGGTTCATGGCTGTCAACCGTGATTTCGCCTTTCACTTTGCATTGGATCATCATCTTTTCGTTCTTTCTGATGGCTTTTTGGATGCTTGTTCCGGAAAAAGATGAGGAGAAGGATGTGAGCAAAGCTAAGGTCAAAAGCTCTTTCGGAGTCTTTATATTCACCCTTTTCACTTTCATTGTTGCCGAGATGGGGGATAAGACTCAATTGGCGACATTGGCCTTGGCAGCAAATTTCGAAGCTCCGGTAATTGTGGTAGCCGGGGCCACTCTTGGAATGCTTATTGCTGATGTTCCGGCAGTTTGGGTTGGAGACAGGCTCTCTCACAAAATCCCCACCCGGTATGTGAGATGGGCTTCGGCATTTCTCTTTGTTCTAATTGCCATTGTTATGTCTTTTGACAAGCTTTCTTAACTTTCACCTCAATCCCAATAGAAACCAAAGCGAGATTGACTCCCTATACAAAATGCAACACATCTACCCTACAAGAATTCTTTTCCGACCTCTCTAACGATTAAAATGCTGTTAATACGCTAAGGAGTCGGTTATGTCTGCGATCAGAACCTTAAAGATGCTATTCCTAGGTGTCCTAACTCTTGTCTTGACATCTTGTGCAGTCAATCAAGAAGTCGATCCGTCTCAGATCACTGGGCAGTGGATTAATCCCTCTGCAACCTTCGAGCAAAAAACGATCACCGGTGTACTTGTCGTTGCTATAACCGACAATCCGACTAACAGAAGGGTTTTTGAAGATACTGTTTCGAACGTGTTTTCACTTCATGGCATTCCAACTCAGCCGGGCTACTTGTACCTACCAGATCTAGCTGAAATACTAGTTGCTAACGGTGGGATCAACACAAAGACTCTGCTGGCAGCCGCTAAGAAAGCCAAAGTGAGCAATCTTCTTCTGGTTAAAGGAATGGGAAGCAAAACCAATCTCATCTACAACCCCGGCGTCACGTGGGGGCCCGGACCGTTTTGGGGTCCAGGACCAGGGCCAGGACCTTTCTGGGGTCCTGATCCTTTCTGGGGTGACCCATGGGCGATTCCTCCCTCTATTACGCAACAGGAGATTGTCCTAGGAAGCGCAGAATTGATGTTGGCTAAAAATGGTACTGTTTTGTATACCTGCTCTACTTCAACCCTGTCAGGAGCTGACACACAGCTTGGTACATATCAGAAATACGCCTATATGCTCTTTGAAGCTTTAGTTAAAAACGGCTTCCTAATTCCTGTTTCAATGCCAAACTACCAAGTCGCTCCGGCAGCGCAAGGGTTCAATCCTCAACCCTTGCCTACGAATCCTGCCATGGCCGCCCCTGCTCGTTAAAGGCAGTAGCGATATTTACGCAGTCTTTGATGTGTTGATTTCCAATCCACTTCAGCGCGCCGAAAGAAATTCCCGCCGATGCCGCAATCCCGAGGATTGGAATCAACTTGGAGGCTTGGGCAGCAGTCAATTTCACGCTTAACTTTTGCAAGGTCGCTGTCACTAACGTCTTTGTGATGTAGCGCCCCGCCCATGCGCTGCCCGTTGCTGTGATAATTTGGAACATCCTTAGTCTTTCTTCAGTAGAAAGCAACTGAATCTGCTGAGGAGAAAGACCAAACTCCCTGTTAATCGAGTTGATGATTCCAATCATCAGGGTTACATCAACAGTAACGTCTGCTCCTGGGATAGGTAAAACGCTAGCGCCAGCACTGATTAATGCTCTTCTTGTCACAAGTTTTCTGCAACGGATAGCTGTCTCTTGGACCTGTTTGGCATCCCTAGGGAAACTCTTCATATTCTTTGTGCCACCCTCGGAGACAGTCAGTGCGCGCATAAGTTGCTCCTTGCGTCAAAATTAAAGGGCTTCTTTCCCTTAAGTTCTAAATAATCCTAAATTCTTAATATACACGCCTGTAATCAGTGCGTCTGACTTCATGCTTTTACGCGAGCTTTGATTTTTGCGATGAATCTATTAATTCTTGGTCTAAACCACAACACCGCTCCCTTATCTTTAAGGGAAAGGATTGCGTACGGCCCGGAGGAATTATCGACCGCAATCAAATCAGTTCTGATGAGTTTAGGCTCTCCAGAATTCGGCAATGTTAAAGAGGCCGCCATCCTTTCCACATGCAACAGGACTGAAATTTATTGCGCGGCTGAAGACACTGATCTTGCCAGTTCCTCCTTGCAAAACTTTATTGCTCAAACTAAAGCAATTAATATCACTGAGTTAGAAGAACACCTGTACACCCTGACAGGAGAAGATGCCGTCCGACACGCTTTCCGCGTAGCTTCCGGCTTGGACTCCATGGTGCTTGGTGAGACACAGATTGTCGGGCAGATGAAAAAGGCAGTCAAAACCGCAGGACTTTCCGGTGGTCTCGGACTGTATCTTCATTACCTTTTCCAAAAAACTTTTGCTGTAGCCAAAGAGGTCCGTAGTTCCACCGAAATAGGAGCTCACTCAATTTCCATGGCAGCCGCTGCTGTCAGAGTGGCTAACAGGATTTTTGGCAATCTTAAAGACTCGTCCATTCTTTTCGTTGGTGCCGGAGAAATGATTGAATTGTGTGCGGCCCACTTCTGCGCCCAGTCTCCTAAAAAAGTTTGCGTAGCCAACAGGACCCTGGCGAGAGCTCAGGACCTCGCTGAATCGGTAGGCGGCTCTCCGATGAAACTTTCGGACTTGCCAGAAGCACTTCACGAATTTGATATCGTTGTCTCGTGTACAGCAAGTACGTTGCCAATTATCGGCTTAGGACTTGTACAAAGGGCCATTAAACAACGCCGTTACAAACCCCTTTTTATGGTTGATTTGGCTGTCCCAAGAGACATTGAGGCTGAAGTCGCGAACCTTGACGAGGTCTATGTTTACACAGTAGACGATCTTGGCAAAGTCGTCCAAAGTGGAATGGAAGGAAGACAAGCTGCAGTCTCCGTTGCGGAGGAACTCATCGGCAGAAGAATTCAAGAATTCCACGTGTGGTTGATTGCGAGAAATTCTGTTCCTCACATCAAGACGCTACAAGAGCGGGCCGAACATCTCAGGGAACTTGAATTGATAAAGGCCAAAAAAGCTCTGGCTAAAGGTCAAGATCCTGAAAAAGTACTCGAGAGCATGTCTCAAGCGCTGATGAAGAAATATAGCCACGATCTTCTGTTGACACTCAGAAATTCGCAAAGCCTGTCCGATGAAGACTACGACAAGGTACTTCACCTTTTGGATAATTTCTATCTCTATCACGGGCAAATCCCTTAGCTCGTCGTATTCATTTATTCCTAATCGGTCTTCTTTATTTCTTTAGAATTACGCTACCTTTTTAATTAACCGGATCAAATGAAAGAATCAATGAAAAGCAAACTGGCTCAATTAGCCAGACGCTTAGAAGAGATTGATGTCACCCTGCAAGATCCTGACATCACCTCAGATATGAACCGATTCCGCGCACTCTCAAAAGAACGCTCGGAAATAGAGCCTGTCGTTCTTAAACATAAAGAATTTCAAAAGGCTGAAAACGACCTTCAGACAGCTGAGGAGATGCTTGCAGATCCGGATATGAAAGAGTTCGCCTCTGAGGAAATGCATTTAGCTAAAGAAGCCATCGAGAAACTTGAGGCAGATCTTGAACTGCTTTTGCTGCCCAAAGACCCCAACGATGACAAAAATGTTTATTTGGAAATCCGCGCCGGAACAGGCGGTGAAGAATCCGCCCTATTTTCCGGAGATCTTTACCGGATGTACTCCAA
>CANQMZ010000159.1 GCA_947625105.1 uncultured Parasutterella sp.
GAATTTAATGCTCCAAACGAAAAGTTACGGAAATTATGTTCTTTTAATCACAAGAATTTATGACGTTTACTATAGTTTTAGCTTTTTAGTCACGGACATCAGGTATCAATCCGTTACAAGGAAAAGATCAAATGACAACAGAAAACATTGCGGCGCCGATGCCTGAGGTAACAAAAGAATCCAACCAACAAGCTTTGGATAATCTTCTCACAGAGATGGAGGAGGTCTCGGGTGGAATCACCCGGGATAAGGGAACCCGTTTTGAAACTTTGATTAAAGACTGGCTTACCAAGGAACCAACCTATAAGGATTTGTTTACCGAAGTCCTGACTTATAAACAATGGACTTTAAAGTATCCCGGGTACACAACAACCAGCCGGGATATTGGTATTGACTTGGTAGCTGTCAATGCCAATGGTAATGGGTTTACGGCCATCCAATGCAAACTCTATGGCAAAGACGCTATCGTGCCAAAGGCAGGTATCGACTCATTTATCGCGGCATCCAACAAAGACCATTTCACGGCCCGCTTTCTAGTGGCAACCAATGCTGAATGGACTGACAACGTTACCGATGAACTGAGGAATACAAAGCCTCCGATCACATTAATTACGAGAGAAACTTTGGCCCAATCGGTCGTTGACTGGAATGCTTATCGTCAGGGTAAGGTCAAACTGATTAACAAGAGGATTCCCCGAGACTACCAAGTTGATGCAATCAACGATGTCATCAAAGGTTTTAAAGATGCTGATCGTGGCAAGCTCATTATGGCCTGCGGCACCGGCAAAACTTATACCTCGTTAAAGATCGCAGAAAAACAGGCGGGCAGAGGCAAACTTGTTTTATTCCTAGTTCCTTCGCTCTCATTGCTATCGCAGACGCTCTCGGACTGGAAACAACAATGCATCTATCCCATCAATGCCTTCGCTGTCTGTTCAGACTCCAAGGTTGGCAAGGCAAACTTGGATGATCCTGATAGCCTGACGGTGGGAAGTGAACTCTCGTATCCTGCGACAACCCAGGCTGAACCCCTTGCCAAAGCAGTCAATGCCGGTATGAAAAACCAAGAGGCGATGACGGTGATTTTTTCCACCTATCAATCCATTGACGTGATCCATCAGGCACAAAAACTCAAAGAAAAATCCCCCCTCGGCGAATTTGATCTAGTCATTTGTGACGAAGCGCACAGAACGGCGGGCGGACATCATTTAAACGAGGAAGAGGCCCAATTTACCCGTATCCACAACAATGATTATGTCAGAGCTAAAAAACGGCTCTACATGACAGCCACCCCGAGAATCTACGGGGAAGTTCCCAAGAAACAAGAAAAAGAAGGTGAGATCGTCCTTTATTCCATGGACGATGAGGAAACTTTCGGAAAAGAATTCCACTGCATCAATTTCACGGAAGCGGTGAGATTGGGAAGTCTTGTTAGCTATAAAGTAATCGTCCTTACCGTCGATGAATCAATGGTGGGCGACAAGTATGATGACACGGACCTTGAAAGAGCCGGCTCCGGGGGACTTTCAGTATCTAATGCAGCCAAGGTCATAGGTTGTTGGAGAGCTTTGTCTAAAAGAGACCTCAAGGGTGAAGTGTCCATCGGAGATGACCTATCGCCGATGCGCAGAGCAGTTGGCTTTGCCCAGGTAATTGAGCCTTCTGAAAAATATGACCGAGTCTCTTCCAAACAATTTACGGCCCAATTCCAGAGAACCATCGACCGTTTTAAGGACAAACTCAGAAAGGAAACCAAATACTTAAACAAGGAGTTTTTCGAGGAACAGAACAGTTTGATTTGCGACACCAGGCATATTGATGGTTCCATGGATGCCACGCTCAAAGCTGAACTTCTTGACTGGTTAAGAGGAGAGCCTGAGGACAATCATTGCAAGGTTCTATTCAATGTACGATGCCTATCAGAAGGGGTGGATGTACCCGCATTGGATGCGGTTCTTTTCCTCTCACCTCGCAAATCACAAGTTGATGTGGTGCAAACGGTCGGCCGGGTAATGCGCATTTCCAAGGCTACCAATAAGAAGAGAGGCTATGTAATCATACCCATTGTCACTCCGGCGGGGCTGCCTCCTGACGCCGTGCTAGACAACAATAAAGATTTTGGTACGGTATGGCAGGTACTGAGGGCTCTTAAATCCATTGACGAAGACTTCGGGACAATGATTGATGGTCAGCTAAAGACCATAAATTCCGAAAAGCTAGAAGTAATCTGCCTTACGAATAATAAATTCACCCGCAAAGGTGGGGGAGGGAACGGAAAAATTAGGGAAGGGCGCTCTCCAAAAAACGGTGAGAAGCTAGAGAAGAATCTGGTCCAACAAAAGTTGATTTTTGGGACAGACCCAATTCTTGAAGAAGAGATAAGGGCAAGAATCATCAAGAAAGTGGGGAACCGCAAAGAATGGGCTGACTGGGCTGACGATGTTGGTCAAATATGCAAAAAACAAATTGAACACATTGAAAGGGTCCTAAACGATCCCGAGAATGAAAAAGCACGAGAGAAGTTTGACGAGTTTTCCAAAGAGCTCAAGAACACGTTAAACGGGGAGCTTTCAAAAGAAGAAATACTGGAGATGCTCGGTCAGCATATCGTCACCAAGCCTGTGATGGATGCGATATTTTCCGATTTTCCATTTACGGAGCGCAATCCGGTGGCGAGGGCGTTGACAGACATGTTAAATGTACTGGACAAGGAAGGAATGAAGTCCGCCACTAAGCTTCTGGAAAGCTTCTATGAGTCAGTCAAAACGAGGGCTAAAAACATAAAAACCCAGCAAGACCGGCAGACGGTAATTCTTGAGCTTTTTGACAAGTTTTTTAAACTGGCTTTCCCGAAAATGCGGGACAAACTCGGCATCGTATACACTCCTGTGCCAATAGTCGACTTCATCAATCGCTCAGTAGCTGACATTCTGAAGAAAGAGTTTCATACCAACATTGCCGATTCCAATGTACATATTTTGGACCCTTTTACGGGTACGGGAACCTTCCTAACGCGCCTGATGGGAAGCGGCCTGATTCCTAAGGAGAAACTGGAAGCGAAGTTCGCAACGGATATTCACGCTCACGAGATCGTACCGCTTGCTTACTACGTAGCCTCTATGAATATCGAAAGTACTCTGCACGAAGAGCTACCAAATCTTCCTTACGAGCCCAATCAAGTCGTGGTGTGGACAGATACTTTTGCTGATCACAATGAGAAGACTCTGTTTACAACTTCATTGAAAGAAAATAATGAAAGGTTAGCCAAAGAATTGGATTTGGATATCCGAGTGATTATTGGTAATCCTCCGTATTCTGTTGGGCAAGAAAGCCAAAATGATGACAATCAAAATGAACATTACGAGAAATTAGACGAAAGATTATCAAACACATACGCCAAACTCACGAATTCAACTAACAAGAATAAACTGTACGACTCGTACATCAGGGCCTATGGATGGGCAAGCGACCGCATAAAGGACAAAGGAATTATCGGGTTTGTGACTAATGCCGGTTGGATTGAAGCCAGTAGCGCCGATGGAATGCGAAAGTGCATGGCAGAAGAGTTCAATTCGATTTATGTGTTTCATTTGAAGGGGAATGCTAGGACACAGGGAAAGCAACGTCGCAAAGAGAAAGATAATATTTTTGGAGAGGGGAGCAGAGCCCCGGTTGCCATCGTGATCTTGATTAAAAATCCTGAGGATCCCCAAAAAGGAAAAATCTATTTCCATGAGGTCGATGATTACTTAACTAGGGAACAAAAACTTAATCAAGTGGCTAAATGTGGTTCGGTAGCAAAAATTTCATGGAAGAGGATTATTCCTGATCAACATGATGACTGGTTGAACCAACGGGACGATTCCTTCAGCCATTTCATGAGATTGGATGGCAAGAAGACAGAAGAACAAGCCATCTTTAGCAATTTTTCCCTTGGAGTCAATTCTGGTCGCTCAGCATGGTCTTTTAATTCATCAAGACAAGCTGTTGCGAGCAATCTTAAAAGATCTATTACGAGCTATAACAATTTCATTGAAAGACTCAAAAAAGGAGAAAACAACCCTAATTTAATGAAACAATATACAACAGATATAAAGTGGTCTAGGTCTCTACAGCAGCACGCTGCAAAGTTTCGAACCTCTGAATTCAAAAAGGAATTTTTGTATATCTCATGTTATCGCCCTTTTTTTAAACAGATTTTCTACTTTGATCCTCTATGGACGGAGATGTCGTACCAAAACAGGACATTATTCCCCACCTCCTCAACTGAGAACTTAGTGATATGCGTTGCCGGCGTTGGAGCCAAAGAGTTTTCTTGTTTGATGGTTGACAAAATTCCTTGTTTGGATTTGGTTGAAAAATCTCAATGTTTCCCTCGCTACATCTACCGTAAAGCAGACCAAAGAGAATCCTCTTCTGACCAAGGCTCACTAGACCTTTCAGGTCCTCAAAATCCTTCCGCTTCACCTCAGATTTCAACGGATGGCTACATCAGGGAAGATGCCATTACCGATGAAGGGTTGAAACACTTCCAAGAGGCTTATCCTAGCGAGCGAATCACGAAGGACGATCTTTTCTACTACATCTACGGGATTCTTCACAGTAAAGATTACAGAACGAAATATGCCAACAACCTAAGTAAAGAGCTACCGA
>CANQMZ010000160.1 GCA_947625105.1 uncultured Parasutterella sp.
ATAGAGAATGTCGCATCTCAAGTCTTTATTCCGCTGACCGTAGGGGGAGGAGTTCGAAAAGTTGAAGACGTTAGAAGGCTGCTCAACTCTGGTGCCGATAAGGTGTCAATCAACTCTGCGGGGGTTAAAAATCCAGATTTGATAGGAAACGCCGCGGCAGTGTACGGAAGTCAGTGCATCGTTGTCGCCATTGACGCCAAGAGGAAAACACACGACAGCTGGGAAGTCTATATCAGAGGAGGAAGGACTCCGACGGGTATAGATGCGCTTGAGTGGGCGAAAAAGGTGCAAGAGTTGGGAGCAGGAGAAATTCTGCTTACTAGCATGGACGGGGACGGCACTCTGAAAGGATTTGATCTCGAACTCACCAGGACGATAAGCGATGCTGTCAATATTCCGGTTATAGCTTCCGGCGGTGTCGGAAATCTTCAGCACCTAGTTGACGGTATCCAGAAAGGGCATGCAGATGCGGTTCTTGCGGCTTCAATCTTCCACTTTGGCCAATATACGGTTGAAGACTGCAAGCGTTACATGAGAGAGCACGGAATAGAAGTCAGATTATGAAGATTGCCAAAACAATAAAATTTAATGAGAAAGGGCTTGTGCCGGTCATTGCGCAAGATTCGATTGATCAAACGGTTTTAATGCTCGCCTGGGCAAATGCAGAGGCGATTGAACTGACGGCTCAAACGGGTTATGCGCACTATTTCTCCCGATCCCGACAGAAAATTTGGAAAAAGGGAGAAGAAAGCGGGAACCTTCAAAAAATTAAATCGATAAGGCTCGATTGTGATGCGGACGCCGTTCTGTACGAGGTGGAGCAGATTGGCGGGGTGGCTTGCCACACAGGACATAAGAGTTGTTTTTACCGGGCATGGAATGGAACAGACTGGGAAGAGTTTTCTTCGGTTCTTAAGGACCCGGATCTCATGTATGGGAAAGGTAAATCATGAAAAGAGTAGCTGTTATCAGCGATATAGCCGATGTTATTGAAGACCGAAAAGGGGCGTCTCCCGAAGTATCGTATGTCGCCAAGTTGTTTTCCAAAGCGCCCGATGCCGCTTTGAAGAAAGTGGGGGAAGAGGCAACAGAAGTTGTCATGGCGGCAAAGGATGGCGACAGAGAGCATCTTGTTTATGAGATGGCGGATCTTTGGTTTCACTCGATGGTTGTTCTTGCCCAGGCAGGACTTAGACCCGAAGAGGTTTTACTTGAGTTGCAGAGAAGAGAGGGGACCTCAGGGTTAGTGGAAAAAGCGAGCAGAAAAGACGCTTAATTGATTTGGTAAGGGTTTACGAGCTTGCTCAAGAAACAAATTTCTTTAATATACGACTAGGAACAAAGTGGAGATTGTTATGCAGAAAGAAGATTGTCTTTTTTGCAAGATAGTTAAGGGGGAAATTCCTTCGAAGAAAGTTTATGAAGACGAGGATGTTCTTGCGTTCAAAGACATTGAACCCGCAGCCCCGGTCCACTTGTTGATCATTCCGAAACAGCATTTTGATTCTTTAGAGACCATGGGAAAAACCGAAGAGGCTCTTTTAGGTAAAATGCTGCTTCTTGCCCCTAAATTGGCAAAAGAAGCGGGGGCAACGAACGGTTTTAGAGTAGTTATTAACACAGGACATGATGGAGGGCAGGTGGTAAAACATCTGCATGTTCACGTTTTAGGCGGTCCACGTCCTTGGAAAAAACTTTAGGAGAAATAAAGTGGGTTCATTATCCATTTGGCATTGGCTAGTTGTTTTAGTAATTGTTGTTCTGATTTTCGGTACCGGAAAACTTAAAAACATGGGTAAAGACCTTGGCGGGGCGGTAAAGGGGTTTAAAGAGGGCATGAAAGAAGCCCAGGACGATCCCAAAGAAAAGGCTCCTGCTCAAGTAGCCGAAGAAAAGAAGTCAGAGCAGCCAGCAAAAGAAGAAGCTGTAGAGACGAAGAAAGCCTGACCGTTTAAACCTCTGCTAAAGAGAGTTTATGTTTGATTTCAGCATGGGAGAGATAGGCATCGTTGCTGCCGTTGCTTTGGTGGTACTCGGTCCGGATAAGCTCCCACAGGTCGCTAAAACTGCCGGCTCGTTAATGGGACGAGCCCAAAGGTTTGTTGCGCAGGTAAAAAGTGACATTGATAAGGAAGTTGAGCTTTCCGAGTTGAAGAAAATTCAGGAAGATGCCCGCAAGATGGCGGCTGACCTGAAAGATAATCTAAAAAACACCCAGTCAGAAATAGAGAAAGAGGTTAAAGATATTTCTGATACTGTCAACAAAACAGGTAAGGAAATAGAAGAAGCGGCAAAGCTCTCGACTGAAGAAGCGCAGGATAAATCTGTCTCGACTGAAGCGGCAACGGCGGTGGAGGACGCTACCCCGGAAGTGCCGAGCAGCGAACAGTCGCAGTGGGGCTTAGAGGTCGATAAAGTTGATACTTCAGGCTTAGAGGATGCCTTTGACTGGGGAGCCCAACCAGAAGAAGAGCTAGCCAGTGACCCGGTTGTTCCTGAAGTTCTCCAGGAGCCTTTGGAGACGCTTTCAAGCGAACCTAAAGAGCCGACTTTGTCGGAGCTGATGGAAGAGATAAACGAGATAAAACGACAGATAAATGCAAAAGGCTCTTTCACTTATAGCCCGGGAAGATTTTCTCCACGCAGCCATGTCAATAAACCCCGGATTTCAAGGCAAAGCACATGACAGATAATCAGTTGGTAGAAGTGCCAGACGGTCCGGAAGACGATAAAGAACAAACTCTGGTTGCTCATTTAGTTGAGTTGAGATCGCGCCTCGTGAAGATGGCAATTTCAATTGTCGTTGTCTTTGCTTGTCTTTCTCCGTTCATGAAACAGATTTTTGACTATCTGAGTGAACCTTTGATGGTCGCGCTTCCTCAGGGAGCGAAACTGCTTGCTACCGGTGTTATTGCACCGTTTATGGTTCCCTTGAAGGTGACTTTGTTTGTCTCTTTCATAATTGCGCTTCCTTACGTTCTTTGGCAACTTTGGGGATTTATTGCCCCGGGGCTTTATCGAAAAGAAAAACGTTTGGCCGCACCAATCATAGTGTCGAGTTTGCTAATGTTTTTCTTAGGAATGTGTTATTGCTACTTCATTGTTTTCCGGATGGTGTTCCAATTCATTGCCGGTTTTTCTCCGGAATCAGTGAATTTTGCTCCGGATATCGATTCTTATTTCAGTTTCGTCCTGGCATTGTTTATCGCTTTTGGGGTTACTTTTGAGGTGCCAATAGTCGTGGTCATGCTAAACAGGCTTGGGATCACTACAGTGGAGAAACTCAAAAAGGGAAGACCCTATATGATCGTAGGAGCATTCATCTTGGCGGCAATTTTTACTCCCCCGGATGTTTTGTCTCAGTGCCTGTTAGCTCTACCTTTGGTCGTCCTTTACCAAGTGGGGATTTGGCTGTGCGCTATCTTTGGCAAAGCCAAAGATATTGATGATGAAGCTGACGACTAAAGCTAGTCTAGGACTGCCTTTACTTTTCTCGTTTTTTACTCCTTTTTGGAAAAGAGCTCCTCTAACTTTTTGAGGTTAGACGGTTAAAAAAGCTCCGTAAAAAAAGATTTTTAAAAATTTGTGTAACACATTAAAATACAAACCTAAGACAGCGGTATAACCTCACATGGAAAGAGAACAGTTTTTTACAGAATTTGAGTTTCGAAATTTCCCCAAGGAGATCATGAGGATAGGTCACTGGGGAAATGCCCGTGTCTTTCGGGTAGAAAATCAGGGTATTTTTTGGACTGTAAAGGATTTTTCTCAATCTCTTCCGGTAGTCAGAAGTTGGGGTCGTCTTACTCTTAAACACGAAAAAAAAGTAATCAATCGCCTGAGAGGCATGGATGGAGTTCCCCAAAAGGCATTCATGGTGGGACCCTACACGATGGCTTTTGAGTACATAAAAGGTACCAGTGTCAATTTGGCTCCCAGGGAATTTATCAACGAAGACTATTTGCTTAAGTGCGAGAAATTATTAAGAAAAATCCACGACTGTGGGATCGTACATCTAGATACGCGCGGTAAAACAAACTGGCTTGTTCAACCGGACGGAGAACCGGCTCTGATTGATTACCAAAGTGCGTTATTTACTCATCACCTGCCTCTTAGCGTGAGAAAACTTCTTGAAGACATAGATATCAGTGGTGTTTACAAGAAATGGGAAGAATTTCAACCCAGTAAGATGGGCGAAAATAGACGCAAAGAGAAAGAGCGTATCGACAAAATTAGGAGACTGTGGATACTCAAAGGGTATTTTGGGTTGAAGAAAGGTACGAAGTACGAAGCTCCTCCTTTAGATAAATTAACAAAAAAATGACCATTGGAGTTTAATAATGGCCCAGTTCGTTTACACGCTGAATCGGGTAGGCAAGATTGTTCCTCCGAAAAAGCAAATTCTTAGAGATATCTCCTTATCATTTTTCCCGGGCGCCAAAATTGGTGTTCTCGGGCTAAATGGAGCCGGAAAGTCCACCTTGCTTAAGATCATGGCAGGTCTCGACCACGAGATAGAGGGAGAAGCTATCCCGATGCCGGGACTCAATATCGGTTACCTGCCGCAAGAGCCGGTATTGGATCCTGCAAAGACCGTCAAAGAAACGGTTTCTGAAGGAATGAAAGCGATATTTGAGGCTCAAAG
>CANQMZ010000161.1 GCA_947625105.1 uncultured Parasutterella sp.
CTTCCCAATATCCACAAACTAATGGAAAGCAGAGAGCAAATGGCAAGACAAGAGGCCATTTTGACTAGAGAGCCGAAAAGCAGAGGAGCGATGAGACCGGAAATCACCGCAAAAACAACTGTCTGACTGAAAGCTACTAGAGAGCTAGCCAACCCCAGGGTTTTAGGTCGCATTCCTAGGGCTACGATAACCATACCAGGGCGCGCAATTGACATGCCAATCACATATAAGGTAACGGGCAGGAAACAGTAAGGAGCAGACCAATCTGTCCACAGTGCGCTTGCTAAATCCAACACGGCGCCAACAGCCATAATGGTTAGGCCGGCGTTGATGATCAAAGGCGTAGCGTATTTGTGGGCCAATCTGCCTGAAAGCCAGCTGCCGATAACGGTACCCGAAATCATGGGAATAAAAAGCCAGCCGAAATCGGTTGCTTCCATATGCAAAATGTTGATGATGATATTGCTGGCACAGGCAATGTAGGTGGCCTGACCGCCAAAAGAAAACCCCGTGCCTACTGCCGAGCTCAGAAAGGCCTTGTCAGTAATTGAGTCTTTGTACTGAGTCAGTAGGTTGACAAAGTCAACGGGCTGGCGCTTTTCTTTGGGAAGACTCTCCGGGAGGAACTTCCAACTCATCAGGATCATGCATACGGCATAGGCCATCACGAAAAAGAACACAAACCGCCATCCCAAGTGTTGGGCGATATAGCCACCAAGAATGGGAGCGATGGCCGGCGCCAAAGAGAAGACCATGGCGATGTTTGCCATGAGTTGTTGGGCGGTGGAGCCGCCATACATGTCTCTGACGATGGCTTGACCAACGACAACACCGGCTCCCGCTGACAATCCCTGCATGGCTCTGGCAATGAAAAGCACCTCAAAATTAGGGGCGAAAGCAGCCATTAAAGAAGCGCAGAAAAAGATACCTAGACCGGCAAAAATGATGATCTTGCGACCAAACATGTCTGATAACGATCCATAGATGAGCGACATTACCGCAAAAAAGATCAGATAGATCGACAGGGTCTGTTGAACAAGCACTTCTGAAACATTAAATTCAGCTCCGATTTCCTGAAAGCTCGGCAAGTAGGTATCCGTGGCGAATGGACCGATCATTCCCAAACCGGCCAACGTCAAAGTGATTGCCCAAAGAAGATTTTTGTTATGCATTGCCAAAAACACCAGGAAAAGTAACTCGGTTCGGCATTATGCAACGATTCGGAAAGCTGTTTTTTTAATTACGGATAATTTTGATGTTGAAGACTCAAGCTCTAGCCCAACGCCTAAAACTCTCTTCTAGCGAAAGGCCCAAAGTTTCGCGACAAATTTTGTCCGTTTCAGCTTGGAGGCGTTCATAGTCGTTGACCAAGCAATAAAGGTCCGGATTATCTCGTCCCGTGGAGGCGGACTCGTTCATAAGTTCCCCGATTTTTTTCCGGAGTTCTTCAAGATGTCTGATTGCTTGAGTTAATTTGATTGAGTCCATGTCGCACAGATATTGAGTTCACTGCTGTTAGTGTATTTCTTTGAGACTTCCCGTGCGCAAAATCGACTATACCGTGTTTGGAGATTGTGCTAATTGACAGAAGCAAAACAACGAATCAGTAGAAGATTTTCATAGGTAAATAAAGGAAAATTCTCAATCACACTGATAGAATTTCGGACCTGTGAGTACTAAAAACTCTGCAATTACGATTAAAAAGAAAGACGATTCGAGGAGAATTGGATGATTTCAGTGACGTTGCCTGATGGGGCTAAACGTGAGTATGAAGCTTCTGTTACCGTTGGAGAGATAGCTCAATCTATCGGGGCGGGCTTGGCCAAGGCTGCTTTAGCCGGAAAAGTAAACGGGCATTTGGTTGATTTGAGTTTTCCAGTTAAGGAAGACAGCACGGTTGCCATTATTACAGGCAAGGATAAGGAAGGGCTTGACATTATCAGACACTCCACATCCCATCTGATGTCTCACGCCGTCAAACAGCTTTTCCCCAGGGCTCAGGTGACAATCGGACCGGTGATCGAAAATGGTTTCTACTATGATTTCTCGATAGAAAGACCGCTAACCCTCGAGGATCTTCCTGTTATCGAAAAGCGTATGGATGAATTGGTAAAGCAAGATATTCCCATCGTTCGAGAGGAGTGGGACCGCACGGAAGCCGTTAAATTTTTTAACTCCATCGGAGAACACTATAAGGCAGAGATTATTGAGTCCATTCCGGAGGGGGAGACGATCTCTCTTTACCGTCAGGGTGATTATGTTGATCTGTGCAGAGGCCCTCACGTGCCAAGCACTGGCAAGTTAAAAGTTCATAAGCTTATGAAGATTGCCGGAGCCTATTGGAGAGGCGACAGCAACAATGAAATGCTTCAACGCATTTACGGTACCGCTTGGGCCAAGAAAGAGGATATGGAAGCCTACCTGAAGATGCTTGAGGAAGCCGAAAAGCGAGATCATCGCCGTCTTGGCAAGGAACTTGATTTATTCCATTTTCAGGAAGAGGCGCCGGGTTTGATTTTCTGGCATCCGAAAGGCTGGGCTCTTTGGCAACAGGTCGAACAGTACATGAGAACCATTTATCAGGATTATGGCTATCAGGAAGTGAAAGCTCCACAGATCCTTGATCGTTCTCTTTGGGAAAAATCCGGTCATTGGTCAAAGTACAAGGACAATATGTTCACCACTGAGTCCGAGAATCGTTATTACGCTCTGAAGCCGATGAACTGTCCGGGCCACATCCAGATATTTAACAGTGAGGTCCGTTCCTATCGCGATTTACCGCTTCGATATGGGGAGTTTGGTGCTTGCCATCGTAATGAACCCTCAGGTTCTTTGCATGGTTTGATGAGGGTGCGCGGCTTCACCCAAGACGATGGCCACATTTTCTGTACCGAGGATCAGATTCTTTCAGAATGCACCGAATACACCAAGTTGGTTCAGAAGGTCTATGACAACTTTGGTTTCCATGACATCTCTTACAAGGTGGCAACTCGCCCCGAAAAAAGAATCGGTGAGGATGCAACATGGGATAAGGCCGAAAGAGCTTTGATGGATGCCTTAGAGAGTGCAGGAATCGCTTACGATATTTTGCCAGGCGAGGGAGCTTTCTACGGTCCTAAGATTGAATACCATCTCAGGGATTCCTTGGGAAGAAGCTGGCAATGCGGGACCATTCAGGTAGATTTCCAGATGCCTGGTCGTCTAGGTGCGGAGTATGTTGCCGAGGACAATTCTAGGAAGACTCCTGTTATGTTGCATAGGGCAATCATCGGCAGCATGGAGAGATTTATCGGTATGCTTATTGAGCACCATGCCGGACAGATGCCACCATGGCTTGCTCCGGTTCAGGTCGCTGTTGCCAACATTACCGATGATCAAGCCGACTATGCTCAAGAAGTGGTTCGTATGCTCAAAAAGGCCGGCTTGAGAGCCGAAGCTGATTTGCGTAACGGGAAAATAACCTATAAGATTCGCGAGCTTAGCCTTCAGAAATTACCTTATATCCTAGTTGTAGGCGCTAAGGAGAAGAGCGAAGGAAAGGTTGCGGTTCGAGCTCGTGGCGGCAAGGACCTTGGGGTCATGAGCATTGATGAATTTATAGCCCTCGTCAAGGAAGATGTTAAAAAACGTCGTAATGTTGGCGAGATTTGATTAACAACCGGAGAAAAAGATAGCTACAGAACGTACGCACAGGATCAATGGCGAGATCCGAGTGCCGGAAGTGCGCCTGACCGGAGTTGGCGGTGAAATGATTGGTATCGTCAGAACTTCTGAGGCGCTTGCCATGGCTGAAGAGGCTGAGGTGGATTTGGTCGAGGTTGCCCCTAACGCCAAACCGCCCGTCTGCCGCTTGATGGATTACGGTAAGTTCCGATATCAGGAACAGAAAAAAGCTCAAGAGGCTAAGGCTAAACAGAAAGTCATTCAGGTCAAAGAGGTCAAATTTAGACCTCAGACCGATGAAAATGATTATCAGACCAAACTACGAGCTCTTGCCCGCTTCATCGGAGAGGGTAACAAGGCTAAAGTAACATTGCGTTACAGAGGCCGTGAAATGGCTCATCAGGAGTTTGGTACTGATTTGCTTAATAGAGTCAAGGATGATTTGGCAGAAATCGCGCAGGTGGAATCTTTCCCGAAGCTTGAGGGACGCCAGATGATCATGGTTCTAGCACCAAAGAAAAAGAAATAACAACTTTAAACAACTAGTTAGCTATTTTTGGTGTATCATTGCGCCCTGCTCCTAAAAGCGGAGCGGAAAAATAAGTGAAAACAGGCTGTCAAGTTCTTCCTGTTAGGAGGGCGCCTGCAATCATATAAAAAGAGGAATTAGGCAAAATGCCAAAGATGAAAAGTAAAAAGGCGGCGACCAAACGCTTTAAGGTCCGCTCGGGCGGTTCCATTAAGCGTGCCCACGCTACCAAGCGTCACATTCTCACAAAGCGCACGACCAAGAACAAACGTCATCTGCGCGGTATGGTAACCATCAGCGAGCAGGATACGAAATCAATCCGCCGCATGATGCCTTACGCTTAATTTATAGGAGATAAAGATGCCTCGAGTAAAACGTGGTGTAACGGCTCGTGCCCGTCATAAGAAAGTATTCAAGCTCTCGAAGGGTTTTTCTCTTCGTCG
>CANQMZ010000162.1 GCA_947625105.1 uncultured Parasutterella sp.
GTGATTCTAAACGAATTTAACGTTCTTCTTCTCTGTTTTTTAGATTCTTCAAGGCTGTTGTCATCGATAGACTAAAAAGACAGATTCTCATTTCTTAACGGTTTAAAAAGGATCCAGTCGGAACAGACCCGTCTTTTTCCAATGTCAAAATCCACTTATTGTTTGGGACTGAACGTTTTCATTTTTTGTGAAAAAACTTATCGGGGTCTGAGTAAGCCTCCCGACGTCGATTTTCCTGTTGATTTTTCCTCTATGCTCTATGGATAGGTGAATCGCCGCTATTTGATTTTGAACGACTAACCGTTTACATGCCTATTTATCGCCAAGGAGAAATTACATTTTCTGCTTTGTAGAGGTCTTTTAAAACTCTTTAGAGAATACTGGAAAATTAAGATATCTACGTTCTGCAAAGGTGCTTAGCCACGAGAGAATCATCAGGTTTTTCTCACGATAGCATTTCAATACAAGAAGACTAACAATCCCTCCATCTTCAGGTTTCAGGTCAATAACCGAGGGGTTTAGGAGCGCCTGACTGCCTTCCAATTCGTCCAAAATCCGATTGCAAACGGCAACTGAGCCCATTTCTCTTATTCCTGTGAATCTCCTTGTGACGTGCACCCGGATAAATTAGGGACATCAACCGCATAGCCGTCAACGAATAGATAAAAAATTGCTGGATATATCAATTTCATTTCTCGATCTTCGTCTGTTCGAAAATGGTTGCAACAGTCTTCACATTCAAGCTCCTGAGTGAAAAGGAACAACGACCTTATCCGATTTTTGGGGTAAATGAAATAGGGGCGAAAAACCTAATGTTCTCCAATTACACACATCCTGTTTCAGCACTTTTCTAATTCGATAAATTTCATTTTCTAACAGTCTATCCAGTAAATGGGCGATTGAAAAACTTTTCTTTCTTGTGATTGCTGTCGAGCGGAACAACTAAGGAAAAATCACTTACCCTTTTAGGGGTCTTGTTTTTTCCGTTGGTTAGAATAAAATGTGCCCCACTGCGATTTTGCAGTAAATTGACGACCACTCTGATGACCACTTAATTGCAGAGGGTCTCGTAGTTTTTTGAGGAGAAATTTTTAAATGATTCGCAAAGTTCTCTTTGCTGCTACTCTTGTTGCAGCAAGCGGCGTAGCTTTTGCTTTGCCCAATGTTGCTGTTTACGCTACTGGAGGCACCATTGCCGGACAAGCCAAAGCCGCCGACCAAACCAACTACTCTGCTGCCAAAGTAGGAGTCAACGCTTTGGTTCAAGCTGTACCTGAGTTGGCCAACATCGCCAATATCACAAGTGAACAGGTTGCCCAAATCGGATCACAAGATATGAGCGATGAAGTTTGGCTCACTTTGGCTAAGAAGATTAATGCAGAATGCGACAAGAAGGACGGCTTTGTCATTACCCACGGTACAGATACCATGGAGGAAACTGCCTATTTTTTGAATCTGACGGCAAAGTGCAACAAGCCAATTGTTCTTGTTGGTGCAATGAGACCTTCCAACGCACTTTCTGCTGACGGTCCGGCCAACCTTTACAATGCTGTCGCAGTCGCTGCCGATAAAAGCGCACAGGGTAAAGGAGTTATGGTTGCCATGAATGATCGCGTCCTTGGTGCACGCGATGTTACCAAGACGAATACCACAGGAGTTGAGACTTTCCAAAGCCCCAATGGCGGTCAATTAGCAACAATCCATAACGGTAAAGTTCTTTGGGCTACTGCTCCAGTAACTAAGAACACCACAGCCACACCCTTTAACGTAGATAAACTCGACAAACTTCCAAAGGTCGGTATTGTTTACCAGCATGCAGGTGTTGAAGGCATACAGGCTAAAGCTTTGGTTGACGCCAAATACGACGGCATTGTTACCGCCGGTGTTGGAAATGGAAACCTTCATAAATCCACATTCCCGATCATTGAAGAAGCCGCCAAGAAGGGTATTGCTATCGTCCGTTCTTCTCGTGTTCCCACTGGCTCCACAACCAAGGACGCAGAAGTCGATGATGCCAAGTACGGCTTTGTCTCTTCTGGTTCTTTAAATCCTCAGAAAGCAAGAGTGCTCCTTATGCTCTCTTTGACCCAGACTAAGGATCCTAAACAAATTCAAAAGAACTTTGATGAGTACTAATTAGGTAATTGCTTTATTTTCCCCGAATAGAGCTAATTATTCAGTAAGACTGTAGGCCCCGTGAGGGGCCTTTTGGGTATTAGGAGTAGTAAAACAAGATTCAGACAACAAAGTCAGATTGTTCACGGATTAACGGATTCACGTCTAAACCTAGTAATTACACCTATTCAATTTTTACCATAAAAATGGCTAATCCCCTTTTAGTTCTTAGTTTTATACCTAATGGACTAGGGAAAAGTACTATTTAAAAATTGCTCACAATTGTTTCATTTAATTACATAATTCGAAAGTAGCGGAATATCCGCTATTTTGATGGGGGTTTCTTCTCGTCATGGGACGAGTTTTAGCACCCAAATTTTCAACTTATTCCAAGGAAAGTGTATGTCTACACAAAATGTTGAACAGAAACCTGTAGCAGCTGGTGGACAACTGGAAAAAGTTACTATTGGTAACTACATTTCCCTAGTTGTGGCTATCATCTTCTTCTCAGGTGTTTGTGCTACGACTCACTGGTGGGGTATCTTTGACTTCACCACAGTCAATGGCTCATTTGGTAAATTGGTTAGCTCTGTTGCCATGAATGGCACAGCTGTGACGGCCAAGTTTGCCAACTTCCGCGGTGCAGGTGGTTCAGGTGCTATCGACGGCTTTATGTTCGCCCTGACTTTGGTTCCAACCGTTATGTTCGCGTTGGCTATGATCACCGTTTTTGACCACTTTGGAGCTTTGAAGGCTTGCCGCCAATTGCTCACTCCGATTCTTCGCCCGTTGCTTGGAATCCCAGGTGCTTGCGGTCTGGCTCTTATCGCTTCTCTGCAGTCAACTGACGGCGGTGCCGCTTTGACTCGCCAGCTTAAAGACGAGGGAGTCATCAATCATAGGGAAACGCTTAATTTCGCCGCCTTCCAAATGACTGCTGACGCTTTGATTACTAACTTCTTGTCATCCGGCGCAGTGTTGTTCACTTTGCTCGGTGCTGACGGTAAGCCTGCTGTTCCTGTAAGTATCGGCTTCTGCTTGGGTATCTTGTTCCTCGGCAAGATCCTTGGCGGTAACCTCATGCGTGTCATCCAGATGGGCGGTATCACTCAGAAAGTGTCCGGCCGTTTCGGAAAGAAAAAGGAATAACCAGTCGGAGTGAAAATTATGGCAAACGAAGTTAAACAACCAAAACCGATGATTACCGACGTATTCGTCAAAGGTGCTAATCAAGGTTGGGCGATTGCGACTCACTCGACAATTCCTAACGTTCTGATGGCTTTCGTGATCATCAAAATGTTGACCATTTCCGGTCTATTGGACATTATTGGTACATGCCTCGGACCAATTATGGGTATCTTCGGACTTCCTGGTGAAGCTTCCATGATCCTGTTGGGCGGATGGATGTCCATGGGTGGTGGTGTTGGCGTGGCCGTAGCTCTGTTTGACAAGGGCGCAGTCACTGGAACACAACTCGCCATCTGTATTCCAGCTATTTACCTCATGGGTTCTCAGGTTCAGTACATGGGACGCTGCCTTGGTGTTATCGGCGTCACCGGCTCTGACATCGGCAAGATCATGATCGTTCCTCCGATCGTCGCTATCCTGTCCCTGTGGGTTATGCGCTTGGCTGTATTAGGTTCATAATCAATTAGGAGATGTTCATGAACGGTTCCTACCTCTTCAAGAATGCCGATCTTTATGCTCCAGAGCATAAAGGTCGCAAACAAATCCTCACCATCGATGACAAGATTGTTGCCGTTGACGATGAAATCAAAGTTGATTTACCAGGATTGCAAATTATTGATTTGGACGGCGCGATTGTCACTCCAGGTCTCATTGACCAGCACATTCACGTGACTGGCGGAGGCGGAGAGGGCGGTTACGTCACCAGGGCACCAGAATTGAATTTCTCAGAACTGGTCAGTGCTGCGATTACTTCTTTCGTGGGAGTATCCGGCACGGATAGCGAAACTCGTCCTATCGAGGCCTTGATGGCTAAAGTCAGGGCACTGACCAAAGAGGGTGCCAGTGGTTGGATGTGGACTTCCAACTATCGCTATCCACCTACAACGGTTACCGGTGATGTTCGCAAGGACCTTTTAATTATTCCAGAATGTCTTGGTGTCAAGATCGCCATGGGTGACCACCGTTGCTCATTCCCAACCACTCAGGAAGTGTTGAGAGTCCTCTCTGACTGCCGTGTCGGTGGAATGATTTGTGGTCATGACTCTTATCTGCATGTCCACCTTGGAGACCTTCCGATCGCATTCCCCGCTTTTATGGAATGCGTAAAAATGGGTATGCCGATTAAACACATTCGTCCGACTCATGTGGGTCGTCATAAAGTGGTGTTTGAACAAGCCATCGCCTTTACAA
>CANQMZ010000163.1 GCA_947625105.1 uncultured Parasutterella sp.
ATCGTTTCATCTTCACCATCGATCCCGCCGATGCGAAGGACTTCGACGACGCCGTTTCCTTGGAGCCATGCGACGCGTTGGGCGGCGTTTGGCGCTTGGGCGTGCATATCGCCGACGTGAGCCACTATGTGCCCTGGGATTCCTCGCTCGATCTGGAGGCCCGAAAGCGTGCAACGAGTGTGTATCTCGTCGACCGGGTGATCCCCATGCTTCCGCACGAGCTTTCGGATGATCTCTGCTCGCTCAAGCCCAATGAGGTAAGGCGCACGATGACCGTCGATCTTTACTTGGACGATCGGGCTCGGGTGGTGGATGTCGATATTTTTCCCGCGCTCATCCAATCGAAGGCGCGCCTGAGCTACGACCGTGCGCTCGAACTCCTCGAGACCGAGGAGGTCGAAGATTCGTTTGACAAAGCACTCAAAAGTCGTCTGGACAACCTCTCCGCCATCGCCAACCTTCGACTGGAGCGTCGCCGTCAGGCCGGTGGATTGGATTTCGATACCGACGAGGCGAAGGTGCGCTTAGACGCTGAAGGCAGGCCGATAGAAATCCAGCTGCGTCGGAAGAACGAGGCCACGCAGCTCATCGAGGAGGCCATGATCATGGCCAATGAGGCGGTGGCAGGCTATCTGAATGAGCGGGATGTTCCCTGCCTCTATCGCGTGCATGAAGCGCCCGCGGCTGATTCTCTCGCGGCCCTCGTCCCGGTGTTCCAGGAATTCCCTTGGTTCACCAAGGCGATGGCCGATGAGCTGCCGTCGGGGAATCCGCATATGCTCCAAACCATTATGGACGCTGCCGCAGGACGACCCGAGGAAATCCTAGTGACCACACTCATTTTGCGCTCGATGAAGCGGGCGGTTTATCAACCCGTGAACATTGGCCATTACGGTTTAGCATCTCCAGTGTATGCTCACTTCACAAGTCCGATTCGTCGTTATCCCGATCTCGTGGTGCATCGGATGCTACGCGCTTGTCTCTCTGAAAAGCACAGCTCCTTCGATCAAGAGGTACGTGCGCTTCCGTGGATAGGGGAGCATTCCTCCGAGATGGAGCGCACCGCCGAAGACGCCGAGCGCGAGTCGGTGAAATGCAAGATTATCGAGTACTTAGAAGGCTTCATCGGCACGAGTTATTCGGGCGTCGTGTCGGGCGTTGCCACCTATGGCATCTACGTACGCCTTGAGAATACTGCGGAAGGCTTCATTCCCGTTCGTTCACTCGGGCATGAGTATTTTGCCTTCGATCCTGAGCGCTACGTGCTCACTGGCATGGAAAGCGGGCGTGTCTTCCGCCTCGGACAACGCATCGCCGTCGTGTTGGTGGAAGCAGACGCCCGCGAAATGCAGCTTGAATTTTCGCTCGCTTAGCCGCCGATCCAAACTTCTACAATCGGTATCCATCCAATCGGCTATAAGTTTTGCTATTTCCTTACTCTTAGCCATATTATCGGAAATGATCCAACGAATAAGACGGTTGTTGCCACCCGAGGGGGCATAGTTGGCCACATCTAGGATTCTATTGATCAAAGAGCGGCTCACAGGAAGAGTTGAGAAAGTTCTATACGAACGGCGAGACTTAAGAACGCCTTCAATGTTTTCTCCTAAAGAAACGGTCATGGGAGTGACCGGATCTAAAGATTTGCCGAGACTTAAAGCTTGTTCTGCGCCACCTACAGGACAGTAGGCGACACACTGACCGCAAGAATTGCAGCGAGCCCAGTTTTCTTCAGGCATCATAGGCCGACCATTGTCCAAGACCAATAACGCCTTAGGGCAAACAAAAACACAAGTACCGCAACCCGTACAACTTTCCTTATATGAAAATGGACTACTCATGATTTTGTCCTCACTAAAAAGGCGGCACTAAGCCGCCGATTGATTAATTAAGAACCGCTCCGGATGTTCCTGAACTTACCAGCTTGGCATAGCGAGCCAGGTAGCCGGTGGTAATCCTGGGCTTACGTGGCTTCCAAGCTTCACGCCTTCTTTGAAGTTCTTCATCGCTAACCTCGAGTTCAATCTTGCACTCTGGGATGTTAATGGAGATGATGTCTCCTTCTTCAATAAGCGCTATCGGACCGCCAACAGCGGCTTCTGGAGAGACGTGACCAATAGCGGCGCCGCGTGTCGCGCCGGAAAAGCGTCCGTCGGTGATCAAAGCCACCGATGAACCTAGACCGCTTCCGATAATGGCCGAAGTCGGAGAAAGCATCTCTCGCATGCCTGGACCGCCCTTTGGCCCTTCATAGCGAATGACAACCACATCGCCCGCCTTGATCTTTTGATCCCAAATGGCCTTGATTGCGTCTTCTTCACAATCAAAAACCCTGGCAGGTCCCTTGTGTTCAAGCATTTCAGGGGCAACCGCGGCACGTTTTACGACGCAACCTTCTGGTGCAAGATTGCCGAAGAGGGCGGCAATCCCACCTTCTGAGCTGTAAGGATTGTCAACCGAGTGGATGATTTCAGGATCCTTGATTTCGGCATGCTTGATGTTTTCTGCAATAGTCTTTCCTGTACAGGTCATCAGATCGGTCTTAAGCAGTCCTTTCTTAGCGATTTCTTTCATCACTGCGGGGATGCCGCCGGCTTCATTGAGCTCCTCAATAAAGTGCGGACCGACAGGAGAAAGATGGCAAATATTAGGTGTACGAGCCGAAATTTCATTTGCCAGATGCATATCCAATGTAAAACCACATTCATGGGCGATGGCAGGTAAATGGAGCATGGAGTTCGTGGAGCAACCTAGCGCCATATCCATGGTCATGGCATTGATAAATGCGTCATGAGTCATGATGTCTCTGGGTTTTAAATCCATTTCAAGCAATTTCATGATTTGCATACCGGCTTCTTTTGCCAAACGGATTCTTGCGCTTTGGACAGCAGGGATCGTGCCGTTGCCTGGTAACCCCATACCTAGGACTTCTGTCAGACAATTCATGGAATTGGCCGTAAACATACCGGAGCAAGACCCACAACTCGGACAGCATTTTTCTTCAATTTCGTGCAATTGTCCTTTATCGATTTTGCCGACCTTGTATGAGGCAACTCCTTCAAAAGCCGATACCAAGGAAAGTTTCTTGTGTCCGATGATGCCTGCACTCATGGCCCCGCCAGAAACAAAGATTGTCGGGATATTGAGGCGGGCGGCTGCCATTAAAAGACCGGGAACGTTCTTGTCGCAATTGGGAACCATTACCAAGGCGTCGAATTGGTGAGCAATGGTCATTGCCTCAGTGCTATCGGCAATGAGTTCGCGGCTGACTAGAGAGTATTTCATGCCCTCATGACCCATGGCAATGCCGTCACATACGGCAATTGCAGGGAAGACGATCGGAACACCACCACCCAATGCAACACCCTGCTTGACCGCTTCAACAATTTTGTCAAGGTTCATGTGTCCGGGGACGATGTCGTTTTGGGAACTGACAATACCGATAATCGGTTTTTTAAGTTCTTCATCGGTAAGACCGAGTGCGTAAAGCAGTGATCTGTGTGGGGCAGCCTCTGGGCCTTTCTTTATTTTGTCGCTTCTCATAATGATTTGCCTTGTTATTAAAAAATTCTAGATTTCTGAGAGTTTAATCCTCAGCAATCAAACAATTCTCCTATAGCCAACAATTTTTGGTTTCCAGTAGCGATTGGACAGGGACTCCATCCTGATATAGTGGCCAGAAGAGGGAGCATGCAGGAACCTCCCCTTATCCGCGACCAGTCCTGTGTGCAATCTTCTCCCGATTCGGAAAACCACAATGTCACCTTGACGGGCATTTTTGGCGGAGACCCATTTTCCGGCTTTTGATTGACCGGAGGTATTTCTTGGAATTCGAATTCCATTTTGACTGTAGGCCCAGTAGATGAGACCAGAGCAATCAAATCCCTCCGAAGGGGAGGATTTGCCGTATTTATAGGCCTTGCCATACTGAGTCATCGCTGTCTTGAGAACTTTGGAGCCTTTGGAACCATCGTAGTCAATCGGCGTGTAGTCGTATCTATCTGAAGAACCGAAGATGGAACAACCTGAAAGAAGAATAGGGGTCGACAGCAGGGCAATCATCAGAATTCGACGATTGATGTGACCATAGGCTCGACTTTCCATTTCTTCTCTTGGTAAGTGGTTGAAATTACTATTAGTTGGCGATTATAGATATTTGAAACCTAGATATAGCGCTTAATTAGTAATTTTCTCTGCATGGTGAGTTCTGCTGAAATCTAAAAAATAAGCCGAGACTTTTTATTTAGTCTCGGCAGCTTCTTCAAAAAACGATATGAAAAGCGATTTTCATCCCCATGGATGAAAGTCGGTGGGGCGGATTGGCCTTCAGGCCAATCCGCTTGTCGCTACAACTTGAGAGTGTTTGCAACTTCAAATCGGTTATACTCTCGTTGGTGGCGACCTGTTATGCAGCAATGCA
>CANQMZ010000164.1 GCA_947625105.1 uncultured Parasutterella sp.
CTTCCTATTTTTCTGAAACTACTTTTAGCTTAACTCTTCCTTAAATTACCTACTTTCCCGCGAAAGTCTGATGAACCTTCTTTTTGTTGGTTTTGGGGGCTTTATTACTCAAGCTCGATTGAGCTTCCTCGCGCAGGGCACTGTAAGTCGGACGGGACCTTCGGAGTGTTGCTTCACAGCAGGCCTCGAATGCGGCATTGCCCATGCTGGTACGCAGGCTGTTGACTCCGCGCAGTACTTTGCGGGCGATCTCACCATGATTCTGGGACATCAATACCTCGCACATGCTTTTGCTGGCTTGACCGGCCTGACCAATCATGGTGGCTAGTTCTTCCTTACTTCGCATAACCATGCGAATCCTTTCGGGCATATGTTCTGGCAAAATGATGTCCTCAGGTTTATCGGAGAGGGGATAATGTGTACATATCCGCTCTCCGCTGTTCAAATCAAAGATGGTAACGATGCCGGTTTTGTTACTTTTTAGCACCTTCACTTTCTTACCTAGAAAGCCGAAGGGAACGGAGTAGCGGATATTGTTGAACCGGACCAAACTGTTTTTTTGTACTTTCAGGACCTTAGAAACCGAGGAAATCTCGTAAGGTACTGTTGGCAGAGGTAACAGACTAATCCGTTCCTCTTGTACTAAGTCATAACGAGAAACCCCGTCAGGACGGGTGGTTAAAGGGCTACGATTAAGTTTGTCAAGCTCCCTTAACAGGGCTTTGTTGAGTTCATCAAAGCTAAAGAAAACTCGGCCTCTTAGTGCATTCAGTACTTTTAGTTGCACTAGTTTGACCGCATTCTCAACAGCTGCCTTATCTTTTGGCTCTCCGGGCCGTACCGGAACCGGTCTGCTCCCGTAGTAGTCGCAGAACTCCCTATATTGAGAGCAAACACGTGGGTTGTACTTGTCTGGCTTGCTCACCAGGCTCGTGGAGTTATCAAGATAAATCTCCCGTGGCACACCACCAAAGTATTCAAACATCTTTGTTTGGGCATCAAGCCAGTCAATCCCGGTTTGACGCGGAGTGGCATAACAGAAAATATATCCGGAGGCCGCCAATACGCCTACAAAAATTTGCGCCTTGACCTTTTTGTTCCCCTCGTTGATAAAGAGACCGTCTCCACTATAGTCGATCATTGCCACATCTCCGAAAGCCCACTGATGGGTGATTTCAACTTGTAGGCAAGATATAGGCAAATCCTCGCAAAAACGCTTGTATGCCTTCCAAAACCCTGTGTACCCCAAAGTTTTACTTCCTTGAGGTGCACTCTCTCGATATTGTTGCCAAAGTTGTTTCAATGACTGGCGCTTTTTGCCATGAATATGACTCATGCAGTAGATATGTTCAAAATCCGGCTCATAAATTCCGGTACGAACACTATTTTTAATCTCAAGTAAGGTTGCAAGTTCAGTCGGTTTCAATTCAATGGCTTGTTGAACCGATAATCCATACTGATTGATACGATCAAAGCAACGTTGTACGGTTGACTTCGAAACATCAAAGTCCTTCGCTATGTCTCGGATCGATTTCCCGCTGGTTGCTTTTCTGAGTATTTCTTGGATCTCATAAGCTTCCATGAGTAAATTCTCCTAAAAAATAAAATTAAGAAATTCCCTTTAATAACAAAGGGTTGAACTATCTTAATCAAGGAAAATTACTCTGCATTTACTGTAGGTTTGGTTCTTGCCTGTGATGATCTTTTACAGGAAATTGCTGTCCCCTTGGCGGCAATTTTTGTCCCACAGAAATCTACTGAAGCCAATGTCCCAAATTGGTAAATTGTAAATTGCTGTCCCACGCAAAGTGGATTACTGTCCTAGCTATTTCAATCTTTGTCCCACCCAAGTAGATTCCCGTCCCATCTAAGTGAATTACTGTTCCAGCGGGGTGGACGGGTGTACCTCTGGAGTAAATTGCTGTACCACTCAAGTAGATCTCTGTACCTTTCAAGTGAATCGGTGTACCTCAAAAGTGAATTGCTGTACCGACTAAGTAAATTTGCGTACCGATGGAGTGAATTTGTGTCCTAACCAAGTAGATCTCTGTCCCACTTAAGTAGATTCTGATGAAACTGTCCCGTCTTGGGAAAACAGTGTCCCTCTTCAAGTAAATTTCTGTCCCTGCTCAGGCAATTTTCCTTCCCTAAAGTGAAATTCTAGGTGTCCCACCGAAGTAAATTCCTGTCCATTTTTTAATGAAATAATGCAAATTGACGGGCAAAATCGGTTATTCAGGCAATGTGGATTTCGACGCCTTGACCGATGAAAGTATTAAAAAGATCCCCACCGATCTCTACCGCGAAGGCATGATCTACTACGGCAAAACCCACCGTCATCCAAACTCAACCTTCCGCTATACAACCAGCAGCCTCATGGATCTGATGAGTTGGGACGCCACCGATAACATTGATCTGATCAACGTCCCTCTTCTCATCATGGCCGGAGATAAGGCAGATTCTCTTTACATGTCCGAGGAAGCCTTCAAAAAGGCCTCTGGCACCAAGGATAAAGAGCTATTTAAGATTCCGGGCGCCACCCATATTCAAACGTACTTCGTACCTGAATATGTCAATCAGGCAGTAAACAAACTTACGGACTTTTATGGCAAAAAGCTATGAAGGTACTGCGGAAAAATCCCTTTATGTCCACCATCTCACATTAGGAAAACAGCATGAGAGCCTACCCTTTCCTTTTATGTGGCCTACTTTTCGTAGGAATCCAATATCCGGTTGCCAGTGCGGCAGAAGGACAAATCGTCATCTCGGGAGAGCTTCGTCCTTCAACCGTGGCTCCTGAGAAAAATTTCACAGGCAAAGTCAGAGTTGATCCAGCTTTTGCTACCAAACCTCCTGCAAGAGCTTACGGTTCTTATGTGACTTTTGAACCTGGGGCTCGAACTCATTGGCATAGCCACCCGCTTGGGCAAACTTTGATCGTCACCTTTGGTACGGGCCTTACTCAAGAATGGGGAGGACCGGTCAAAGTTATTCGACAAGGCGACGTTGTGGTTTGCTCTCCCAATGTAAAACACTGGCACGGAGCCGCGCCCAACTCTGCCATGACCCACCTTGCCATTGGGGAGCGAGATGAAAACAAAAGCGTGACCTGGATGGAAAAAGTTACCGATAAACAATACAACGCCCGATAACGACTTAATATTAAAGGAGTCCTTTATGAATTCATTAAAACTTTTCCGTAACATTCTTGTTTACGGAGCGATCTCTTTAGCGCCATTAACAATCGCATATGCTGGTTTAGGGGATGCACAAAAACCGGCTCCGACTATGACTGAAATCACACACCGGAATTTCACCACCTTTACCGTACCCGCTAATGTCAATCTCTACCGCGTCAGCTTTACCAATCAATATGGTATGGAAGTTGTCGGTTACATGTTCGTCCCTAAAGACCTCAAAGGAAAAGCCAAAGCCATAGTCATTGGACATCCTATGGGAGCATCCAAAGAGCAAGCCGCCTGCAACTATGGAGCAGCCTTGGCCGAGCATGGTTTCGTCACGCTAGCTGTTGATCAGCAGTTTTGGGGAGAATCGTCCGGTTACCCAAGACATGCGATATCCCCGGACCTTTACGCCGAGGCTTTCAGTGCGGCTGTCGATTTCTTAGGAACAAGAGATTTTGTGGACAGAAATAAAATTGGCATCCTAGGCATTTGCGGATCTGGTAGCTTTGTCATTTCTGCGGCAAAAATCGACCTCAGAATGAAGGCTGTCGCCACAGTCAGCATGTATAACATAGGAGAAATGCGACGTAGCGGAATCCGTAATTCGGTCTCCCTGGAGCAACGCAAAAAAATTATCGCGGATGCTGCCGAACAACGCTATTCCGATTTCTTGGGTGGTAAACAAGTATTGATTGGTGGTTCTCCTTTCAAAGTTGACGAAAAATCTCCTCCCACCCGTCAACATTCCTACGCCTACTACCGTGAAAGAGGAAAATTTATTCCCAAAGGAGAGAAATGGGAAGAAAACACCCGTTCCGACAAAGCCTCCAACGTTAAGTTCATGAATTTCTATCCTTTCAATGACATTGAGACTATTTCTCCACGACCCATGCTGTTTGTGATGGGAGAAAAAGCACATTCAAGACCCTTTACCGAGGATGCTTACTCAAAAGCAGGAGAACCCAAAAAACTCATTGAGATAAAAGGCGCCGGTCATTTTGATTTGTATGACAAGCCGGAATTTATGCCTGTAAATCAACTCGTTGACTTTTTTGACCGAAGTCTTAATTAACCCAACTTAACTCCTTGAGCAGAGCTTGGGATGTCACAGCTCTTTCTTAAAACCTAAACTCTTAAAAAATATACTTGAAGTCTGAAATCTGCTCAAGCAATAGATTAGGAATCAAATAGTTAGA
>CANQMZ010000165.1 GCA_947625105.1 uncultured Parasutterella sp.
ATCGTATGCGATGGAAACAATGACCTGAATTGGTTTGTTTCCTCGGTAAAAACGTTTGGGCTAGGTACACCGACCGTCGGCGGTTTCTCCTCACTGTGTTGAATGTGAAAAACTCATCTGTCAGGGGCAAACCGCCTTTTGTCTTCCTTTCGTTTGTAACTTCTTGTTGATCTCTTTTTTGTTAGTTTTTTACCTCCCTTCCCCGTATTTCCTGAAGAACCAAAAATTTATTTGGGTTGAAGATCAAACTTATGGCAATCATTGCACATGAGTTGTCCCTTGGTATGACCAGTGTGACAATCCGTGCATCTTACGGCACCCATATGATTGAAATGAGGGTTAGGCTCGAGTTTTGCCGTTTTTTGAGCCAGTACTTCGTAAGATTGATGACAAGCCAAGCACTTTTCTTTATTGACCTTGACAACTGCGCCGGGAGTAGGTGCTACATGGCAGACCTCGCATTTAACACCTTTAGCTACATGCCTGTCAGCCAAACAAGGAGAATCTGCGGAAAAAGCAAACCCAGCAAACAACATGCTCAGTACAGTTGATACTACGAGTAAAGTTTTTTTCATATTCATTCCTTTTCCAACGTAACCGGTCTATTTAGACTTCTTAGCCCTTGCTGTCATTTCCCGAGCTGCAATGGTACCGAATACAGCAGCCCCACCTAATTGACTTCCGCCAATGTAATCTCTGAAGAACAGACCACCGGCAGCGTTTCCGGCAGCGTACAAGCCGGGAATCGTTTTGCCTTCATTAGTTTGAACTTCAGCCTTGGAATTAATTAGTGGTCCGCCAAAAGTGGCAGTCATTCCGCCTTCATAAGGAACAGCGTAGAAAGGTCCCTTTTCAATCTTTACAGGTTTTGGATAAGAACAAGGAGGCACCAATTGATTTAGTGTCTTATTATCAATTGCCTTGTTATAAGCATCAACGCTTGCTTTCAAAGCTTCTGGTGGCAAATTCACCTGGTTCGCAAGCTCTTCTATGGTGTCGGCCTTTCCGTACGGATTGTGAAGACGGTCAAACTTTGGAAGAACCTTACCGAGAACCGGACATGTGCTATCGACGATTGCAAATGCCTTGTTTTCAATTGTCTTTTGAGCGCAATCTTTAGCTTTGATGACGTATGTATTCTTTTCGTCCATGAAACGATTACCACGGAGATCAACGATGATACCGTGCATCGAATTGAGAACGTCAGCAGGATTTACATGTGTTTCTGAGACAATTGGTCCCGCGTGGAACTGATCCATGTTTACCATCTTGGCAAACAAAGGTAAAGCTAAAGACACATTCTCTCCAGTTGTGTTGCGAGAACCGCGTATCGCTAGTCTTGAAGCCCAGCCTCCGATGTATTTATCGGTCATTTCTGGATTGGCGGAAAAGCCGCCAGTAGAAAGTAGAACTCCGCCTTTAGCATAAAAGTTGACGTAACCATCATCTGTGAGAGCCCTAACACCGATAACCTCGCCTTTAGATCCTGTGAGCAGTTTAACCGCCTTATGCTCAAAGTAGAAAGGAATTTTCTTCTCATGGGCGACCTTCAAAAGTTGCTGAATTAGAGCCCCTCCACCTGTGAGGCCTTTACCTTCTACTCGGTGTCCTCGAGCCAATCTTGGCCACGGAGTCATGGAAAGCTTGCCAAATTTAACCCCACAGCTATCCTGCAGCCAATCAACAGCTTCAGCAATATTATCCGTGTAAGTGGCTGTCAGTTTTGGGTCAGCTCGACCAGCAGATACTTTCATCATGTCATCATAAAAAGCTTCTCTACTGTCTTTAAAACCACTAGCCTTTTGATGTTTTGTTCCCCACGCATTCAGAGTTCCTAGTGCGTATATCGCATTACCATCCGGTCTATCTGCTTTTTCCAAGACCACGACATTTGCACCAAGATCTTTGGCCCTAATGGCTGCAACTAAACCCGCACAACCGGCTCCAACAACGACCACATCTGCGTGAACATCTTTCACGCTATTCTTGGCTGTGGCGGCTTGAGAAACACCTGCGGTAGAGCCCAGAATAACAGCTGCTCCCCCGACAGTTGCTTTACGAAAAAGATTCCTTCTAGAAATTTCTTTCATCACAACTCCTTAGAGATTATTAGACCGAGATAGTTTATAACCTTTTGTAAGAAACAAATAGTTACGTCAATGAATCAAGAATTTTTATAACAATCATGCTCACAATTAGGAAAGCAATGAACGTAGTCTTTTTTGAGATACTTTGACAAAATCCCAGTTCCTGAAACTTAATCAATCACCATTAACCATTTGTATTAATCGGTCATTAAATCAGATTAACCCTTATTGAATATCCCATGAAATTGGGGTATCTTGTTCAAAGTCACAGAGACCCATCGACCATTAGGAGATTTTATGACCTTGTCTACTATTCCATGGGGACGTGATTTTGCTGAACACACAAGTGATGAAACAGCCCAAAAGGATTGGGCTTATTGGCAAAATCGCATCAATCGCGCCTCTTTAGTAATGCTTACTGAAGAAAAAATCATTAATAAAGAGGATGCAAAGACCATCGCTCACGCTCAGAAAAAAGCCGAGGAAATTCAAAACGCACCCGGGGCAAAACGCTTCACCGACATCATGCCCCTCGAAAAACTTCTTATTGAGGAGTGCGGTCCTCTTGCGAGCCTTATCCACACCGGAAGAAGTCGCCAGGATATTTTCGCCACTCTTTATCAAGCACGCTTAAGGCTTGATACTTTGGACTTTTTCGAAAATCTTAATAATCTGCGGGCCCGTATGCTTGAAATAGCTCAAAAGAACACCCGCACGTGGATGCCGGCATACACCAACGGAGTCCAGGCAATGCCAGTGACACTGGGCTTTTACTTGTGGGCTTTCTTGGAATCTTTTGAAAGAGACTCCGACCGCATTAAGGAGGCATGGACCAGAATTAACCAGTCTGCCCTTGGAACGGCCGTGATGGCTTGTTCTGCGTGGCCATTATCCAGAGAAAGGCTCTGCGAGCTTTTAGGCTTTGATAGACCAATTACTAACGGTCTGGATAGCTCTCAAGTAAGCCTTTTTGATATCCCTATCGAGGCAGCTTCCATTGTTTCAAATATTGCTGTCCGAATCTCTGTTCTTGTTCAAGACCTTGCTCAACAGTATTCCCAGTGCCGACCATGGATGTTGTTAGAATCAGGAGCCGCCTACTCATCTTCGGCAATGCCACAGAAGAGAAACCCCGGTATTCTAAACAAAACCAGAGCGAAAGCCTCAAGTGTTATAGCCGAGGCCCATATGGTAACCATACGGGCACACAACCTTAACCTCGGAATGTATGACAACAAGGACACTGTCTCAGATGACAGCAGCAGAGTTTTTGCCGAAGGTGTCTACCTATTGAAGTTAATGGATTGGGCATATTCAATGCTCAAGATCAACCCTGAAAGAGCCTTGGAAGAACTTAACTCCGACTGGACATGCACGATGGCTTTGGCCGAGGGACTCCAGATGGATAAAGGAATACCTTTTAGGGTAGGACATAATTTTGCTAGTGACATCGTTACTGAAGCTCGGCAAAACGGTTGGCTGCCAATGACTTTCCCTTATGAGGAAGCACAAAAGATTTATCGGCAAGTAACCCAACGCCTAACAGGTCAGGCAGAAGATTTGCCGCTTGACGAAAAGACTTTTAGACAATTTCTAACCCCCGAGTATGTGGTTTGCACTCGGGTTGGAGAAGGCTCGCCTGCGCCGCAAAACACGGAGGCAGGTTTAAATAAGATCGCTCAAAGGCTACAAGAAGACCGCTCATGGCTGGATCAAAAGCGGCGACAGCTTTCCGAAGCTGATAAAGCCCTTGACGATATGTTTGAAAAACTTTTGTGAATCAACGTAGTTCAAGAAGTTCACAAAAGTTAAACACATTCTAGGAGAATCATCATGATTTGGATTGGATTAGCCATCGTCCTAGTGACTTTCTGGCTTATTTACAAAAACTACGAAACTCGACTGGTGCTGTGTATTTCAGGCATAGTCATGGCCATTATTGGTCAGTTTATTTGTGGTTCCACTACCACCGTCGCTGTCGCGGTTGATGCTTTCATCAAGCAGCTTGTCAACGGCGGACTAGTTCCAACGATTACCACGGTGATGGGTTTCGGCTATGTTATGACATACACCAAATGCTCTGACCACCTCGTAAACGCATTGGTTAGACCCTTAACTAAAGTACCTGCCATTGTGGTTCCAGGAGCCGTTCTTGGGATCTGTAAATAATTAACTAGCTTTTTTAAAACCTCTAATTATGTAATTCCATTCCCCTAGTTTCGGTTTTCTTTC
>CANQMZ010000166.1 GCA_947625105.1 uncultured Parasutterella sp.
TACCCTCAGGCCTCAGGTGATCTTATCGTTTTCGGTTCTGGCCTTGCGGTGGTCCTCCTTTCACGGTTCGTTGGTTCTCTCCTTCCCCCTCTACTCTTGGGTACTATGACCTCTGCTGACTTCTTGCCATTCGTTGTTACTACCCATTCTCAGGGCTGACAAGACCTCCTCGGGTAAGCTCACTATCTTTCCTCCCATGTAACTGCCTCCTTTACGTTGATGGATCCGTCTAGATTTCAGACTTCAGACTAGTTTGCATCCTCATCCTCCACTGACGCCTGTAGGAGATTTCTGTCCGTCAGCTCGGGAGTTTGCTACTCACTTCTTTCAGCCTGTACATCACTGCACACACCTTGTGGTTCGCTAACCCTTCCCTCTAGCGGGCGGGCTCGAGACTTTCACCCTATAGATAGTGCACATGCCGAGCACACAAACTAGCCTCGAAGGGCGCAAGCCCTCGAGGCTATCAGAACTTTTCGAATGTTACTTACAAAGCTTCGATTTAACGAGGGCAGAAACCTTGCCCATGTCCGCCTTACCCATCACCTTGGGTTTAATCAAACCAATGGCCTTGCCCATGGCAGCCATCCCGGAGAAATTGTTTTGCTTGACCACTTCATCAACAATACTTTCTATCTCCGCATCGGTTAATTGCTTCGGCAAATACACAGAGAGGACCTCTATCTCAAAGGCCTCTTTATTAGCTAGGTCTTCCCGTCCTCCTGCCTTATATTGCTCAACAGAATCTCTACGCTCTTTAATGAGCTTGGAAATAATCTGTTGAATGATTGCATCGTCGGCGACAAGCTGTTCATCAATCTCTTTCTGGCGAATTGCAGAATTAAGTAGACGGATAGCACTAAGGCGCTCTTTCTCACGAGCGCGCATCGCATCATGCATGTCATGCGTGATTTTCTCTTTCAAACTCATTTTCAGCCTTCAGGCAACTGACAGGTAAAAATTGAAACCAATTAGTAAAGTTTCTTGGGAAGCATCATGCTGCGCAGACGCTTGTAGTGACGCTTAATGGCAGCTGCTTTCTTACGCTTACGTTCGGCAGTGGGTTTCTCATAGAACTCACGAGCACGGAGTTCAGTTAAAAGACCGCTCTTCTCAATAGTACGCTTGAAGCGACGCAATGCGGCCTCGAAAGGTTCGTTTTCTTTAACTCGAATTGTGGGCATTGAGCACCTAACCCTATAAATTAAAAGTAATAACCAAATTGATCCATGAATCAGCAAGCATTGAGGGCGACCCAATCCTCTGATTCGAAAGTACGCAATTCTACTTCATTTTTTCTTTCTTTGCTTAATCAAATTTATCGCGGTTCTTCGGGAAATGGGAGGAAAAACAAAAAAAGAATTAACAACAAGTTACAAACGAAAAGAATGACGGTTTACTCCTGACAATTGAGCTTTCCAAAAACACAATAAGAAGACAACCCAAGCCTATTTACCGAGGGAATAAGCCTGCTCCCGTCGCACTTGGTTGTGCGTAGTTGCAGCAAAGACAATGAGCTACACTAGTTCCTGAAACCTGCCTTCGCCTCTGTCTGTCCGAGCAGAGGCAAGAGCACTTATCGGCTGCATAACAGCAGTGAACCCAACATACAGGGAGGTATGGATTTTAGCGACTGAAAGTATTCTTGCATACCGAAATCAGGCAGGTGGGATGTCCTTGTAGTTGCCACCATCAGAGATCAACGGGTGGTCTGCCTTTTCAGACGGGGCGACCTCTTGAGGTGATGTTTGAAAAACTTCCCGATGATCTTCTTGCTGTCTGAGAGATATTACTTGTCGTTTTCTCCCCGCTTCCCTAAGAACTTTTATCACTCGTTTTCAATTGGTTAGTCTATGCTTTGGTCAATCGCCTCTAATGTTTGTGGGCATTTCGGGTAGATTTTTAGATATTTCCACCTGCCCTGGGTGACAATTTGATCTGCAAAGGAGACGGTAATGGATGACAATTATTCATGGGTGAAGTTCTATGAGAAACTCGCTATAGGGCTTGGAGCATTTGAAAAGGATCGGGACACTCTTCTGAAGTGGATTTATGCCTCACTTTCGGAGTTTACAAATTATTTACATCAACCTAACCACTCCAAGCTCTCTGATATTGACCCCTTCACGGTGATCGGGACATTTAATCGACATATCTCCGTGGAGAACAAAAAAAGGATTGCACAGGAGTTCAAATCTTTTTTGCAACTTGATGAACTTGTTCCTGAAAATTTTGCAGGGATACCTCCCCTCAGTAATGAAAATTCGATGTTTTTCGGTTTCAAGGATGGAAAAACCTCCCAAGATATCCAAAACCTTTGGGATATTTTCATCGCAGCCACTCGCAACCCAGGCAGGGTAGGACCGCTTTTCAATGCGATGACAAAACACCAATACGGCATTAAGTTTAATTTGACCCTCGCACTCTATTGGATTGATCCAAATCATTTTTTCCCTCTTGATGGCCCAAGTCGCAAAGTTCTCCAAAAGATCGGTGTCAATATCAAGGACAAAGTTCCATCTTTTGACCAGTATATGAGCATTGTTTCGAAAGTTAGGGTTGCCCAAAAAGCAGGAACTCTCTACGGAAGTACATTCCCTCAGTTAACAAGATGGATATCAGAGCAACTTCATAACAAAAGCTGAGTATTCCATCGTCTTTGATACAATTCCTGTCCAACGATAGAGGGACGTTTATGCTGGTTTTAGGAGTTGAATCGTCTTGTGATGAAACCGGGGTTGCGCTATATGACACCGACAAGGGTCTTTTAGCAGAAGCCCTCCATACGCAAATTGACATGCACAGGGACTATGGCGGAGTAGTTCCCGAGTTAGCTTCACGAGACCATATTCGAAGAATTATTCCTTTAATTGATCGCATAATGCTGCAAGCTAAAAAAAATAAAAATGAGCTTGATGCTGTCGCAGTAACCGAGGGGCCTGGACTAGCTGGAGCCTTATTGGTTGGCACATCTGTTGCCTATGCCATTGGAGAGGCATTAGAGATACCAGTTGTCGGAATTCACCACCTTGAGGGACATCTCCTGTCTCCTCTGCTTTCACCCGATCCTCCAACATTCCCCTTTGTCGCATTACTTATTTCCGGCGGTAACACCCAGTTAATTGAGGTACAAGGACTTGGCAAATACAAGCTTTTAGGTGAAACCTTGGACGATGCTATTGGGGAGGCCTTTGATAAAACCGCTCAGGCACTCGGGAAACCCTACCCCGGAGGTCCTGCCGTTTCTGCCATGGCTGAGTTTGGCACCCCCAAAAAAGTAAACCTTCCTAGACCCCTGTTGCATTCTCATGATTTGGATTTTAGTTTCTCAGGACTCAAAACCGCGGTTATGAATACAGTAAAGCAACAGACGCAGCCGTTATCGGAAGAGTTTAAAAACGATTTATCAAGGGAGTTTGTTGATGCCGTAACTGAAGTGTTAGTCGTCAAATGCGTCAACGCACTGAAACGAACCAAATTGAAAACTCTTGTTGTGGGTGGAGGCGTCAGCGCCAACAAGCAGATCCGATCTGCCCTAATAAGAGCCTGCAGAAAAATAGGGGCTAGAGCCTACTTCCCTCCTTCCAATTTATGCACTGACAACGGAGCAATGATTGCTGTAGCTGCTGCCGCACATCTAAGAGAACTCACAGAAGGAAAACTTGACCTCCAAGGATTCCAAATAAAGCCTAGGTGGACCCTTTCCGCCCCCTAGGACTTAGGATTACCGCATTCAACCTCGGTAGCTCCAAGAACCTCAGTCAACACTTTAGGGTCGATCTTTATATTAAATCCCCTGCGACCACCGTTGATATAGATAGCCGACAATGAAAGGATACTTTTTTCCACAAAAACTGGCATCTGCCTTCTTGTTCCAAAAGGGGAGGTTCCTCCGACCTGATAGCCGCTATTTTTCTCAGCAGTTTCCGGTTTACACGGTTCAATATGCTTTCTATTAATTTGCCGAGCGAGATTTTTAGTGGAGACTTCACAGTCACCGTGCATCAAGACAACTAAAGGCTTTGATTGCTCGTCTTGCATAATGAGTGTTTTAACAACAGAGTGTTCATCAACTCCAAAACAAGAAGCCGCCTGCTTTGTTCCTCCATGAGGGACGTACTCATAAACCATTTCCTCAAACGGCACTTTGCGTTGCTTTAACCAGACTGTGGCTGGTGTTGCTGATACGTGTTCTTTCTTACTCATAACGATATTTTCTTTCGTGATTTAAAAGCCACTGCTTTATCGGCAACTC
>CANQMZ010000167.1 GCA_947625105.1 uncultured Parasutterella sp.
CAGGAAATTGATGCAACACACACTGCATCATGGTGAACTTGTATAAATCAGTGTCAAGTAAAGAATCAATAATCATATGAACAGCCGAAACTTTAACTGCGGTCAATTCTAAAACCTACCCCATTCATTTGTCAGATATCTGCTTACAAAATTGACTTAGACAAACACATTATGGACTTCTTTTTGTAGGACTTGGAGCTAAAAAGGTGAACACAATGAAGAGCGGTTGCTGCCTTGGCATTATCGTTATCAGGGATACTTTCAAGATTACATAAGTTGTGTCATCGCTATAGAATATCGTCCGCAAAGTAACAGAACCCATTAACTTACAGAACAAAAATTTATTTGGAGTTTATCAATGACACACGTTGTTACCGAACCTTGTATTCTGTGTAAATACACTGACTGTGTTGATGTTTGCCCTGTTGATTGCTTCCATGAAGGGCCTAATTTTTTAGTTATAGATCCGGATGAATGCATTGATTGTGCCGTCTGTATCCCAGAGTGTCCTACAAACGCCATTATGGCGGAAGAAGATGTTCCCGAAGATCAACTGGAATTTATTGCTCTTAATGCCGAGTTAGCTCGTGTCTGGCCAACTATCAGTCGCATGAAACCCCATACCGATGAAGCCGAAAAGTGGAAAGACGTGCTAGATAAGAGGCAGTATCTGAAAAAAGAACTCTAAAGACCATCAGCGGTTTAGATTATTTGGGCTAAACAAGGAGGCGGGTCGTACTTTTAGTAATCCGTGGTTTTCCATCGTCAGACAACTAATCTAGACCTTTTTGCTTTATTTGGGACTAAGGATCAAACCAATACAGGCCTGATGGCATAAAAATCATTTCTCTAAAGTTAACGAACCATCTGATTTGTACGGCAAAGAAAAAGCTATAAAGACTCAATATAGCAGCTTGGGCATGGACAATATCGTAAAAGAAATAGATCTGCTGCTTCCGCAAATCCAGTGTAGGCAATGTGGGCAGGACAGTTGCCTTGCATACGCCAAGGCTGTTGCTCAAGGAGCCGATATCAACCGGTGTGCCAGTGGCGGAGATAAACTGATAGCCAAACTCGCTAAGCTTTTAGATCGTGAATTTAAACCATTAGATGTTTCCTGCGGAATCCATGTTGAACCTGAAATAGCACAAATCAATCCTAGCGGGTGTATTGGTTGCTCTTTATGTATCAGTACTTGCCCAACGGAAGCTATTATCGGGGCTTTAAAATTCCTTCACTTCGTTGACTCGAATCTTTGCAATGGTTGCTGTCTATGCCAAATTGCTTGTCCCATGGACTGTATTGATATGGTAAGAATCAACAGAAAATGGACAAAAGAACTGGCCGAATCTTCTCGTAAACGCTTTTTCCAAAAGACTGAGCGACAAGAAAGAGTGAAAAAAGAATTGGAGAAAAGGCTAAACGAAAAAGGCACAGCATCAAGTAAAAGAGATTTTTTGGAAAGTCTGAAAAGAGGCACCAAATGAACCAGGAAAAACGTATTGAAATACTGAAGAAACTTCAAGCGCACAACCCACACCCAAAAAGCGAATTAGAGTTCAGTAATCCTTTCGAACTTTTAGTAGCGGTTGTCCTTTCGGCTCAAGCAACTGATAAAAGCGTCAATGAAGCTACCCGTGTGCTATTTAAAAAGGCTAATACTCCACAAGGTCTGATGGAACTTGGCCACGATGAGTTACTCAAGCACATCAGACATATCGGTCTATACAGAGCCAAAGCAAAAAATGTCTTAGGACTTTGTAAAAAACTGATTGAGGATTATGACGGTCAAGTACCTGAGGATCTTAATGAACTCATAAAGCTGCCTGGTGTGGGGCAAAAAAGCGCTAGCGTTGTAATGAACGTTGCTTTTGGACACCCTTTCATCGCGGTTGATACCCATGTCTTTCGAGTTGCCAATCGTACTGGTTATGCCAAAGGAAAAACTCCTGAAGAAATCCAAAAAAAGATGGAAAGCTACACTCCGTTGGAGTACAGACTTGAAGCCCATCATTGGTTCATTCTTTTAGGCAGGTACATTTGTAAGGCAAGAAAACCTGAGTGTTGGCGATGTCCAATAAAAGATCTCTGTGAGTTCAAAGAGAAAAATCTAGAAGTTCCGACAGCAAAGTCTCGCAAAAAGCTCGGGCTCGCTCAATAGCTAAAAGATAATCTCATCAGGCATATGATTTTCTTCCTGAAGCATTGATACCCACCTCTTCGTGGGAATTTTATACTGCTTTTGTATTTCCGCCGCTCGTTTTTTTAGATCCTCGACCTCATAGCACTTACTCCTACCTTTTCTTGCTAAGATGATCCTGTTACCCTCTGCGACCTCAGGCATTACCAAGACCTTGCCATCAAAAGCTTGAGAAATATTGCCAAGACTTTGAGTAAAATCCTCTCCTCCAAAAACGTTATAACTAGAAACCCCTCCATCTCTTAGCGAATTGCGGCATAGTCTATAAAAACCAACGTCATCGTAAACGGGACCCCAAGCAGTCGCATCATAGATATCAACCAAAAGCCAGTCGGCTGAATCTTTTGCTTGGTGTAAATATTGCTTGCAATCGGAAAAGACAACCTCTAGCGATTGGTCGTCCAGCGGGAGTCTAAACCACATGCGAGCAGCCATATAGACATCTTCAGAGATTTCCACAACTTTTGTTTTTGCTTGAGGAAAGTACTTCCGAGTAAATTTAGCTAGACCACCTGCTCCCAGCCCCAGTTGAAGAATATCCGTCGGATTTGACTCAAACAAAAGAATTGCCATCATGAATTGTTGGTATTCTAGGGACAGGTTAAAAGGACGGCTAATTCTCATGCCTCCTTGAATCCATTCAGAACCAAAATGCAGATACCGAAAACCATCTGCTTCGGAAAAATTTACTGGTGTTCTACGAGTCTTAGCCATGTTAACCAATAGTTTTAAATCCGTATTTACGCGCCAAAAAATTAAAACCTTTCTTAAACCAGTTTTGGTGCCCCAAAAATACAACAGGTGCCTCTACATAAGGAATCTTGTTCTTCAAAAGCCATACGTCCAAAAGCCTTTCTCCTAAAAAACCAAAAACTCTTTGGTCGTTCTGAGAGTACTGAGATATGTCGAGTCTTCTTTCCACTTCAAACAAAATATCAAACAACCAAGAGCAATAAGAATCAAAATAAGGCCTTCTCATAACAAACATGTTGTAGAGATGGGTTTTCCTGCCTTTCATATGACTATCAAAAGCATCCAAGTAATCAGGATACTTTTCAACAAGAACACTCCGTAGAACTATTAGGTCTTTTTCGTGATGGGCATGAGCATATTGCGACCAAACAGTTTCCACGTAGTAGTTTCTTTTGGTTGGAACAATGATGGGAGCTTGAGACAACAGCCTTTCGTAGTCGACCGCTTTAAATACACGACCTTGTGGGTATACAACTCCCCATTTACCGAAAAACCGTCGATAGTGGACAAGACCGATATCTAGGTCTTTAGCTAGGTTTTTCCATAGCCAATAAAGGGCAGTTAGTTCACAAAAATTTCTATTCTTTTGGGAGATGTTTACTGATTCTGCCGAATCAACGAAATCATTTTCTCCCTTAAACGCCTGAGCATTGGGACCAACCCAAATTAACTCATAGCAATCTCTTGGCCTCCAACATTGCCTATGAGAAACAATAAAAACCTTTAACTTCGTAGTCAATTTACAGTAAAAATAAAAATTTCAGCAACTGCTTCCAATCAGTTTCTGTTTTGACATTTTTAAATTAAAGGATGCTACCACCAGAGTTGTTCGCCTACATCGCTTCTTTTAATAATTCAACCCAAATGTTAGGCCCTATTGTTTTTACCTAGCAGAAGAGTATAAAAAAGGTGGCAAAACGATAGAAGGCTTCAACTCCAAGAGGCAGGCACCCCATGAATAGCCTATCCCAAAACCTTGCAAGACAAAATGCCCTTTTGGCTCTTTATCGTTTGTCATGGAACAAAGTGTCCCCGGAATTGATCCTGAGCTTAAATTTCCGTAGTCAGGAAAATTACACGGCACTTTGTCTTTAGAAAGCCCCAAGAACCTCGCTAATGTTTCAACAACATATTTATTGGCCTGTTGAAATATGAAGTAATCAACGTCCTCTGCTTTCTTTCCAGCAAATTCTAAAAGGTCCCTTGTCAGAAGCGGCTGCTCCGTTCCCGTAAAACCCAAGACTT
>CANQMZ010000168.1 GCA_947625105.1 uncultured Parasutterella sp.
CTTTTTAGATCGGCAGAGCCCTTGTAGGCAAAAGAAGGTTCGCCTGAGCCAATAGCAAGCGAAATGGTTCCCTCATTACTAAACGAGCCAGAGTTGACACGGGCGTTGGTAAACGGAGCAATATAGGGTGCGACCTCTGGAATGGATAACCCCTGAGTTTGAGCCGTCAAATTGACATTGACCGGATCAAGTGTGAGGGTTCCATTGGTTGAGACGCTACCGCCTATTACATTTAACCCAAGAGAAAATTGAGTGCTCGTTCCTTTCTTTCCATTTAAGGGACCGACAGACGATTGAATTGAAGAAATCTGTTTGTGGAAGCCGTTTGTATTGTCCTTGAAGTCTACGTTACCGTTGGCGATGGTGATTTTTTCGACATTCCACTCCCAAGGTGCTCCGGTCTCTTCTTTATCGGTCGGGGTTTCATCGGTTCTCGTTGTTTCTTTTTGTGGTTGAGTCTCCGTGGGAACAACTTCTTGTTTTTCCGGACCTTTTACCAAATGATCAGCTAGGTTTGTGAGATTGATGCTGTTGGCATTTCTGCTCACAGCAATCTGTGGCTCTGTAATCTTGACCTCACCGATGTCCACAATTTGTTTAAAGTAGGCAAACTGCTTGAGATTGATGTCTATTTGTTTGACACCAAGGATACGATAGGGAGTGTTCATCGTATCATCAATGGCAAGATTTGAAATTGTGATATTGCCCTTGAGCCTGAGATACTTAGGTTGATCTTTGTCCTCAGAAGCGTAAGCTAAATTCAGCTTTGCATCCAACGAGCCGTCTTCAACTGCCGCGTTCAACTTAACCGGGTTAAAAGAAGCCGCATTTTTAAGATTGAAGTCCTTGATAACAAAATCAACACCTGTCTTTTGGGCAACGGTAAATGGAACGCTGCTTGCGTCAATGTTGAATGGCTTGCCGTCAAAATTGAAACTTAACTTCGGGGTAATCGGATGATCAACCTCGTCTTGGAAGTTGGAGATGAGCGGAAGGTCAAAATTCAGGTCAGTAACCTTGTCAATTTTTCCTCTGAATTTATCGTCAAGCGTAATTTCAGAATTGCTAAGTCTGATTTCTTTGACAGAGAATTTTTGTGCTTCTTCAGATTTTTTCTCTTTTTCTTCAGCGGGCATTTCCTGGACTTTTTTGATAATGTCGCTGAAATTAAACTCTGAGAGCCCTGTGCGGATAATGTAGGCTTGCAAGCCATCAAGTGACAGGTATTCAATTATTGGAGAGAGTTTGAACAGAGAGTTCCAATCAACCTTGGTATCAAGGCCGTTTAAGTGCAGAAGCGGATGCTCGGCTCCCTCTTTCTGAATATTGAAGCCGTGGACTTGGAGATGGAGAGTGTAGGGGTTGAATTCTATTTTTTCGGTTGTCACTTTCCGATTTAGGAAAGGATCGGCATACTTGGTAAGAGCCCAGTTGATTCCTGCTGGCACCCCCCAAAAACCACCCGCGGTGTAGAGAACAACTAAACCGCCAACGACACAACTGGTAATAACCAATTTTCTGCCCATGTCCGTACCCTCCTTTGATTAAGGAACGATACCTTGTCCGGCTCAAGTTCTACGGCAATTGGAATGTCGCCAATAATTCGGGATTGTTCAATATCAAGTCGGCATGCCAATCTTCAATCGGTTCGGCCGAACCGAGGTAACCCCATGAGGCAGCAATGGCAAAAACGCCCGCCGCTCTCGCTGCGATTATATCTCTAATGTCATCCCCCACATAGACAGCGCCTTTAGGCCCGACTTGCAGTTTTTGCAGTGCGTAGATAATTTGGTCGGGGTCAGGCTTGCGTTTTTCGAGGGTGTCTCCGCAAACTAGAACTTTTGGATTGAGTTTGAGGGCATTGAGAACAGGCACGGTAAAACGAGCGTGTTTGTTGGTGACAATCCCCCAAGGTTTGTCATTTTTTTCTATGAAGTCAATCAGTTCTCTAACACCTGGAAACAGTCGGGTATTGTCAGCTAAATGTTCGGAGTAATAGTCAAGAAACTCTTTTTCAAGAGCCTGATACCCATTTTGCTCAGGCGTTATCCCGAAAGCGGCGCCCAGCAGTCCCCTGGCTCCGCTGGAGGCAGTCTTTCTCAAGACATCGTAGTCAACCGGTTTTAAATTGCGGACTTCTCTTAGATGGTTTGCGGCAGCTGCAAGATCAATGGCTGAATCTGCCAACGTTCCGTCTAAATCAAATAGAAAAGTTTCAGGTTTCATAGATAAATAAAAAGGGCTCCGCAGAGCCCTTCGCATAATCACTTAAACAGGATTACTTGGCGCGTGTGCCCTTAACTTCGATAACAGCACGGCGGTTTGGCTGCAAGCAGTTAACCAACTGTTGGAAAGTCTTGATTTCGCCATTGGCGGAAGGATTCGGGCAGTTGACGACTGGGTCAGCCTGACCTTTGCCTTCAGCGTGGATACGAGCGGCAGGAACGCCATTCTCGGCCAAGAAGTTCTTGACGGCGTCAGCACGGCGCTGTGAAAGCTTCTGGTTGTAGGCGGCGCCACCGATACGGTCGGCATAACCGTCGATCATCACGACATCCAATGTCAAGCCAGACATACGGCTGGTCAGCTCCTTGAGCTTGGCGATGCCTTCGGGCTTCAACACGGCTTTATTAAAGGCGAACAATGTGTCGGCGGAAAGAGTGATCTTTTCAGCACCGGATTCGCACTTGATAATGTCTTTGTCGCAATCGCAGTTCTGACCAAGAGCTCCCTGAGCTTCTGCGAGAGCAGGAGTCCAGTAGCCAGTGCGAACGCACAGACCAAATGCTGTCATCAATGTCTTGCCGGAGGCCTGAACATAAGGATTGGCAGGCGCATCAGCTGAGCAAACAGCACCGGAAGCGGCTAACGCGATAGAAGCGACAAGCATTCCGAGTTTTGTATTTGTTTTCATCATTTTCCTCTTTGATACAGATAATACCCACAGTATAACGCACACTCGGCAAGACGTTTAACCAACAGCGTCTTTCCGTAGAATATCGCACACTCTATTTTGCCACGTTATCAGTCTCGATTCCGAAAGTAAATGTTCTTTATTGGGTATAAGGAGTTTGTTTTGTTGCTTATCCGCAACGATTTTTCCTCCAACCCAAACTTTTTCAACGCAATCACGACCTCCCGAGTACACCAAAGAAGCCAATACATCCAAAACCGGGACTGTAACAAATTGTGACAAGTTGACTGAGATTATATCCGCTTGTTTGCCTATTTCAAGGGATCCCGTATGTTTGTTAAGTTTTAACGCTGAGGCTCCGTTATATGTACCCATTTCGAGTAGTTGTTCTACGGAAAGCAGGCATGGATCTCGGTTGAGTCCTTTGGCGAGAAGACCGGCCAGTTTCATTTCAGCAAAAAGATCAATCGAGCAGGCACTTGCTGCGCCATCAGTACCGATGGCCACATTTGCTCCGGCCTCTATTAATTTAGCAACAGGAGCTGCCCCACAACCGAGCCTCATATTGCTTGTCGGACAGTGCACCACAGAGCAGCCTCTTTTTCCCAGCAGCTCAATATCGTGCTCGGTCAGCGCGACACAATGCACAGCGATAGTTTTGTTGTTTAAACATCCGATGCGGTCCAAATACTCGACCGGTGTGCATCCAAAATTTTTAATAGCTTCCTGTTGTTCTGATACTGTCTCCGAAAGATGTATCTGCCAGGTGGTGTCAAATTCTTCTGCCAAACGCATTGATGCCTGCAAGGCTTCTTTGGAAACAGAATATGGAGCGTGGGGTGCAACATTGATAGAAACAAGGGGATCGGCAGCATATTCTTTCATTAGTTGCCTAATGCCTTTGAGGCAACTTGCCTCATCAGGGTATTCTCTCGAAGCAAAGCCGATGACAAACCCGCCTTGTACTACCCGCATTCCGAGGTTTCTTAGGGCACTGATGACATTTCTTGGGAAAAAGTACATATCGTGGCAGGTGGTGATGCCGGCCGACAGCATTTCTGCGCCGCCGAGAACGGCTCCGTCATGGACAAACTCCGGGCTCATCAGCTGCCCCTCAATCGGCCAGATACATTTTTTAAGCCAGTCCGGCGTACAAAGATCTGGTCCTACCGCGCTCAGCAAATTCATGGAT
>CANQMZ010000169.1 GCA_947625105.1 uncultured Parasutterella sp.
CTGACGGAGATATCTGCTCCAAGTTCCGGCGGAGTTTGCTCGAGAGCTTTTTTCACCGCGCCAACAACATTGTTCAAAGGCTCCGTGAGGGACTCAAGCACTTCCGTGCTGGTGATGGTAAAGGACCGTGGCACACCTTCGGCCAAATTTCTCCCTTTCACATCAAATTCTCTGATTTCGCTGGAGACAAATGCAGAACCGATCTCTTTTTTAATTCTTTCAGCGGTCGGTTCACCGATCTGCATTCCATAATTTCTGCGGATGTAATCAATAATGGCTTGGTCGAATTTATCTCCGCCTACACGGACGCTGCAAGCATAGACGATGCCACCGAGCGAAATGACACCGACCTCGGTAGTTCCTCCGCCGATGTCAATTACCATTGAACCCGCGGCCTCGCCCACCGGAAGTCCTGCACCAAGAGCGGCCGCCATCGGCTCTTCAATGAGGTAAACCTGTTTTGCTCCGGCCGCTTCCGCACTTTCTTTAATAGCACGGCGTTCGACTTGGGTTGAACCGTACGGAACGCAGATAACAATCCTCGGTCTCGGAGTAAAAATTCCCGGCTTATGAACTTTCTTTATAAAACTCTTGAGCATTTGCTCGGTCACTGTGAAATTGGCAATGACTCCATCTTTTAACGGACGAATGGCCTCAATATTGCCAGGAACTCTTCCGAGCATGTTTTTTGCTTCCGTTCCCACTGCCCTAACTTCGAGCTTGCCTGAATTTCCTTTGTCAGTCCTGACTGCCACCACACTAGGCTCGTTCAGCACCAACCCCTTTCCTCGACAATAAATAAGGGTGTTGGCTGTTCCCAAATCAATGGCCAAGTCATTCGAAAAATAGCTAAACAAAGACATTAAAGCTCCCCACCTTACAAGCGGTTTGTTTTCTTATTGTCAATAAATTGAATAATTCTAGAATGATAGACTAAAAACTAGACTTAGAGGCTATATTCTTACTTTTGGAAACAACAAGCCTCTTTTTGGACTTTTAAAAAATTATGGCCTTAACAATTGATGATGTAAGACGTATCTCAAACCTTGCGCGCATTGACTTGTCAGAGGATTCAGCACTTAAACTCATGACCGAGCTCAATGACATCCTCCGCATGGTTGAACAAATACAGTCTGTTAATACAGAGGGAGTGGCTCCTATGCCCCATCCTTTCGGCGGCGTTCAAAGACTGCGGGAGGATGATATTACTGAACACAACCATCGAGAAGAGAATATGCAAAACGCTCCTGATGAGTTCGATGGTTTGTTCCTTGTTCCTAAAGTAATTGAGTAAGCACATGACTGATCTAACAAAATCCACGGTATCCGAACTAAGCCGCCTCTTGCAACAAAAGGAGGTTAGTTCTGTTGAACTTACACAGGCTTATTTGGACAAGATTGAAAAAAATAAAAAGCTAAATGCCTACCTTGACGTTAGGCCGGAGGTTTCTCTTGAAGAAGCCAAGGAGGCTGACCGAAAGATTGCCAAAGGGGAGTCTCAGTCTCTCACCGGAATCCCGATAGCACACAAGGACATTTTTGTCACACGTCAGTGGGCTAGCACCGCAGCCAGTAAGATGCTTGAAGGCTACATGAGTCCTTTTGACGCTACGGTGGTTGAAAAATTAAAACTGGCTGGCATGGTGACACTGGGAAAGACTAACTGCGATGAGTTTGCAATGGGGTCCACCACTGCCAACAGTGCATTTGGAAAAACTTTGAATCCTTGGCGAGAGGATGTTGTTCCTGGTGGCTCTTCCGGTGGTTCTGCCTCGGCTGTGGCCGCTCGCCTCGCACCTGTCGCGACGGCTACAGATACGGGAGGCTCCATCAGACAGCCCGCCGCTTTCTGTGGAGTAACCGGGATCAAACCTACATATGGACGTCCGAGTCGCTGGGGAATGATCGCCTTCGCTTCCAGTCTTGATACCGCCGGAATTATTGCCCAAACGGCCGAAGACTGTGCAATTGTGCTTTCTTCCATGATCGGATTTGACAAAAAAGACTCCACCAGTATTGAGCTTCCCGGAGAAGACCTCACGACAGAGCTGAACTCCGGAGTCAAGGGCTTAAGGATTGGCGTTGCTAGAAGTTGGATTGACAAAACAGACCCCCAACTCAGAGATTCCATCTATTCGGCTCTAGAGGTTTTGAAAAAGGAAGGCGCGCTCTTAGTCGATATCGAGCTTTCAAAGGCAAATCTAGGTGTGCCCGTCTACTACATAATCGCTCCTGCCGAAGCTAGTTCCAATTTAAACCGATACGATGGCATTCGTTATGGTCACAGAGCTCAAAATTACTCGGACCTGATTGACATGATCAAAAAGAGCCGAGATGAGGGATTCGGCCCGGAACCCAAGAGAAGAATCCTTATCGGCACTTATGTTCTCTCGCACGGGTACTACGATGCCTACTACATCAAGGCTCAGCAGGTCAGAAGGCTTATAGCTGAGGAATTTGATGGATTTTTCAGCAATAGCTGTGACATGATCGTCGCCCCAGTGAGTACGGGAGCAGCTTTCCGATTTGATGACAAGAGCGATCCCTTGTCTTTGTATTTAAGTGATTTGTATACGGTGCCTCCTTCATTGGCAGGCCTGCCGAGCATGAGTTTGCCTTGCGGAATCAACTCAGAGGGACTTCCACTGGCCTTCCAGCTGATAGCGCCTAAACTAAGGGAAGCAAGGCTTTTAGGCGTGGCCCATACTTATCAGAAAGCTACTGACTGGCACAAAAAAGAACCAGTCCTTAACAGTGAGGAATAAGACAATGGAGTGGGAAGTTGTTATCGGACTCGAAGTCCATGTCCAGTTATCCACCAAGAGCAAGATTTTTTCAGGGGCATCTAACTCATTTGGTGCCGAACCCAATACGCATTCATGCCCTGTGGACTTAGCCTTACCCGGCTGCTTACCTGTCCTTAACCGCGGCGCTGTCGAAAAGGCAATCCGTTTTGGACTGGCCATCGGCGCAAAAGTAGCGAATCGCTCGGTTTTTGACCGTAAGCACTACTTCTATCCTGATTTACCGAAGGGCTATCAAATCAGCCAATTTGAATTACCCGTTGTTATTGGGGGCGCGATCAGCTTTATCGTAGAAAAACCAGACGGCACTTCTTATGAAAAGACAGTAAGGTTGACTCGGGCTCACCTCGAAGAAGATGCCGGTAAGAGTGTTCATGGAATCATCCACGGAAAGACCGGCATTGATTTGAATAGAGCGGGCACCCCGTTACTCGAAATCGTCTCTGAGCCGGATATACGCAGCCCGGAAGAGGCCGTTGCCTATGCAAAAACTTTGCATGAGCTCGTCTGTTGGATCGGTGTTAGCGAAGGAGACTTGCAAAAGGGGAACTTCCGTTGCGACGCGAACATCTCCGTTCGCCCCAAAGGTCAGAAAGAATTTGGAACACGTTGCGAAATTAAGAACCTTAATAGCTTCCGTTTCCTACAAATGGCTCTCGAATACGAGATCAAACGCCAAATTGATTTGATCAGCGAAGGAGGTAAAGTTATTCAGGCAACCCTCCTGTACGACCCTGACCGGGACGAGACTCGGGAAATGCGTACTAAGGAAGATTCCATGGATTACCGCTACTTCCCTGATCCTGACCTCCTGCCTTTGGAGATTTCCGATGACTGGATTTCCGCCGTAAAGGCAAGCATGCCGGAGCTACCGACTCAGGCTCTAAGCAGATTAGTTGATCAATACGGACTTAAGGAGGAAGAAGCTCGCATTTTGATCACCAGCCGTCCTCTCATGGAATATTTCGAAACAGCAGCTGCTTTAAGTGCAGATAAAAAACTGGTCTTCAACTGGATACGGGTAGAGTTACTAGCCAGGTTAAATGCTGCAGAGCTCACGATTGAGCAATGCCCAGTTGCTGCAAAGCAGTTGGGACAGACTCTAGAGAGACTTCGTGACGGAACTATTAACCAGAAAGGAGCTAAAACTATTTTCTCCGCCCTTTGGGATAAGAAAGGAGAGGTCGTTGATTCCTTAATTGAATCACTAGGTCTAAAACAGATATCAGACTCCGGGGCTATTGAATCGGTTATTGACTCTGTCCTCGCTTCC
>CANQMZ010000170.1 GCA_947625105.1 uncultured Parasutterella sp.
CTTTGACGCCAACAACATCACCATCCTTGTTGGTAATCAACTCTGTAGCCGGAGTGGAAAGCATGGTTTGAACACCGAGCTTGTCTGCGTTGTCTTTTAACGCGTTGATGAGTCCTGCACCGTGATTGGTCCCTTTGTAATCGCCAATAACATGCCATGTGGGCTCTTTCATCACAGACTCACGGATATGCTCGAATTTGATTCCGTGCTTAGCTAACCATTCGAGGTTTTCGGCTGAACCATCAATGAAATCCTTAGTCTTATTGGCATCAATCATGTAGAAAAGGCGTTCCATCATGTCTCTGAAAACGCCTTCCTTGGTGAGCGGTTCGCCGTGGAGCCTCTGCCAATCAGATTCGACACCGAACAAACCCTCCGCATAGGCGGAACTTCCACCGACTCTGCCGTTTTTCTCGAGCAAAATAACTTTTGCTCCGTTCTCGGCCGCTTGGACACTGGCGGTAAGACCAGCGGAACCAGCGCCAACAACGACAACATCGGCTGAAAGTTTATGCTCGGCCGCCATCAAAGAGCCGACAGCCAAGCTCAAAGCAATTGCAATTGATGATTTGATCATTGAATTCATTTAGATTTCCTCTCGCTAGGACTTAAGGTGTGCCTATCTTAAAAAAAACGACTATTAAAGACTGTTATCTGTTTAACACTTGATTATTTTTTAAGTGCTAATGCTGATTAATATCTTTCCTTACATGATTCGACAATGGTTAATACTCGTTGGGTATTGACCCCTTGGTTTTTGTGTTTGTAATCTTGTCGGACCAATGTGTGCCGATAAAGTGTCTTCATTGACTCGATTAAAACAGGGCGAAAAAATGCGTCAGATTCTGTATGGAGAGCAGTGGATTCATCCTGAAGAACCTCAGGAAATTCAGGAGATTTTCTTTAAATACGGACAAAAACGCAAACTCAACAAAGGTCAGGAACTTTTACACGGCGGTCCCACCGGAGAAATCACTTTACTCTTAAAAGGACTTTGTCTTTATCGCTTTTGGGATTGGGAAGATAAAGAACACATTTTGTATTCGTCACTGATTTTCGGCAGTTTTTCCCAACGATTTCGACAAAAAATCCCAGCACTCGGCAGTATAAGAAGTCAGCTAAAATCCCAACATTTCGATACTTTGTCCCAAGAGTCGACAGGCTGGGCAGTTAATGAGTCAATTTATGTCCTGATTTTTCCCGTTTGGCATCCAAAGAGCGCTCAAATCCCAAATTTCCGACAGATCCATCCAAATAGTCGGCAGTTCTTCTCAAAAAACCGACACTGTGTTCCAAATTTCCGTCATAGTGTTCCATAAGTCGGCAATCCTTTCCAAATTTTCGTCAAGTTATCCCAGGAACTCGACAAACTATCCCAAAATTTCGGCAATCCCACCCATCGGACGGCAATTGGCATGAAGATTTTTGTGGCCCATGCCAGCAAAGGTCATTTTTTGAAAGTTTAATTTTTCAGTGGAAGAGTATCTTCTCGGTGCCGTTCTGTGACGGTATTTTTTCTTTTAAATCATGAAAAACGTTAAAGTAAACAAGAAAATAAATAAAGGGATATTGATCTTGGAAGTGATCAAGCTTGGCTCGATGGGAAGGTCAATATCCCAAATTTCCGACATGGTCCGTGTCCCACGGTCGACACTTCATGGCTGGTACCAACGTATTACAGAGTTAAATTTGAGCTATGAATTGGCCAAAGAGATGAGCGAACAGCAACTGGTCGAGGTGATGTTTCCTCGAACCCCCGTGGGGGCGTTGTTTGCGGTGCCGAGATGGGATCAAATCCACATTAGGATGGGTATACCCGGCATGACTTTGAGTCGTTGCTATAGGGCTTATGTGGATAGTCTGGCATCAGATCAGGCGCCGATAAGCCGAACGAGTTTTTACCGTGAATACGAAAAGCAGAAAAAGGAACTTCCCAAGGAAGTGTTGGCATTGCATTTTGCCAACGCCTATCGACCGGGGCAAATCGCCATGATTGATTACTGTGGGGACACGGTAAGGCTGACACATGGCTCTAAGAAGGGAACAGTGTTGCAGATCTTTGTGGGCGTACTTCCCTATTCGTCAATGATCTTTGCTTATGCGACCGAACACCAAAAGCGGGAGGATTGGTTTGAAGCGATAGCCGCCATGTTCAAATATTTCGGTGGAGTCACAGAAGAGCTTTATCTTGACAACGCAACGGCACTGGTGAGCAAGGCTGACAAGGTTGATCCCACGCTCACTCGTGCCTTGGTGAATTTCTGCCGGCAGTATTCGGTGCACCCGGTGGCATTGCCACCGGGCAAACCCAAAGCTAAGGCGTCCGTGGAGCGGGCGGTTGGAATTGTACAGCAGAAAATCCTTGAAACTGTTCGGGCAACACCGGTGGCCAATGTTGAGGAAGTTAACCGGGCTTTACTGCGTGAAGTCGATATCCTCAATAACAATCCATTAACCGACGGTAGCAAGCAGAGCCGCTACGACCGGTTCATTGAAGAACAACGCTACCTGAGAGTACTGCCGTGCACGGACTATGACGTGGACTGTGAAATAGTCGATCGACAAATCTTGAAGAGCAATCAGGTCCGTCTGGATAATGTCAGATACGGTGTGCATTGGGGTCATGTGGGCAGCATGGCTCGGCTGTACATTAACCGGAAGAAAAACCGAGTGGATATCTATTTGAGAAACAGTCTCGAGCTTATTGGTCAAAGTCCATTGGTGAAGGCCGGCACCAAGATAGCCACCAAGGCGGAGGATTTGCCGGAAGCTTTGAAGCGCTATAGAGAAAGCTTGGGACAGTTGCTTGAAAGGGTGGAAAAGGAAATAGGACCTAACGCAAAGCAGCTGGCTGTGCATCTTTCCAAATATGCGGGCTCCCAATCAACACGGCACCTCAATGGTCTGTTGACTTTGTCACATAGGTATGAGAGCCAGGAAATGGAATCAATTTGCGCAGAAGTTCTTGCCTGTCCGTCTAAGACTTATCAGACGCTAATACAAGTAGCCTCATTGCACAAAACACAAAACGCCTCGAAGCAGCTGCATGAGCCCTCTAACGGCTGTGTCAGAGGAGCTCAATACTATCGGAGCGTCCAACCCAAGGATCTATCTCCGGAGGGAGGAAAACAATGAACAACTCACCCATTCAGGAACTCTTGCGCTCACAGTTTGAGGCATTAAAGATGGCCGGCGGTTATGAGCGTTTTATCGCACAGCAAACCGACCCACACTATGCAGAGATTAACTTCGTGGAGCGTCTATCAGAAATATTACAGGCTCAGATTGATGCCGTAAGTATGCGTAGGATAAGTCGGTGGATTAAGCAATCCCGGGTGGATGACCCGATGCCTGACGTACGCCGTGTCACTTATGAACCCGAAAGGAATTTGAGGAAAAGTGTTGTTCAGGCTCTGTGCGATGGCTACTGGGTTGATAGTGATGAACATACCTGGGTTGCAATCACCGGCGCCAGTGGAACCGGCAAGACATTTCTGGCCAAGGCCATATTGCTCAGCCTGATCAGAAAAGGTCATAGCGGGATTTACTATGAAATGACCGAGTTTCTAGATCTCCTGCAGACATCGAGGCGAAACGGACGGCAGGACAAATTCAGGCGAACTCTCGAAAAATATGAGGTGCTTGTGCTCGATGATTTCCACCTGACAAGTGCTGAAGAGATCACAAAGCTAGATTTCTTATCCATACTGCGTGATCGCTTCGAGCATTCCGCAATGATTATAACTAGTCAGTATCACCCTAGAGACTGGTATGAATACATCGGAGGAAAAGATGCTACGCTCAACGACGCCATCATGGACAGGTTACTAAATGGTTGTTTTAAGGTGCATTTGGAAGGACCTTCTCTGAGAGAAAAGAGAGCCAATGCCATCAGCCGAGAAAAATTTGAGAAGTAGAAATTTCATTCGTTAATCGCTTTCCGGAGCTAGCTCCGGAAAGCGATTAACCCCCTCTACTTACCTTCGTTTCTTGGTAATTGATGCCAGTAACCTGTTTACTGGTTTGAAAGGTGTCGAAAATTTGGGATGCCATGTCGACTTTGGTGGGAAAATACA
>CANQMZ010000171.1 GCA_947625105.1 uncultured Parasutterella sp.
TCTTTTCTGTCGCGTTCAATTCACCGTTCTTCGGATTTGCGAGTTTGAGTACTGCGCCACCGACAATCTTCTGTGTACGGTACTGAGGACCGACTAGGATTTCTTCAAAACGTTCCTGGATGGAAGTGATCGTTTGGTTAGCCTGTGGCGTGACTACGGTGCATCCTTCCTCAATGTTGTTGGGATTGTCCTCGTAGTTGTTACACCTGTAAACGCTTAAACTGTTGCCGCCGTTGAACAGGTCTTTGAATGACAAAACAGGTAACTTGTATTGCTCGTTCAGGTTGGTCTTGCCGTCAACCTTTTCTCCGGGAGTAATAATGACCGTACCTAACAGGGACATCATCTCCTCGATGACTCTCTTGTCGCCGCCGGGGAACCACTTGGCGGAATCCTGTTCCACCATGGAACGATAGACAATGTTGCCCATCTGCTTCTTGATTTGGGCATCCGAAGAGGCCACTCCGTCTGTACGGGTCTTAGCTTCATAGCTGTCCGAGCTTTCACCAACGGTGGTGAGTGCGCCTTGGAGTCTTTGCTGGAATTGTTGGTAGTGCCTTCCTGCGCCCGGCATACCCGGGATGGCATCCACCAAAACCATTGCCGCCTCACAAGAATTGCTGAGTAGTTTTACCCATTCCTGCACCTTGGTTAGCATTTCCTTGATTTCATTGGAAATCTCGGGACTCATTGCTGTCAAAGCCAAAGAGAAAGCATAACCGGCGGCATTGGCTGCGATGGCCCGCATTAACTGTACAAACTGCTCGGCATTGATAAAGGAGAAAGCCCCGCCAAAGAAGTCGATTCCACCGCAACCGGCTCTCCAGTCGGGAAGCTGTAGGTTCAAAATATTGGCTGAAACGATCCGGTTATGGATACTTGCGCCACCACCGGAAATTACGCCTCTTTGGATTCCCTCATAGACTCCGGGTTGGCTGAAGTTGGTCATTGAGTTGAAAATCGACTCCATTGTGCCTTGCAGATTGGCTTGCGCACTGGGAGCTAGTCCAGAGGAAGCAACCGCTAAAGCGAGAGCGACCACGGTTTTTTTAATCTTGAGATTCATTTGATTATTCCTCCTTGGGCTGAGTCTTTACTTCTTGAGACTTAAGGGCGATGTCTTTAAGTTCTTTACCGGCACTTTTAGCCACTTCGAGACTCTTGGCTACAGACATATCCGTATTGGTGACCTTGGCCCGCATGGTGACGAGCGGCACAAGTCTGTCAGGCGGAATGAAACCGTCCTGCTCCTGATAAGAGTGCAGTTTTTCCTTGGCCAAAGGCGTATTGGCGTCCAAGGCTTTGGAAAGGTCGTTTCTGAGCGCTTCAATCATAGGACGGGTCTTTTCGAACTCTTCCTCCTTGATCCATCCTTTGCGTTTGGCCACCAAGAGAATCCTTTGTTCCATTTCGGACAAAGAAAGAATCCCCAAAGCGATTGGCTCTGCTTCGCCATTTGGTGTAACCAAAACCATGGCCGGAACTTGAGAAAGCCCCAGTTTTTGGGCTAGACCGGCATCAGGCCTCCAGTCAAAGGGATCATTGCCATCCGGAGTTAAACTCTTGCCATCGATGGATACGCCCATGACGGCCATGTCATAACGGTCCTTGAACAACTTAAGAACCGGTACTTACGCCTTGCAGTACGGACAAGTGGAACTGAAGAAGAAAAAGATGCCGGTTTTATCCGATAACCCCTTGATTAGATTCCTCGTTTCTTCAGTGCCCTTGGCATCCAACGAGTGGACGGCGATTGTGGATAAACCTCGGCGGGCACTTTCGTCAACTAGAGCGTCTCCGACCACCTGAGTTTGGACTGCCTGTGTGAAATTTTCCGCCTTGTCCAGCATAATGCGCTGAATCAGAAGAAAAGCCCTGACGTTTTCCGGAGTCGGTTTGTCGATGGCTAAGTCTCTGTATCTCGGTAGGTTTTTTCTCAGCCATGCGACTGAAAACGCACGGTTTTCGTTTTCAGCGTCCTTGAGCTGTTCTGTCGGTGTGGGTTGCTGTTGCTCTTCAGGCTTTTGAGGCTCAAGGGGTTTCTCGTCCTTGTACCAAAACCACCCGTCCTCGGAATGTTCAAAGAACGAGTCCGAAGTGTCCGGACGGTCGTTGACCGAAGCGGCGGCTAAGGCGTTGGTTGAAAGCATTGCTCCCAAAACGGCCGCAGCTAACGTGTTGATCAATAGTTTTTTTCTCACAAAATTCTCCTACGTAGATTTGTTGATTCAATTGAACAGAACCAAGATAACAAGGAAAAAATTGGCGACTGTCGAGAAAATTGGCGGTTTTCGGCACTTTTGGTGCAGAAATTTGGAAAAGGATGGAAAAACAAGGGAAAACCATTCCCAATATTTCCAGAAGAACCTTGGATTTTCTTGCGAAAGCAACTACTATTCAGGGAAGAGTTAAAACGGCAATGTATTCAAGTGGAAAGTAAAAAGCATTAGACAAACCGATGCATCTAGAGATCGGGATTTGAAAGGATAAGGAAAGCCTCCGGTGGCAATTAATACTAAAACCTCTGTTGTTTTACCTCTTTTTTTACGCAACAGCCGAATAAATCGGTGTTTTTAACTAGGAGTATGACTATGACAAAAGATTTGATTAATCTAGATGACCTGCACCGCCGGGTGTGGGTAGCCGGTGCTTATGTCGTACAATGGTATCACAAGTGCTTTGACCAAGACGAAGCAAGTGCATTCATTTTGGCCGGTTTGGAAGAACAGCAAAGGAGTCCGGAGCGCGTGGAAGGTCATTATTCTCCGTTTGGGCACACCTTCGGGGATTTTGTAACGTATCACCTACCACCACACAATCCAAAATTCCTAAGTGGTAAACAGGATTTTATGCATCTAAAGGAATATCCAGAAATAAGGCGTGCTTATCTTCAGTATCTAATCCGTGATAAATTTCAAGATTACCTCCAGTGCAAGGAGGTGCGGCTTATAGATTTGAAAGCTTTATTACACCGAAACGATGATTTTGTTCCCTTCCTTGTTCCAACTAAGATCCGTGAGAAATTTTTCGATCCTGTATTTCGGGAGGACAGAGAGAACTTTCGCGGTGAACTTATGTGTGATGACCTGGGTCTTGATTACGATCAATTTGTCAGAGAGCACGTTCTCTTAAATTCAACACCCTTGGATAAATTGTGGAGAATTGTCCGAAGCCGCCCAATTGAGATTGAATTCTTTTTTGATGCCGTACTTAAGCTTGCCGAGAAAAACGATTTTTCCCCTTCCGCACTTGTTGTAAAGAAACTGAATGTTGGAGAGTGTTCCACGCTCAAACAAGATGAGTCTGGAGAAGCTTTTTTCTTTCCTCCCAGAATTTCTCCCATCATTGACTGGGTAAAAGACCTTCTTACCAAAACGTCATTATCCCCTGATGAGATATCGACTCTCCGTCCCATTGTCGAGCTTAACCGCAATTATTTTGATGATTTTCCTCCAGATGAGTTGGAGGATTTACTTATGAAAGGGACCAACTCTCCTTTCCCAAAACTCTTGGCCGCAGCGTTGTCTGAGGAATCTGACCCATCTGAGGAATCCGACCCAAGGGATCTTGATCTTGTAAAAATAATGTTTGAGAATGAGAATCTTGATCTTGCAAAAATGTGTGAGAATCATTGGGACGATAGTTTGCTGTGCGCACTACTTGCCTACCATAATTCATTTTACTCAGATTACCCACTAGCTCTCCAAGAAAAGTTCGTCAGGATGTGTCAAGTCGCAGGAATAAAGGCAGAACCCTAAATTACTGCACTACTTGCAAGGTGTTACGTATCAGCGGAGAGTTGTTTATCGTATAGAGGCCGATTTTTCATGTAGGTCTCTTTGAGACCGAGCCGCTCTAACCAACCGGTTACTTCTTTGCTGATGTCATCATATAAAACCCTGCCGTTGGAATAAGACCTTTGCCGTGTTCCCTTCAATTCAGAAAGGATATCTTCATAGGTTATTCCATCGTCTCTTAAAGAAGTGTAGATGTGCAGGGCGATTGCAGGAAATAATTTATATCAGTTCAGATAAAACCTAATCCTGCAGCGATGCATTCGAGAGCGACTTC
>CANQMZ010000172.1 GCA_947625105.1 uncultured Parasutterella sp.
CAGAAAGTACCGGGGAGTTTTTGGGGCCGAACTGGGACAATCTGCATCCATGCCTGATAAAGAGTAGGACGAATCATGTCGTTCATGGCGGTATCAACGATACAAAAATTTTTAAGCTCGCCCTCTTTTAAGTATTGGACGGTCATGAGAAGTGCACCGCTATTGCCAACCAATGAGCGCCCTTCTTCAAAGATCATTTCCAATTTCTCGTAGCCGTGCTTTTTAAGAATCCGTCTTAATGCATTGACCAGCATTTTCGGGGTGGGAACAACCTCGTTTGAATATCGGATACCAAGGCCACCTCCGAAATCAATGTGTCGCAGGTGGATCCCTTTCTGTTTTAGCTGGTCAAGGAGGTCACAAAGTTTTTCACAGGCGTCAACGAAGGGGTCAGTTTCGGTGATTTGCGACCCGATATGACAGTCGATGCCTATGATTTCCAGCTCATTAGGGTGTTGAGAAGCTTTTTCGTATAAAGAGACGGCTTGTGCGTAGCTGACGCCGAATTTGTTTTTCTTGAGTCCCGTAGAAATGTAGGGATGGGTTTTTGCATCCACATTTGGATTAACGCGGAAAGAGATCCGGGCCCTCTTGCCTAAGCGTTTACATACATTAATGATTCGGTCAAGTTCGGCCGGCGATTCAATGTTGAAGCACTTGATGTTTGAGTTCAATGCATCGGTAATTTCTTCGACCGTTTTGCCAACACCGGAAAAAATTACCTTGTCCGTGGGACAGCCGGCAGCTTTGATGCGCGCAAGTTCCCCTGAGGAGACAATGTCAAATCCTGCCCCCAAAGAGTTAAGGAGCGAAATAATCGAGAGATTGGAATTGGCTTTGAGCGCATAACAGAGCAGGTGAGGGTATGGTGCAAGCGCTTCCTTATAGGCGGTAAAGGCCGAAACAATAGCCGACTTGGAATACACGTACAGGGGTGTGCCGTACTGTTTGGCTAGGCCGGATAGAGGAGTTTGCTCGCAATAGAGCTCTTTGTCTATCCATTTGAAGTTCTCACTGTCAGGTAGGTTCAGGTTCATGAAAACAAACTTGTTTATTTTTCTTTTGAGGCGTTATCCGCGTCGGAATTGTCGGTTTTTTCTGTTTCTTCTGCGGACTCTTCTGAAGTTGTTGACTTGCTCGGTAACATTTCTTCGATCCAAATCTGTTCCTCGGGTTCGGGAGCTTCGCTTGCCGTATCTCCTCCGGTCATGTCGTTTAGTTCTTGTTCAATACGAGAGAGATAGGAGTCATTGGGATCTGGTGGCAAGTACAAGGGGCCCTTGATACCGCAACCGGTTAGAGCCAATCCAGTAAGCAATAAAACAAAAAAACTTCTACGCATAATGGCTTAATCTAGCATGATCAAGCGAGAGTTTTTAGAAAATCCGAAAAAACCTTTGAATGGTTTCAAAACACGGTTCAAGAAAACAACAAGAACCTATCAAAAGTTTTATGGAGTCACAAACGACAGATATTGTCTGCGAGCAGAGAGGGTTATCATTGTCCATCGAAAAAATTCAGAACCATGCCTAGGGAGTAAATAACTTGAACAAACACCTTAAATGGATATGCAAAGACGTGGAAATAGATCTGAGTACACCAAAAATCATGGGTATTGTTAACGTCACCCCTGACTCTTTTAGCGATGGGGGACAGTTCTTAAAACCCGTTGATGCCGTAAAACAGGCGAAAAGACTGGTAAAAGAAGGTGCAGATATCATTGATATTGGTGGAGAATCCACTCGACCGGGTGCGCTTCCTGTGGATGAAGTAGATGAGTTAAAAAGAGTGATCCCGGTAATCGAAGCTCTGAGTGATGAAGGGATCGTGGTCTCTGTTGACACAAGCAAACCTAGGGTTATGAAAGAAGCGGCTCTCGCGGGTGCAAAAATCATCAATGACGTCAAAGCGCTGAGAGAAAAGGGAGCAATTGAATCGGCTCTAGAATCAGGCTGTGGTCTTTGTCTGATGCATATGTTGGGAGAGCCCCGAACGATGCAAAATGTGATCCACTACGAAGACCTGATTGAGGACATCAGAAAATTTTTTGAAGATCGGTTGCATATTCTTGAGTCTGTTGGAATCCGAAAGGAATCTATTGTTTTGGATCCCGGTTTTGGTTTTGGGAAGACGGTCTCACAGAACTTTGAATTGATTAACAGGGCGAAAGAGTTTACAAAATTTGGTCTGCCGCTTTTGTATGGGATGAGCAGAAAATCAAGTCTCGGTAAAGTGACAGGCATTACTGAGGCGAGTAAAAGAGTAATCTCTTCAGTGTCAGCGCATCTCCTGGCGATTGATCGTGGGGTTCAGATCGTTAGAGTGCACGATGTCCGGGCAATGAAAGAGGCCTTACAGATATATAACAGTGTTGTTTATTACAAGGATTTAACATGAGTCGACGTTACTTTGGAACCGATGGTGTGAGGGGACGAGTTGGGAACACACCGATAACGCCTGAGTTTGCAATGCTTTTAGCACAAGCGGCTGGAAGAGTGCTTAAGCGGGGAGTTATTCACGGCGAAGTAGGCGTTTTTATCGGGAAAGACACCAGGGTATCGGGCTATATGCTGGAAGCGGCTTTGCAAGCGGGATTTCTGTCCGCGGGAGTAGACGTCATGTTGGGCGGGCCTTTGCCGACGCCTGCAGTCGCGTACCTCACACGGGCCCAAAGGTTAAATGCGGGCGTGGTCATTTCCGCCTCCCACAATCCCTTTTACGATAACGGGATTAAGTTTTTCTCGGCCGCGGGGCAGAAGCTTCCTGATGAGATTGAAAGGAGCATTGAAACCGAGATGGATAGAGGTTTCCAGTGTGTTGACAGCGCAAGGCTCGGAAGGGCAAAGAGGCTTGATGACGCCGCGGGTCGTTATATCGAGTTTTGCAAAAGCACATTTCCGGGAAATCTAGATCTCAAAGGCCTGAAGATTTATGTGGATAGTGCCAATGGAGCTGCTTACCACATTGCTCCTGACGTGTACCACGAGCTTGGAGCTACGGTTATTGCTGACGGGAATCATCCGGACGGATTTAATATCAACGAAGGTGTGGGAGCGACTCATACTGAAACGCTCCCTGAAAGGGTAAGAAAAGCGGGCTGCGAGATAGGAATAGCCCTGGATGGCGACGCAGACAGGCTTATCATGTCTGATAGGGATACGGTTTATAACGGTGACCAACTGCTGTATCTCATTGCAAAAGACCAACTGAGGCGGCATGGGCTTAAGGGGGTGGTTGGAACTCTGATGACCAATTACGCCATCGAGAAAAAGCTCCGCCAGCTCGGAGTGGATTTTTACAGAGCAAAGGTTGGCGATAGGTATGTGTTGGAGCTTATGCTCAAGGAGGGTCTAAACCTCGGTGGAGAGGGCTCTGGTCATATGATTATCCTTAATAAGCAGACCACGGGAGACGGAATCGTTTCCAGTCTTCAAGTGCTTGCCGTCCTGATGAGGAACAAGGATTCCTTGCGCGGGATGCTTTCGGAGGTCACCCTTACACCTCAAATCTTGATTAACAGACGCTATCAGGATGGCTATGACTGGACCAAAGACAACAAGCTCAAGCAAAGAGCTGAGGAAGTATCTGAAATCCTCAAGGGAAGAGGACGCGTACTGATTCGCGCATCAGGAACCGAACCTCTTGTTCGCGTGATGGTGGAAAGCGAAAACGAAACAGAGGCTAAAACGCTCGCCAATGAACTTGCCGCGTTAATTCCACAGCCCTGATAGAGGAAATATATTTCGCATGGCTAACTGAAAAATTCATTTTCTCTCCGTTTCCTCAGAAGGAAGGTGAGAAGCTTGGAGATGGCGACGAAAGCGAGGGAGTCGCAAACTTTTGAGTGGGTTGGACAGTTGCGAACACAACGCATACATCCGATGCAATCTTTAGAAACCGTAACACAATCTTCAGCAATTGCTGACATCGGGCATTCGCGGACGCACATGCCACACTTGACACACGTCTCAGTGTTGGTTTTAGGCTTAAAGGGACCTTTGAATACTTTTGCTTTGTAAGGATAATTTCCTGGAACCTTGAGCTTCTTTTCCCGGTTGAT
>CANQMZ010000173.1 GCA_947625105.1 uncultured Parasutterella sp.
GGTGAAATTGGTAGACACAAGGGACTTAAAATCCCTCGGCGCAAGCTGTACCGGTTCAAGTCCGGTTCGGGCCACCATTGGATATTGACCTTTTATGACGAGCTTTGATTTATCAAGGCTCTCTTTTTTTCTTTTGTATATTTTGACCTAAATAGAGTGGATTCACGAAGTGGAAAATGTCGTCGGTTCAAAAAACAAAAGAGGATATTTACCTAATGACAGAAACTCTAAAAAATTCCTAACGATGAAATCGTATAGAAGCCAAGGTCTTTTATTTCATAGAGCCTTTTGACGCGGGACATTTAAAAACGTAAAAGCATTGCTAGTACGATTATGGATTATCTAGGTTTGATTTCTTTGCTGGTCATTTAATTTTGAAGCCAATCAACAGAACCACTGTCAGTTTTACTTTCCCAACCGATCAAATATCGCTGTAACGACTCTTTATTAAGATCAGACAGTCTATAGAGCTAATTTTTTTATTAGACAATTGAACAAGCCAATTACGGATAAGTAATTTATAATCCGAAAACTGCCTAAACCTTGGGTAGATTTCAAGGTTATTCTTTTATTGGAGAATGAAATTGTTTTTGATTTCTGATGCTTATGCGCAAGCTGCTGCTGGGGCTGCTCCCGGTGGATTGGAAGGCATGATGTCTTCTTTTGGCGTGATGATTCTTATTTTTGCTGTTTTTTGGTTCCTCCTGATCAGACCTCAGCAGAAACGTCAAAAAGAACACAAGAAGATGATTGAATCCCTTAAGGTTGGCGATGAAGTTATTACAGCCGGTGGTATTTGCGGCAAAGTAACTGCTGCTGATGAGAGCTACATCAACCTTCAAATCGCCGAAGTTGACGAAAAGCCGGTGACGATTACTTTCCAACGCATCGCCATTCAAGCTGTTCTTCCTAAAGGCACTGTTAAGTTTTAATCATTGGTTTGATTTTGAATTCCGGCGACCGATCTGGTTACAGTTTGGTCGCTTGCGTTGTTCTAGTCTTGCCATCGGAATAGGTTTTACTCCATGAACCGTTATCCACTTTGGAAATACATCCTGATTGTTGTGGTGTTAGTGGTAGCCGCGGTCTACACGCTCCCCAACTTTTATGGTGAATCGCCTGCGGTCCAAATCAGTCCTGGGAAAGCGACAGTCAAAGTTACTGAGCAAACTCTCAAGACAGTAGAGGATTCATTGGCTGCAGCCAAAATTACCCCGAACGGAGTGTTCTTCGAAAGAGGAGCTCAACAGAATTCAATCAGGGTGCGTTTTGCTCCTACCGATTCTGAGCTTCAGCTAAGAAGCAGAGACATTCTTGAAAAGAAACTCAATCCCGATCCATCAGATCCTTCCTACATTGTGGCTCTTAACCTTGTGCCCAACACACCTCAATGGTTGCTGAGCATTAATGCATTGCCAATGTACTTGGGATTGGACTTACGTGGCGGCGTCCACTTCTTGCTCGCCGTTGATATGAAGGCTGCGGTGACAAAGAGGATCGAATCTTCAGTCGGTGATGTCAGAACACTGCTTCGAGAAAAGAAAATTCGACATGCGGGTATCAATCGAGTGGGAGATACACTCGAAATAACTTTCAGAAGCAAGCAAGAGCAGGAGCAGGCTTTGGACCTGTTGCGCTCGCGGCAATCTGATTTTAATTACGAGGCGGTTGATTCTGGTGACAAATTTTTGATTCGCGGCACCATGACTCAAAAGGCGATGACCGATGTTCAGGAATACGCACTAAAGCAGAACGTTTCGACACTGCATAATCGAATTAACGAGTTGGGTGTGGCTGAACCGGTAATTGCCCAGCAGGGAGCGGACCGCATTGTTGTCCAGCTGCCTGGCGTCCAAGATACGGCAAAAGCCAAGGATATTCTTGGACGTACTGCTACTCTTGAAGTCAGGATGGTCGATGACAGTCCTGAGTCTTTGGCTCAATTAGCTCAAGGGACGGTTCCTTTTGGTACCGAACAGTACAAAGACAGGGAAGGCCGGATTATTCTGGTCAAACGTCAGGTCATTTTGACAGGTGACAATCTCAACGATGCACAGCCGGGATTTGATAACCAGACGCAGGAGCCCACCGTCAATCTGACTTTGGACAATAAGGGCGCACGCATTTTCCGAGACGTTACTCGAGAAAATGTTGGCAAGCGTATGGCCATCATTCTTTTTGAGAAAGGTAAAGGAGAAGTGGTGACGGCCCCTGTGATCCGGCAAGAGATCGGAGGAGGTCGTGTACAGATTTCTGGCCGAATGACCACGATTGAAGCAACAGACACTGCACTGTTATTACGAGCGGGATCTCTTGCCGCCCCGATGGAGATTATTGAAGAGCGCTTGGTTGGCCCGAGCTTGGGTGCGGCAAACATCAAGGCAGGCTTCTATTCAACACTGTGGGGTTTCCTCATGGTGTCTGTCTTTATGATTGTTTACTATCAGTTGTTTGGTTTGATTTCAGCAGTATCTCTAACCTGCAATATCTTTCTTCTTGTTGCTATCTTATCGATGCTGCAAGCGACTTTGACCTTGCCAGGTATTGCTGCTATGGCTCTTACGCTAGGTATGGCTGTTGACGCAAACGTTCTGATTAACGAACGCATTCGTGAAGAATTGAGAGCCGGTAGAACGCCTCAACAGGCTATTTCGGAAGGTTACGATATGGCGTTCAATACGATTTTGGACTCCAACATCACAAGCTTGATCGCTGGCGTGGCTCTATTGATCTTTGGGTCAGGTCCGGTCAGAGGGTTCGCTGTTGTCCACTGTCTAGGCATCATGACTTCCATCTTTACCTCTGTGATGGTCTCTAGAGCAATTGTCAACCTCTATTACGGCAGGAAGAAGAAACTGACCTCACTTGCTATTGGTCAAGTTTGGCGTCCTAAGACTGCCACTTCTGCGGCAAAAGGAGGTTAGCCATGGAACTGTTTAGGATTACACGAATAATCCCGTTCATGAAGTATTCAAAAATTCTGAACGCGATTTCTTTTGTTTCATTTTTCATTGCTGTCATCCTTTTAGCCGTGCGTGGGTTGGCCTTCTCAATTGAGTTCACTGGCGGTTTGGTGATGGAGGTCAACTACCCCGATGCTGCTCCTGTGCAGGAACTCAGAGTAGACTTGGAAAAAGCAACCGGAGGTGAGGTTCAAGTCGTTAACTTCGGTACAGCGCGCGATGTTCAAATCCGTCTTCCCCTCAAGGAAGGAAAAACTTCAGCTCAGATGAGTGAAGAAGTGATGCAGGTGATCCATCAGAAGGCGCCAGAAGCCAAGCTGCAAAGAACAGAGTTCGTAGGTCCTCAAGTAGGTGAAGAACTGGCCACCGACGGTTTGACAGCTTTAGTGCTCGTTGTTATCGGCATCATGGTTTATTTGGCATTCCGGTTTGAGTGGAAGTTTGCTGTGGCGGCCATTGTTGCTAACTTGCATGACTGCACTTTAGTGCTCGGAGTGTTCTCTTTATTCCAATGGGAGTTCTCATTGCCGGTATTGGCGGCTGTGCTTGCCGTTTTGGGATACTCGGTAAACGAGTCTGTGATTATTTTTGATAGATGCCGTGAATGCTTCAGAAAGATCCGTAGAGGTACACCGACAGATATTGTTAATACCGCCATTACACAGACCATTTCCAGAACGGTGATCACTCATTCGTCAACCTTGATGGTTACTCTGTGTATGTTCTTCTTTGGCGGGCCGGCTCTACATTATTTCTCGCTGGCTTTGACCATTGGTATTTTGTTAGGTGTTTATTCTTCGGTTTTCGTATCAGCGGCTATCGCTCTTTACCTTGGCGTCAAGCGTGAGGACTTGGTTAAGAAGATCCGCAAGGATGAGATATCTGAAATGGTTCCTTAATGGGTTTTTAACTTTCAGTTTGGTGTGACGGCCTTGATTATCGGGGCCGTTTCTTTTTGAGTGTAAAAAAATAATAAACTCTAGCTCTACACCTGAATTCTCTACTTACTTGTATAAAAGCAGGGCGGGTTCTTCAGGAAATACAGGGAAGAGAAGTAAAAAACCCTAACAAAGAAAGGGATTA
>CANQMZ010000174.1 GCA_947625105.1 uncultured Parasutterella sp.
CCAAAATAATTTTTTATAGAATCTAGGAACAAGCCTGAACAAAAGAGATGCTTATCATCTGTCAGGATCTAATCCGACGTTTAAAGCAACGGGGCAAAGTAGACAAAAATTCGCCGTATCAATGTTTGCCTGACTTGTCGGGTGGTGGCTGTCAAAGACAAGTTTAACCCTCTGAAATATGACTATCTGAAAATTTAAGGTTCTGGGGATCCAATGCCTAAGAATCGTTTTTTTGTAGATTATTTTGGACGATGATAAGAAAAAGCTTATAAGTCCTTGCCTAACCCATTAATTTACCGAGAAAAATATTTTTAATAGATAATGAGAATTATTATCATTTATATGCTATAGTACACACCATTGATTCATTAGTTTTATCTCCTTCTGGGAAAGTAGTTAATGGGGTTAACCGCGGAGCCAGCGCTCCGCGGTCTTTTTTTGATTTTGTTTATTGTTGTTTTTTCAAGAAGTGGATTCCTTGCGTGACCGGATCTTTGCTTTCTCCGAATATCACAGGACTATCAAACGAATCAGCCTCTACTGTCGGCAGAAGATCTTCATTGGAAGATTGGGCCATGACAGGCTGCGCTCCGGCAATATGAAGCAACGTCGAGGTGACAGGATTCCAAGGGCTACGAACTTTTTGTAGCGCAGTATCAATCTTTGTAATGTGAGGAGCTGCACTTTCTAGCCATGTGACTGCGTCCACCCATTCAAGGCCAGACAAAAATTCGAGGACTACAGGCAAGTAGTCCGGCATTTCATTGGTTTGAAGTTTAAGGCCGTGCTCTTTATACAGGCTTTTTAGGCTTGTCATTGAAGCTCCCCTGTCACGTGAGTCTCCTAGAAAATGTTCGAACAAGTTAAGACTTGCGGCTCGACCAATATCAAATGTTTCAACGTAAGTTTTTTGAATAGTGGGAAGGTCCGTGTTTGATAGATAACTCAAGAACTTTTTAATTTTCTTTTTGTCTTCGGAAGAGATTTTTTCAGATTGATCAAATGCCGTCTGAATCTCTGGGATAGCGGACAAAATCTCCTTCTCAGGATACGTAAGCAACAGCGATAGAGCCTTAAGTTCCTTTTGCATATCAGTTCCTAATGGACAGTAATCTTTAAAAACGTCCTAAACACTGCAGAACAAACACTTTGAGCTTCTGTAACGAAAAACTGATTTCTGTCATTAGCCTTCTTGTTTTTTCTTTTTGCTTTCCGCCTTTTCTTTTTTCCTGCGTTCTTTTTCAGCAGCTTTAAGTTCAGCAGCTTTTTTCCTGGCCTCCTCTTCTTCCTGCTCTATTTCTTTGACTCTTTGCTGGTAACGCCTAAATAATTCAGTGACAACGTCTGCTTCTTTCATCTTAAGGCTGAAGCCATAAGCCTTCATCACTGCTCTATCGTTTTCAGCATGGGCTTCTCGTAGATCTTTTGGCATTAATAGTGGGTCGTATAGATCTGCCAAAGAATCTTGCGGATGATTTTTTCTCACTGTAAGAATTGCTTGCGCAGTTGCTTCTATCTTTTTCCATTGATCATCGGTTGGCTCCGGCCAAATGAAGTTGTTATAAACGATGGTATTGGAATAGCGGTAATCGCTTTTCAATCTTCCTGCAACAGTCCTCATCCACGCCATATGGACCGAGGAAGTCAGAATACCAAACTCGTATAAGGAAGCGTTTGGAATTTGGAATGCTCCATTTCCGCATATCGTCTCTTTTCCTTCATATCCCATGGGAACATAATATCTGTTCTCTGAAGAAACACTAGGAACCAAAACGTAGGATGACGAACTCTGTCTAATCTCTTGGAAAAGCCATGCCTTGTCTGCGCTTTTTCTCGTGGCTTCTTTCGGGCTTGAAAGTCTGAATTTTCTTACACGAGAAACTCTTTCAGCAATACCTTTACATGTCCTTAAAAGTTGCAAAGGACAATCCACAAGCCATAGGCAATAACGTCTTGTACTACTGATAAATTCTAAAGGGTTCATAAACCTTTTGATGTAAGGCGCGACCTCGGGGTATTTCTTTTCGAATTCAATCTTTTTATCCTCATCAAAAAAGAAGTTACCATCATCAGTCGGCTGACTTCCTTTTATCATTTCAGAAACTGGCCAAATTGGTTTTCTCCTAGCCTCAATAAAAACCATTGGAGCATCAACAAGATATGTGTTGATTACATCAACTTTCTTTATTTCTCCATCAGAAAATATAGTTTTTTGCCTTCCATCTGGTATACAAGAAAGGCCAACAATGACAACGTGTACCGCTGCCATGTCTGAACTATCACTTTCCCATTTGAAAGTCCGATATGCGAAGTCAATGTGAATATTGAAAAGCTCATACAGCGGTTTCCATATGGACGCCGCCTGTTCGCCTTGAGTAATTGAATTTGTCGCTACAAAAGCCGCTCTGATGTCATTGTCTTTTCCCAAAGCCTTTGACATCATTTGGGAAGCTTTGTAGAACCAACCTCCAACATAATCATTCTTGCCAGCGGTATTGAACTCTTTTCCGTTTTGATCAACGTAAATTTTTCGGATATCCTCTTTTTGTTTTTTCGTTTGTATTTGATATCCAACAAATGGAGGATTTCCCATCAGGTAATTAAGCGTATTAGCTGGTACAACCGTATCCCAATCAATCTCTAGAGCGTTGGCTTCTCGAATATTTGCGTTCGTCTTCAGTGGCAAAAAATCAAGTTCTCTTTGCACTATATCCTGAGTCTTCATGAGCATCTGTGACTCGGCAATCCATAGAGCCGTCCTGGCAACCGAGACCGCAAAATCATTGATCTCAATACCGTAGAATTGCGAAATGGATATCTTTACCGGATCTGCGAATTCGAAGGAAGATTGACCGCCCAAAAGAATTCGAACAATGTCGTTCTCAATTTTTCTTAGGGACGTATAAGTTTCAGTCAAAAAATTCCCCGAACCACAAGCTGGATCTAAGAAAGTCAATGTAGACATTTTGTCCTGCAAAGCAAGCAGCCGTTTCTTTCGAGCGCTTGGCTCTTTAAGCTTTCTCGCATCCTCAAATTCTTTTTTTAGATCATCAAGGAAAAGAGGATCAATCACCTTATGGATGTTCTCCACAGATGTGTAGTGCATCCCACCTTGACGCCTGGTGACAGGATTCAAAGTGCTCTCAAAAACTGCACCGAAAATAGTTGGACTGATTTCGCTCCAATCAAAATCCGAACTTGCTTCTTGTAACAAAAGTTCTCTGATTTCATCAGTAAACTGCGGTATGTCAATTTCGCTTTCCGAAGAGAAAAGTCCTCCATTAACGTAAGGAAAGCCAAGTAACTCCGGACTTTCGTGCTTTGACCGTTTGTCCCCAGGTTGATCCAACACCTTGAAGAGCTTCAGCAAAGCATCCCGCATCCCCCGTGTATCAAACTGGTTTAAATAGTCGTAGAACTGCAAGTGTTTCGGAAACAGACCGGCATCCTCGGCATACAAACAAAACACAATCCTCACGCACAAGATATTTAAAGCTTTGGCAGACTCTGGATTTGTTTCCACATCCCCGAAGGCTTTGGCAAAGGCATCATAAAGTTTTCCAACGATAACGCCGGCCTGAACAGATAGTTCCTGCTCCTTATGGATATTTTCGTTTTTGGGATCAACTAAGAAAGTTAAGTAATGAAACTCCTTTTCAAAATTCTTCAGCGTAATTACCGTGGGTTCCTTCTGAGGGTTCTCCATATCATGAATATGGAATTCTCTGAAGTTACATGTGACTATCCATCGTGGCTTCTCCGATAAAGGGAGTTCATCGCTATACCTTTTCGCCTGTTCATATGGTGTTAGATAAGAACCATCAGATTGTTTTGCTTCAGCATTCAAATCAATGCCTGCACTTTTTTGCTCTATCAGAACCTTAGTGTGGGGTATACGTACATCAATGAAGCTCCTATGCTCCAATTGCACCCGGTCTTCAAATTTAATTTTTTTAGTGACGTCACTTTCACCGAAAACGTCAGTTAAAAGTTCTTGCCAAAAAGGTGATGTTTC
>CANQMZ010000175.1 GCA_947625105.1 uncultured Parasutterella sp.
ACCTATGATTTCAATCGAAACATACGATCCAATAGGAGTTCCCTAAGAATCTAGGTTAGAACTTGGAAAAATTAAAGGGGGATAAAAAGAAAATAAAACTACACGGTCAAAAAGCAAGAGGCGTTGCTTTAGGATCAACTCTGCAACGCCCCTGTTGTATGCGCAAAAGGACAGTCTCTTGTTACTTGGCTTTAGGGTACTCAATCTTAGAGGCCTTAACTAAACTGTCAAGATAGTCTTCACCTGCTTTCTGTTCTAGTGCCTCTTTAATCTGTCCTTTGACAGCATCGAATGTTGGGAATGGGATATCACGAGTGTTCTGAACCTTGATTACGTGCCAGCCAAATTCGGTTTTTACTGGTTTGGGTGTAAATTCACCGTTTTTTAAATTTTTCATGGCTTCAGCAAAAGGCTTTACAAATAAAACGGGTCTGTTCCAACCTAAATAGCCGTCTTTAGAACCTGGGTCGGTGGTGAATTCTTTGGCAAGTTTGGAGAAATCCTCTCCTTTGTTGAGACGGGCTATCAGATCGTTTGCTGTTTTCTCATCCTTTACCAATATGTGACTCACTTCGTACTCTTTTGTACCCAAAGCTACTTTTTCAGTCTCATAACGGTCTTTGACAGCTTGATCAGAAATCGGGTGTTTTGCTCTATCTGCCCTGACAAGCGCTTCTTGGAGAATTTTAAATTTGGCGTAATCCAAAGCAATCTTTACTTTTGGGTCATCCATAAGATTGTTCTTTTTAGCCACATTTTCAACGACGGCGGCTGTGACTAGATTATCAAGGATCTGTTTTCTAGCCTCTGGGGTATCTTTTCCACCGTTGGAAACGATTTCCGCAATCCACTGGTCCTGCAATTTCCCATCAATGGGCTGACCGTCAACGATAGCGATGGGCGCCGCTTGGACTGACAAAGAAATTCCAATGAGGGAGGCGACAACTAACATGTGATTTTTTTTCATTTATCTAACAATCCGAGAGTAAAAATTAAAAGTGTGGAGATTTTATGAGATCGAGAAAATTTAATCCATAGAAATACTACCTTCAGCAACATTTAGTAGCACAAAAGAAGTTTTTGATATAACTGATTTTTATGATAGGAAAACCCTATAGTCAAGAGTGGGTAGGGGTAAGTTAAGGTTGAATTAATAAAACAGATAGGTCAAACTAACGCCTAAGCAAAATAACTCTTTGCTTTTAACTAATTATTCCAAGAAGGAAGCTATATGAAATCGATAAGAAAGACCATACCTGCATTGTTAACCATGGTGCTTTTCGGATCGGCTTCCATCGCCTTTGCACAACAGGCTCAGCCAGCCAATAATCAGGCTGCTGACCAAAACTGTCTAGCTTGCCATCCTAACATCGGTCAGATGTCTACGGGTTCCAAGCATGCGGCTCTCGGATGTGCAACTTGCCACGATGGAACGGCTGCCCACGTACAAAATCCTAAGCAGCATCCAACAGTGTCTGTGAACCCGCAGCAGTGCGGCACTTGCCACGCTGATCAGTTCAAGACTATGTATCAGATTAACACTCACCGTGTTCCTCGTGATTCCAAGAAGAATTTGGACAACATCGCTCCGAATCCATTCTTTGATGAGGCCCTTGGTGCTCATGGATTTGTCAAAGAACACAACCTTCCAAGAGCTCACGCCTATGGCGCAGTTGACCAGTTTGTTGCAGATCGTTCCTTTGGCGGACGTTTTGTCCCGAAACAGGGTTGGCTCTTTAGCGGTAACAATGGTGGATTCTTTGGTGTTTGGGATGTCATTAAAGACACGAAACCGGATAACAACGAGCAGAAGCCGCACAGACCAGGCACGGCAGCGGCTGCCAACCCAGTATGTTGGACATGTAAATCCACCGACCTGATGATGGATTGGGCCTATATGGGCGATCCAAAAGCCGGAGCCAAGTGGAGCAGAGCTTCCAATCCTGTTGAGTTGGTTCGCAACATCAACCATGCGTTGAACTGCAATATGTGCCATGATCCGCATAGTGCGCAGCCCCGTATTGTTCGCGATGCCTTGATTCAGGCCATTACCCGTACCGATTATCCGTCACTGTATTCAGAGTCGGCTAATAAGACACCAGTTGATGTTAAGGATATGGGTCTTAGAGGCTTTACCCGTAAGATTGGTATTCTTGGAAAGAACGACAGCAAGTTGCAATGTGCGCAGTGCCATGTTGAATACAACTGCAACCCAGGTACTGATCCGGCAACTGGCAAACCCATCAAGATGGACGACATTCGTACGAATCTGTTCCCACTTGTTGACGTTACCAAGATTGAAGACTTCTATAAACACGCCTCTTTCAAGGACTTCAAGCACAATCAGACTGGCGCTCTTCTGACCAAGATGCAGCATCCTGACACTGAAGTGTATTGGAACTCTAAGCATGACAAGATGGGTATCGGCTGTGCTGCCTGCCATATGCCGAAGGTTAAGGGAGCTGACGGTAAGACGTTCACATCTCACTGGGCAACCACCCCGAGAATGTACATGCAAGAGACTTGCATGCAGTGCCACAAGGATCAGACTCCGGAGCAGTTGAATCGTGTTATCGACTCTATGAATGCCTACTACATGGGTAAACTGCGTGAAGCCGAAGCCTCAATGGCTCAGATGTTTATCGCCTTCCGCCAGGCTCAAGACGCTGGCGTTGCGATGGATATCATGAAGCAAGCTCAAGAGTTGCACTCAATCGCTCACACCAATTGGGAGTGGTGGACTGCTACCAACGGCGGATGGTTCCACAATCCTGATCAGGCAAGAGACTCTTTGGCACAGTCCGTGATCGCTTCTCAAAAAGCGACCCAGTTACTGCGTAACGCAGTTGCTGAAAAAGTGGCTGCTAAGGCCGAGCCGGCTGCTGCCCCAGCTCAAGCCAAGAAGAAGGCACAACCGAAGAAGTAATTTGCCTCTCTAAATGAAGCTGATTGAGATTTAATTCTCAATGAATGGAAAGCCGACAGAGATGTCGGCTTTCATTTTAGAATCATCACAAGTTCGTAAAAAAAGCGGTTTATATGTCACTAAAGATCATTTTTTGGCTAGTTGTAGTTCTGCTTTTGCTGCTATTGGTGATATTGACTGCTTTTGGCTTTTTTGTAAAAACGAAAGAGCAGAGGAAAGTTGAATACAGTCGACTAAATCGCTTGGTTTATCAGGACCAGTTCGAGGAACTTAAGCGAGATCTCAGTTTGGGTCAAATTACCCAAAAACAATATGATGCAGGAGTTGAAGAACTCGAAAGGCGCATTCTGGAAGAATCTTATGAGGAAACTTACGGCAGAAAAAATGTCAATTGGGCAATTTATGCCTCGTTTGTGATTCTTGTGGTCGTTCCGCTTTTTGCGTTGAGTCTTTATTTTTGGGTAGGGAATCCTTCGCTTTCGGATTATTCAGGAGAGCCAACGAAACAATTAAATACTCCTTCTGAGGGGGCTACAAAGGAGGAATTGCTTACTTTTGTCAAGGAATCGCCTCGAGACTCCAGGGCATGGGTGATGCTATCGAGGATCTATAGTAAAGAGCACAATTACAAAGAGGCTTTAGAAGCCATCAATAAGGCTTTTGAAAACTCGCCTAACGCCAAAAAAGATCCAGGGCTATTGACTGAGCGGGCTGTCGCTATGCTTGAGACCAAAGACCCAGTACTTGTCGGACAGGCCCAAGAACAGCTCGATGAGGCTCTTAGGGTCGATCCTGAATACATTCCGGCCAAAGAGCTATCTGGAATGCTTGCTTACCAAAGACAAGACTACAAACGGGCAGTTAAGGAGTGGTCCGATATTTTGTCTATTTTGCCCACTGATTCTCCACGGGCTGCACAATTGCTCGATGCTATCGCAGAGGCGAGGAACAGAGACTTTATGGGATTTGCCCAATAAGATGCAGGATTTAATTTACCTTGCCATTGATGGACATTTCGCAAGGTTTACAGTGGAAGTTAGCCGTCAGTTCT
>CANQMZ010000176.1 GCA_947625105.1 uncultured Parasutterella sp.
ATGCAAAAGCCCCCCTGATTAGTGATCGAGACTGTGTCGTATTTTATAACTCTTCACCCACCCTATTCAATCTTTAGTTAACTCCGTCGCCCGAATAGACCTTGTCTTTAATCCTCTCAAATCGTTGGAATTTAAACGGCCACTGGCGCCCTTCCCCGACCTCAAAGCTTTCAGACCATACTAGCTTCCATGCCTTGGGATCCAACGTATCAAAGGTAACATCCCCCTCAAAGTCGTGGTCAATTTCTGTCACCCAGGCAGTATCGGCAAATGGAAGCGCATAGCGATATAACTGGGCTCCTCCGATAATAAAAATCGTCTCCTGGGAATTAAACAGCCCCAGTGCCTCTTTCAGACTGTGAACTACCTGGGCCCCTTCAGCTTTGTAGTTCATGTCGCTGGTAAGCACCACATTACGGCGCCCGGGAAGCGGTCTTCCGATAGACTCCCAAGTATTTCGGCCCATGATGATCGGTTTTCCCATGGTCACTTGTTTAAAAAATTTTAGATCCTCGGAAAAATGCCAAGGGAGCTTTCCTTGGTTACCAATCACTCCGTTCCTAGCTCTAGCAACAATCAAGCTGATATGTGGTTTCTTGTTCATTGAGTCAAACCCCGCGCAAATTTATACGGCAATGGGTGCCTTGATGGTCGGATAAGGATCGTATCCGACGATCTCAAAGTCCTCAAACTTGTAGTCAAAGATTGAATCGGGACGACGCTTGATGACGAGTTTTGGATAGGGTCTCGGTGTTCTTGAAAGCTGTTCCTTGACCTGTTCAAAGTGGTTGTTATAAATATGGCAGTCACCGCCCGTCCAAACAAAATCGCCTGGCTCAAGATCGCATTGCTGCGCCACCATGTGTGTCAGCAACGAATAGCTCGCAATGTTAAAAGGAACACCTAAAAAGATATCGCAACTTCTCTGATAGAGCTGGCAGGAGAGTCTGCCCTGCGCCACATAAAATTGGAAAAACATGTGACAAGGCGGCAGTGCCATCTTGTCAATTTCTCCGACATTCCACGCTGAAACAACAAGTCGCCTAGAGTTGGGGTTGGTCTTGATGTTGTGAACAAGATTCGAAATCTGATCAATAACTCGACCGTCAGCAGCTGGCCACCTTCTCCATTGCACGCCGTAGACCGGACCTAGATCTCCATTTTGATCGGCCCACTCGTCCCAGATAGTGACCTTGTTTTCATGCAGGTAACCAATATTGGACTCTCCTTTGAGAAACCAAAGCAACTCGTGGATGATTGATCTTAAATGCAACTTTTTGGTCGTCACTAAAGGAAAACCTTCCGAGAGGTTGAATCTCATTTGATAACCAAACATGGACCGGGTGCCAACCCCCGTCCTATCTTCCTTGGAGACACCGTGCTCAAAAACCTCGCGCATAAAGGTTTCATACTGATCACTACGAGCCATCGTCCAACTCCTTTGTTTGATGATTTGTTCATTCTATAGGAAAACCCCATGATTCGAGTGAACGACCATCAGTCATAAATCTGAACTATTCGTTAATCGGACGATTTTTGGGAGTACCGCCTTTTCTTAAAAGTATTTCAAGATGTAACAAAAAGGGCTTTTCTTTAACATTCTCTTGCAAACCTCAAAATCAATTTCGGCTTTTTTGTCATCATATGGATAATATGCACTCAATAGGTTATTGGTTGAACGCTTTAAATTTTTTCCTTCGAGATACAGAATTCCGGTCCGTCGCATTATGATTAGACGGACTTTTTTTTATCAACGATAGATAGCGATGAAAAATTTGCCTCGTTACTCAATATGTGTGGGATTAGGTTCGGCGGTTCTAGCGCTTCTTTTGTCTTGCTCGTCAGATGCGCCGTTGCTTTGCATCCCCTCTTCCCACGAGAGTTATGAGGATTATGTCGCCAAAACCACTGAATTTGTTTCCCAAAACCGCAGATTCTCTAGTGAAGACAGGCAAACCGAGTTGAAATACAACTCTCCGTACGAGGTAAAACCAGAGCATCCTAACGGACGTGGCATCCTGCTTATTCATGGCCTCGGCGACTCACCTTGGACGTTCCGTGACATCGCGAACCGTCTAGCCAAAGAAGGCTACTTGGTGCGTGTAGTTTTACTTCCCGGTCACGGCACCAAGCCTCAGGATATGATCGGTGTCAGTTCCGAAAGTTGGGAAAAGCTGATTGCCGAACAGATGGCCCTTCTCAAAAAAGATGTCCCGCAGGTATGGATTGGCGGTTTTTCCACAGGAGGAAATCTCGCTTACGAATACGCCAACAAGGACGAATCTGTCAGGGGAGTGGTGCTTTTCTCGCCTGCTGTTGAACTGAAAAGTTCACTGATTAAACTCGCTCCGTTGGTCAACAAATTCGTCACCTGGCTTCTTTCTCCGGATGAGAAAACGGGCGGTGTCCTGCCTTTCCGCTATACCACCGTCCCCATGGATGCTATCGTGTCTTTCAAACACACAATGGATGCAGCCGATGATATCCTGTCAAAGGCCAGATACGATAAACCTTCCATCGTCATGCTCTCTGAGCACGACTCGATTGTTGACACGAAATCGCTGATAGATCGTTTTGACAAACAGCTGACTAGCCCCGAATCGGTCATCATCTGGTACGGGAACCAACCGGAAAAATCCTTTTCTAATAAGGTGGTTAGTAAGCCCGACTACATTCCAAAAGAACGGATTCAAAGTTTTGCCCATATGTCGCTTACCTATTCGCCGGATAACGAGTGGTACGGTCGTCAAGGCAAATACCGCTTCTGTCGCAACAGCATGTCTGAAGAGGATTACAACAAATGCATGACGGATAAGGAAATTTGGTACGGAGCTTGGGGCGCAAAACATGGAAATAAAATTTCGGCTCGCCTCACCTTTAACCCGTATTTTGACTGGCAGATGCAAAAAATCCTTGATACGCTCGAGGCTGGCGCCATTAAGCCTGATGCTTACGGAATCATTGAAATTGTTGAACCTGTCGAGAAATCTTCCAAATGAAAAAATCTCTTTTCATCACTTTACTTGCTTCACTGAGTGTTCTTGCCGGTTGCTCCGATAAAGAAGTAGCCAATGTCTCCTTGGGGCTATTCACTTTCAAAGACATCAAAATCGAAGCTTTCGTAGATGAAAAAATTCCCGGTGTCACCTGTCACGTGGCTTACATTAACTCTCCACTTCAGCTGACAGACCCCTCCGAAAGCTCGGTCTCTTGCCGTAGAACAGGAGAGATTACCTCTGCGATGATCAATACTATTGACAAAAGTTCAGAGGGTGAAGTGGTATTTAAAAAGTCGCAGAGCGTTTTCTTCAAGACACTTCGGATTAGAAGGATTTTTGATGCGGAACACCAAACCGTTTTGTATCTCTCCTACTCGACCAAGGTCATGTCCGGTAGTTTTAAGCATGGATTATCCTCCGTGCCGCTTTGGGGCACAAAAGCCTATAAGGCTGAGGGGTATACCACTCAAAGCGCACCCAAATCTGTCGCTCATGTCTCTTAGTCGCTATACAATCTAGCGATTGTTAACATTTTTTGAGGAAATCGCAATGAAAGACGTTGTTGTCGCCCCGAAAGCTCCCGCCGCCGTTGGCACCTACTCCGCCGCTATCAAAAGTTCCAAGACCGTCTATCTTTCCGGTCAGCTAGGTCTAGATCCTAATACCGGCTCTTTACCCTCCACTTTTGAAGCGCAATGCCGCCAGGCCTTCAGAAATGTGTTTGCCGTGGTTGAAGCTGCCGGCGGCACCCCTCACGACATCGTCAGACAGACCATTTATCTCACGGATTTAAGCAATTTTGAGACTGTCAACAAAGTGATGCGTGAAGTTTTCTCCGCACCCTATCCTGCAAGAAGCTGTGTGCAGATTTCCGCTCTACCAAAAGGCGGCTTGATTGAGGTGGAAGCCACGGTCGAGCTAGATTAAC
>CANQMZ010000177.1 GCA_947625105.1 uncultured Parasutterella sp.
AAAATAAATATTTGTCTCGGATTTTGTTTTTAGTCTCAATGGACCTTCACTGGATACAATTTCGGTGAATTTAGGTTTCCAATACAGAGGACAACGTTCCCACACACCAAAACCCGGGTTCCGCGATGTTTGAAGGGCTCTTTTTGCTAGAATTCACACACCACGGACGGAAGAATTGTCCATTGAGCCCTCTGCCTTGGTCTGCGCCAAAGTTTGTATCGGCCGTAAAGAATACGGCGCAGGCCGTATAAAAGGCCCCGAAAGGGATTGTAGAAAGACAAAGACCCGACTCGCGATCGGGTCAGAGTCACATTACTTTATGAGGTGGAAGATGGTACATCTCTTTTTTGCCTCGTGGGAGATTATGACACAAAACGTCACGATAGTGTCGGTTGATGTTAACTTCGGTTACATCTTTTTGACCGTTGGCGTAGCTGTCGTGGTCAGCGCGAGGTTTAAGTAATTGGAAAGGCTGCTCTCCGAAAGGGGAGCAGCCTCGCGTTTTTTGTAATGATCATCTAGTGGGAAAGGCTAATCGCTATGAAAGCATTATACAAAAAAACCGCCCCAGTTAGGAGACTGGAGCGGCAACCCTTTGTCTTTCGACAATTTTCTATTTTCGATCGCCTTGGAGGAGGCGATCTATGGAGGCACACCATGAGAAACTCATGCGTGTAGGACCGTTGTGCCAAAGATTTTTCCACTTTCAACCCCAATAGGTGGATAGTTTTTTCTAAAAATCCTCCCGCAACACAAAATTTTGTGGTATCGTGTAAATACTTTCGGGAGAGTAATCTTCCCTTTAATGACCGGGATCGCCTGACGATTCCACCCCATAGACTCCAAAGTCGGGGTTGTCACACCAAGAAGAATCAAGAAAGTGACAACTGCTTGCGGCTTACCGACGGGGGAAATGCGTCCGCTTTAAATAGCGGCTTTTTTGTATCCTCTTTTTGAGGCTTTATGCCTCTTTAATGAGCTTATGCAGTTGCTCGAAACGGCCTAGCTAGCCGTGCGGCATAGGAAGCCTTCGTGCTTCCTCTTTATCGTATTCGCCCCCTTGGATCCGCGTCCATGCGACGATTCATGGGCGAACCACAATACTTTCTTGTGCGGATTCCTGTTAAACCTCGCTCAAAGAGCCTAGAATTTTTAGGCTCTTTCGAAGGTGGTCTGTTGCTTACGGGTTGGGTTCGGTGGGATTTCTTCAGAAACCCCTTCCGAGCGTTTCTTTTAACTCATAGCGTAAAACCTTTCCCAGCAAAACGGGAACTTTCATGCTGGGCGGGAATAGAGCTATTTCCGATTTCTGCCGGAAAAAGCCATCAAGCTCATCCTCACCGTACAGAACTTCATAGCATGTCGTTTTGCATCCGGAATAACCTGGACTTCCCGGCACCGACATCACTATTCCGAGATGGACAGGGATTTCCTGTTCATCGAGTCCGCCTCCACAGACTTCAACGATATCTCCGACTTGGAATTTGTTGTTGTAAACCTTACTCTTCCCGGAGAAGTTTGAATCGCTTGTTTGAAGGCCAAAAGGCGTCTTGTCCGCAAGATAGGTCCTGACGCTTAAGCTACGAGTCATCTCCATTTGATTCAGGGCTTTTTCTTTTACCACGAAACAATAGAGGTGATCCGATCTGATCTCATAGGCTTTCAACTGTTCTTCGGCCTTTTCTAATGAGGTGTAATAGCCTATCTGGTCTTTAGAGATGATGAATTGCGGGTATTGGGCCACGTCACTGCCGTCGTAGTAGGAGTAGGCGGCTAAACTAAAGAAAGTTTTAAGCTTTTCATCTGGTTGAGTTATTTCGGTGTTCATTTTTTTCCTCATAGAGTCAATTAATCAGCCTTGCAAATCATCCGAATCATCTTTAAGCGCGGAGTGTTCCAAGTCGTAGTTCCGGTCAAATTCAAGGATTTCTTCCAGATTTTTTCTCAACATCACTTGCATTGGATTCGGAATTTTTTTCGTTACTGGGAAAACATCAATGCTCCTCGGATGATCATGTATTCCGTCTTCGCCAAATAAAGCGGCGTAGCTTGCGTATCCACAACAGCCGCAGCCATCGTCGTCAAAACAAAGGTTGTCCTTGCCATCCAGGTAGTTATCAATGTCATAGACCGTCCTTTCTTCTTCGTCTTTCTTTTCAGAGTCCTCCTCAATTTCTGCAACCGTTTTCTCCTCGGGAAACGCCGCTATCGAAATAATGGCGAGTTTGACCTCGTCGTCGCAAAGCCAGTAAACAATGTCTCCGACCTTGAACCGGTAACCCTTAGTCTCTCTGTCGATGTCTGTGCCCAAGTCTCCGTCTCTTTCGCTCATGCAGACCGAGTAGGCATCCACGACTAAAGTTTTGTCCGGCATATAGGTGCGCATACGATATTCATCGTCATCGCTTTGAATATCCAGTGGAAGTTCCCTGATGTAAAAACAAAAGATATCTTTGGGGTGCAGACCGTCAAAGGATTGCATCGCTTTTTCAGCATTCTCAAACGTATCGAAGAACCCCAAAATCTGTCGCCGTACTTTGAACCATGGGTAGCCGCATGGGGTACGGATGCGTTCCTTAAAGGAAACAACCCTTAATTCAAAGAACGTCTTGTCGATATGCAGATATCTTTCAACCTTATCTTTATGAAAAATCATTTTCGCCTCTGTCGTAAGTGAAACGTTTCGCTATAAACATGCTTTAGAACATTTTTGGGCTTTTTTGTTCATTCTCCGCTGCCTGCTTAATCGGTGAACTAACGTGGGGTCTCGCTTCCTGCCTGATTTTGGAATCTCTGTCGCCGCATGGACGCACCTCGGAAACAAAACATGCCGCTACGCTCCAAGAGAGCAGTGACGGCACGTCTTCGCGTGGGGTTTGTAAAGCTGTCAGACCGTTATCGAAAAAGGGCGGAAGACCTCACCTAGAATCTTCGATTTAGGTGGGGATGGATAGCCCCAAATGAAGTCACCAATAGTTACGTAAGTGACTTAGGTGTAAGCGGTCGTGTGTACTGGCCGATGGTGGCGGAAATCGCCACCATTAGAATCACGGGGCTACGCTCCCCTGGTGGGGGAAGGGGGGGCGAGAAGCCCTTTCTATATGCGTAAGCATTAGAGGTGGGTAGTTCACTTCCTTATATTAAGGAGAGCTCCGGCCCCCAGCAAATCCACATAAGCAAGCGGGTGAAGGTGATAGACCTCGCTAAGAAATGCGGACGAAGTGACCAGAGGGCGATCCTGGTAGATGTTTTGCAATAGACTCACGATGTCTTGAGGCTCCCCTGTTCTTTTTGCAGGCAACGTCAATGCTCCCTTGTCACCGTCAAAACGGAAGCTCACTCGGGTGGCACGGAAAGCTCTCTCATTTGTCCGGGAAATGGTGAAGAAAACTTCAAGGTATGTTTTTGAAGAATCAAGTGTTTCAAACATTTCCACGGTCTTTTTTTCGAAGTGCTTGTTGAAGACCTTCGGGTGTTTCAGAGACGACTCCCTTATCAGTTTGGCCGGATCGTAAACACTGCTCATGCTGGGACCAAAGCCAAAAGAGGCAGCAGCCCTTTGGTACTCATAGCGGCAGGAGAATATTACTTGAAGGGCGCCTTTGTTGGTCGTGAACGCCCGATAGCCTTGAGTGCCTTTGACACAAAAGGCATAGTTCTCGAGTGCATCGCCGATCTGGATAGAGTCGTCAACGGAGCTGAAAACTCCACTTCTGACCATTTGAATGATGCTGTTTTCCTCCGGGTTTGCCGAGTCGGGTGGATTTGTCCCGGCAGAAAGCTTTGAAAGGCCTGACCGATTGTTTTCTGCCATGAGAGCCTGTTGGAAATCTTTGTCCTTGGGCCGCAAGCACGCTTCGTCATCATCGGTCCCTATATCGCAAGCCTTCTTGTAGAGCTTGGCAGCGACAGTAAACGAGGG
>CANQMZ010000178.1 GCA_947625105.1 uncultured Parasutterella sp.
CCTGGGCTTGTCAGAACCGACTGTGATTTCTAAAGCAAGGCAACTGTTTCTGCAAGTATAATTTTTAGGAGTTTAGGTTAAAACAAGAAGTTGAGTTGTAGGGAAGACGGCTTCATTACCGTCTTCCCGATTTGCAGTGGCAGTGGTGAAATAAACACCTCTCCTATTCATTAACTTGTAAATCCAGAAGTCTGTCACCAATAACTTCAATGATGCATAAAAGCTTTATTGATACAAGACAGACAAAATTCATAGAAATCAATCAGTTTCGTACTTATAAACGGAAGGACTCTCAAATGCTTTTTAAGACTTTAAACAACGGCATCAAGATGCCCATGCTTGGATTCGGAGTGTTTCAAATTACTGAACAAGGACAATGCCAACAAGCTGTTCTTTCGGCCTTAGAAAGCGGTTATCGCTTGATTGATACCGCTCAAGCCTATTTCAATGAGGAAGCTGTGGGCAAAGCCATTAAAGAAAGTGGCATCCCACGCAAAGAACTCTTTATTACGACCAAATTATGGGTCACCGATGTCAACTATGATCGAGCAAAGAAAGCTTTTTCAACTTCCTTGGAAAAACTTGGCTTAGATTACCTTGACCTTTACCTAATTCATCAGCCCTATAACGACTATTACGGAGCGTGGAGAGCAATGGAAGAACTGGTAAGTGAGGGCTTAATCAAAGCCATCGGCGTCTCCAATTTTGATATGGGACGAATAGCCGATTTAATTGCTTTTAATCAGATGACACCGGCAGTAGACCAAATTGAATGCAATATCTTTAACCAAAGACATCAGGAAGAAGAATATTTGAGGTCTAAAAACGTTGCAATGGAAAGTTGGGCTCCCTTTGCCGAAGGGAAAAATGATCTCTTCAAAAATCCCGTGCTCCTCAAAATTGGTGAGAAATACGGCAAGTCTGTTGCGCAAGTGATTCTTCGTTGGCAACTTCAAAGGAACATCATTTGTATTCCTAAGAGCGTAAATCCGGAAAGAATTCGACAGAATATTGACGTATTTGACTTTGAATTAACTGACGAAGAAATGAAGGCGATAAAAGCGCTTGATCAGCAAAAGAGTGCTTTCTTTGATCATGGAGACCCAAAGGTAGTTGAGTGGATTACAAGATTACATTGAAAGCGATTGATCTGGACCAATAAATGAAGTCTTAGTTGACCGAACATTGGAATCAGAAAAGTTAGGGGCCCGAAGGCCCCTTTTTTCACACATCAACTACCGTCTATCCAAGGAAAATCCAGTTAGCGATACACACGGTGATCATACCGGCGATCATTGGAATCCAATTGCGTCTGACGATTGCAAGCGGTGTGACACCCGCAGCACCGGCCACGGCGATGATAACGCCAGCAACCGGAGACATGGCACGAAGCATACCGGAAGCAAACTGCATCGGGGTAACGAAAGCGGAAGCTGCGCCACCCATGCTGCCTGCAACATCAGGTGCCAGGGCAGCAAAACTGGAGAAAGCTCCCACGCCGGAACCAGTCAGGAAAGTAACCAAACTTACTACACAGGTCAACACTACCGACATTCCGTTTAGACCTAGGCCGAGGTGTTGGGCATTGTTGATAAGCGCACTGATTAAACCTGTGACTTTCAAGCCTTCCGCAAAGAACTCGGCACAGAAGATCAAGGCAACGATGGAAGTAAACATTCCGCCCATAGACTTGAAGATGAACGCTCCGTCTTTGAGCGTGTCCTTGATGTTGCGGTTTCTGATGATTTCAATAATGATCGTAAGAACCCACACCAGGAAAAGGGCAGAGATCGTGTCAATCTTGATGGCAGAGTAAACAAGTTTGGAGAAGACGATCATCAAAGCAATTGGCAGGCAAGGCAGGATGGCGTACCACAACGGCACCTGTCTGGGTTGCTCTTTTTCGGTAAGCATGCTCTGTTGATAAACATCATCGCCTTTCTTGTCATAGTACTTCTGAACGAAGTAGTGGCAAATGGCAACCACGATCAGCGTTGGGATGGCCACTGGCAGCTGGCATTGGACAAAGTAGATAATCGGATCAAGATCAGCAACTTTAGCAGCAAGGTTAGCCGTGCCGGATGCCGGTCCTAAGGTCATACCCGCTGTTGTTCCAATGACGGCCGCAGCAGAGGCAGGAGATACTCCCACACCAATCAAAATCGGGAACAAGGCAACTAACAAAAGCATCGCCAAACCAGCAGCACTAGGAATAACGGTTACCAGGGACTGACCAATGATGTATCCCAAAACCAAAACAAGGTACGGGGAGGACAAAGCCTTCAGCGGTTTGATACAAACATGAACCAGAGCTCTGGCCGCGCCGATTCTGTCCATATAAGCGGCATAACCACCGGCTACCATGATCAGGAAGCCTGTTCCTGAAGTCTGTTTAGTGGCGATAGACTTCAAGAGGTTAAAGATATCGAAAAGCACAAAACCTGACGGTTTCACGCCTTTGGGAAGGAATCCGTGAACCCCAAGGCACACGGCAAACAGCAACATGGCTAGTCCTGCGAACAACAAAACCATGGCTGTTGAATATCGCTTAACGATTGCCCAACCGGCTATTATCGTGATGATTAAGGCAACCCAAGGCAGAATAGCAGTCATTTAGATTCTCCTAGTTGGTTAAATTCTTGATCGAGGTTGTTTAATGCTGAGTCAATTTGCTCATTCTTTTCCTTCAACCAATGCTCGTTTTGTTCGTTGACCTTCTTAATTTCAGAAAGCATTCTGTCGAGTTCTTCCGGCTGAGGTCCGCCAATAGTCTTTCTGTTGCGAACGATAGCCATCGGGTCTAGCGCTTGTTTGAAGCGCTCCTGTGACATTGGTAAATTGGGATCGCCTTCCGGGAATTCCTTTTCAATTACTTCGCGGTAAATCGCTTTCATCTGGTCATAGGGGAAGTCCAAAGGCAAGATGTTATTTGCTCTAGCGTAGCTCACCATGTGGCTGGCAACGTGATGGCCGATGCGGAAAGGCACACCGTATTCGTTCATCAAAGTGTCAGCTACTTCTTGGCTCGCGGTCCAGTCATTGTTCAGTTCTTCAAGAGCACGATCCTTGTTGAAGCGCAAAGCCTTGAGAACTCTGTTGAACATATTGATAGCATTGATGGCTCTCTTGGCAATAGCCGCGTTCATCGTCTGGTTCTTCGGATCGATCATGCCGCTTTGAAGATTGTGGGCTCTGAAGACTTCGCCCTGTGCCTCTCCAAGAAGCTGTCCCGCTTCGGCTCGAGTATTGTTAACCAATCCAGGATTTCTCTTTTGCGGCATAGCTGAAGAAACGTAGGTGTTTTCTCCTCCTTCCTGCAAAAGAATCCAAGGTCTTGGTTGAGCATACTGCACCATCAGGTCCTCAAGGAAACTGTTAATGTGCAAGCAAATGGCAGTCAAAATGGAAGCAAATTCCACCGGAACGTCACTTTGCGAAACCTGTGTCGCATCGTAGGCATTCTGAGCGATGGTTGAGAAACCAAGATGTTTGGCCATGGCATGTCTATCTAAGGGCCAGCAAGTGCCATTTAACACGGTGCTACCCATCGGGCAGCGATCCAGGCGGCTGTAGAACTGGCGCAACCGCTCAAAGTCTCTTGCAAATCCGGCCAAAAATGCCAAAGCATAGTGAGCATAGCTATTGGGTTGCGCAGCAACGCCGTTGGTGTAGTTAGGGACTACGGTTTCACGCTGCGCCTCCGCAATCTCCGTCAGTGTCTTCATCACCGTATTAAGAGCCGCTCCTACTTCGAGGGCATTATCTCTCAAGATAGCGGAACGATAAGTCGCATGCATATCTTGGCTAGAACGACCGGCGTGCATTAAGGTGATTTCAGGACCGGCTTTTTTCAACATCAAAG
>CANQMZ010000179.1 GCA_947625105.1 uncultured Parasutterella sp.
ATTCTCCGTCACAAGTCGTTCGATGATATATCTTTGATATTCTTTTTCGGAAAGGATGTTATTCATTGATTGTCCCCCATATATTGAATCGGTTTATTGCCTTTTATTTGTATCTTACCATCATTATTCGAGAATATCAATTGCATTGTGTAAAAATTGCCCAAGACATCTTCCACATAGAGTTTGATTTCTGTTATGCATTGCAATGGAATGTTCAAATTATTGAAGATAACGCCGTAATCTTTTCTCACTAACTCTTTCGTTTTCAATTCATACAAACCCCCATTTATGATCAAACCGCAAACGAAAAATTCTATTTTGCTTGAATTTTCTATTGCAAAAGCATAAATCAATATGCCCTCTTGAACTTTTGATGAATCGCGTTTGTTCTCCATAAAAATAAAATTATCCTCAGTGATTACGATGCGTTTCGATGGTTCCATTTTTTTATATACATAACTAAACAATGGTTCTGACTTTCGCCTTTCATCTTCTGTCCTGCGGTTTTCACCATGTTTAATCGTCCATGCAACGCCTATAAGTGTTAGTAGCCCTCCATATATCGCTGCAATAATACTAGTAATTATCGTTTGTAAATTATTAAACTTATCGGGAATCAGGTAAATCAGATATATCGTTAGACCTATTCCAAGTAAAAAGTCAAAAAGCAAATTTATATCCATGAATACACTCCTTTGCTTTTTGCCTAAAAATGCAACTGTTAAGCTATAAAATACTTTAATAAGCGTTACTATGCCTATAATATAGATCCATACCGTCCACTGATTGAAAATTGCCATATAAAAGCAATCTAAAAGCCAAAAGTAGATTATGTATTTTATTGTGACTGCGCTCGGGTTTTTCTTTTGCCCTTCCGAAAGGGGCACTTTCTTTTGCCACATTACTTGAAAGTTGATAAACGCAAAAGGAATTGTTAATGCGACCAAACCAAATATAAACCAATGCCAGGAAAATGCAGCAAATTTATAATGTATCGGCAGAGCGATTGCCAAATATATTATCAACACAACCAAATATACAAGCGCCGTTTTATTTACAATCGATAGCGGTCTACGATTTCGATTTACTTTTTGTTCCTTTTTCATTAGCATACTCCCTTTTTGCCTGTGACGTATTCAAAGATGAGGGACTTTTTGTAGGTTTCAAGGGTTTCGATCTGCGACTGTTTTTGAGAAATCAATTCGTCTGTTGCTCTAACAATTTTGTCCAAATAATCACAGATTTCCCTTTCTTCATCTGCTGTTTCAGGCAGACATATAAAAATATCTTTTACTTTATCCCAACTTCTAAAATCGCTTGTATTTCCTCTAACTCCACTTGATATGAGTTTATACACTCCCTGATAAGCAAGGCTTTTAAGATAATACACAATAAACCTTTTATCTTCTGTACTATCACACACATGCACTACTCGCGTAATTTTTCCTCTAATGGTTGACAGCCCAATAGCGCCGTGCCAGGTATCCATTCCATGTATGGCAATATCACCGGTCCTAATCCCTTGCATTGCATTATCTTCGCTTACCATTTTTCCAAAAGAATGTTGTTCGTCCCGCAACATGACACTGCCGTTATTAGAGCAAATCAACGCAGGATCTTTTTCAAGAAATCCTCTCGTTAATTTTGTACAAATAAAACCTATCTTTGATATATTCCAATTATATTTAATTTTGTCTATATAATCAACGCCGCTATCTTTCATGGGGGCATCGGGGTTGAGACCGTGGGTGACGGCTTCGGTGATGACGGAACGTTTATATTTTTCCAACGTCTCGATCTGCTCCTCAATATCCGCCTTTAATCCGTCTATCCTCTCGCACTCTCTATCCAAAAAATCTGCGATTCGTTGCTGTTCTTCAAGGGGAGGATAAGGAATTGGTCTTTTTAGAATATCACTTGCGGAAACCCGTAAACGGATTTCCAGAATCCCATTCGCATATTTTCTCAATTCGCGTTGAAACCCTGCGGTTTGGAAAACATATTGCAAATATTTGATATTGCTATCCTTTTTGGCTCTGAACACATAATATACGGGACTCACACACCCAAAATATTCACAAAGACCAACGGAGCCAATGAGAATATTCATGCTATTGGCGACAATCGTATTGGGATAGGCTAACTTATATTCATAAATGTTTTCTTTTGATTTGTTGCCTTGATTGCCTTTCTCTTCATAAGGCACAACTCCAAGTTTATTGGTCAAAGATAGTATATTCTCCGTTTGAATAGGGTTATTGCCGGCATTTATTTCATCTAAATGCCATTGCAACCTTTCCAACCTCCACGTCTCGGGAATCTCGCCCACCCACTCGATTTTGCTATCTTTCATCTTACGCATTTCTTTGCTCCCCGCCATAAAGGATTATGAGCTGCCGCAATTCGTTACAATCTTCCGCGTTAACGGAATCGCTTTGCACGCCTTCAATTGAGTAATGTACAATTTCATTAAAGTCATAAATAAATGCCGGAGTATTACCGCCCTTATAAAGCATAGAGTGCAAATGCATTTTTTCCATTAGAATTGCCCCTGTCACACTCAAATATTTTTGTAAATAATTAAAATACTCTCCGTGCTCGTTTTTATAATTTCTTTTAATTTCATCATCATTCAAAAAGGTTTTAGATACTTCTTTCCTCAAAAATAAACCGACAATAATGAAGAATGCGTATGGTGGAGTAACCCTTTCCCAACCGAATCTGTTACATATTTCTAACAAACATGAATAATATCTTGATATTTCTCTATTGTCTACTTTGTCTAAAACTTTTTGATTTCCATATTGCAGACAGGCGAATGCAAAATCTATATAAGCCCGATCATCCCTTGATAGATTTCTTGTTTTTGCAAGTGTGTTTGAAAAATCTCCAAGCAGATTTTTCAAATAACCGCTTGACGAGATCTCCAACCTATACGTCAAATCAAAGAATTTTCGCAAGTATTCATAACCATCTACGCCGTAAGTTGCTTGCATATTCTCCGCTACTCTTCTTGCATTGATCGCACAAATCACGGCGCAATTTTTCACGTCGAACAAATGGTGCAATCGCTCTAATATCTTCAACTGCATATCGGGCAGACAGCGATCCAGCTCGTCTACTAATACGATCAGTTTGTTTTGCTTTCCCTGATAGTCCTCAAATGCCGTATATTCATTTAGTACATTCTGTACTTCTTTCAAATAGCTTTGATAGGATCTGAATTCTTTTGATTTTTCGTCGATTGTATCAATCGTTGCACCGTTTTTATAAATACCGATATACTTCAAAAACTCCTTTAAGAATGTCGCCAAATTGCCGAGTTTTCCAGGTTTTTTACTTAATTCCACCAAAGTTTCTTTCCCAAATTCCTTTCCCACTGCTTTTAACCCACTCTTCCCGCCGGGCAAAGAGTGTAGTTTTTCTTTTGCGCAATCAAGAATGCTACTAAAAATAGCAAACAGAGGCTCGTCATAAAAACTGCACTCCCAAGCATCGTAGCGCACGACCAAATAGCTGTCATTTTTATTGAGCCTCTCATAGAGTTTCCCCATGACGAAAGACTTCCCGCTTCCCCACTCACCGTCTATGGCAATGCAAATATTTTTGTCCTGCGCAAGATGATTCACGCACGATGTAATTTTATCGACGAATTCCTTTCTGCCGATTTTGTCTTCTTCGGTTTCAAATTCCATTTATTTATCTCCAAACAGTTTTTCGATCCCTTCGCTGACGCGTTTTTCAAGCTCCATAAATTTTGCGGCAAGTTCTTCGCTCGGTTGAGGCTTTTTGTATTTATAGA
>CANQMZ010000180.1 GCA_947625105.1 uncultured Parasutterella sp.
GAAGAAATAAAGGTGAACTATGGGACAGAAAATTAATCCAGTAGGCTTTCGCCTTCCTGTAACACGTGACTGGACATCTCGCTGGTACGCGACGGGTAGCGAATTTGCCCATACATTGAAACAAGACCTTGAAGTGCGGAAATATTTAGGCGAAAAGCTTAAGGCCGCCCAAGTCAGCCGCATTCTTATTGAGCGTCCTGCAAAGAACGCCAGAATCACCATCTATTCCGGTCGTCCCGGTTTGGTTATCGGTAAGAAAGGCGAAGAAATTGAAGTTTTGAAAAGCAAGCTTCAGAAATTGATGGGTGTTCCAGTCCACGTCAATATCGAAGAAGTTCGTCGTCCGGAATTGGATGCACAACTTATTGCTGACACGATTACTCAGCAGTTGGAAAAGCGCACGATGTTCCGCCGTGCGATGAAACGCGCCATGCAGAGCGCCATGAGACTTGGTGCCCAAGGTATCAAGATCATGTCCTCCGGTCGTTTGAATGGCGCTGAAATCGCAAGAACCGAATGGTACAGAGAAGGACGAGTTCCTCTTCATACTCTCCGTGCTGACATTGATTACGGTTTCTCGGAAGCCAAGACTACCTACGGTATTGTTGGCGTGAAGGTGTGGGTCTACAAGGGAGACTACACCAGCAAGGATGAGACTACCGAAAACAAGACAGCCGATCATGAAGATCGCCGCGAGCGTCGTGCGGCCAAACCGGCGCGTCGTACTCGCAAGGCCGCAGAAGGAACTGCTGACGCCAAGCCAGCAAAGGCCCCTCGCAAGGGTGCAGCCGAGAAAGCTGATAAGCCTGCGGCAGAAAAGGCTCCGGCTAAGGCCAAGGCGACCAAAACTACCGGCGAAAAGGCAAAGGCCCCAGCTAAGGTTAAGGCGAAAGCCAAGCCGGCCACGGCTGAGAAAAAGCCTGAAGCCAAGAAGGCGGAGGCTAAGCCTGAAGCAAAGGCAACTAAAGAAGGAGAATAATCCATGTTACAACCGAACAGAACCAAGTATCGTAAGGATCAAAAAGGCCGTAACTATGGTTTGGCCCAAAGAGGTGCCAATGTCTCCTTTGGAGAGTACGGTCTTAAGGTTGTTGAGCGTGGTCGCTTAACAGCTCGCCAAATAGAGGCCGCTCGTCGTGCGATTACACGACACATCAAACGTGGCGGTCGTGTTTGGATCCGTGTGTTCCCGGACAAACCCATTTCCTCTAAACCAGCCGAAGTTCGTATGGGTAACGGAAAAGGAAATCCGGAATACTGGGTCGCTCTCGTGCAGCCGGGTAGAGTCATTTATGAGCTCGACGGTGTAGATGAACAGCTTGCCCGTGAGGCTTTTAAACTTGCGGCAGCAAAACTTCCCCTTAAGTCGATCTTCGTGACTCGACAGGTCGGTAAGTAAGGAGAAATGAATGAAAGCCAAAGATTTACGTGCAATGGACGAAGCAGCTCTGAACAAGGAATTAGAGGATCTTTTGAAAGCTCAGTTTTCCTTGCGTTTGCAGAAGTCCTATCAGCAGATTCAAAACACTAGTCAGATCCGTAAGACCCGTCGCGACATCGCACGTGTCCGTACGATCCTTGCAGAAAAGGCAGCTACGAAATGAGTGAAACAAAACTTACACGCACGCTGATTGGCAAGGCCGTCAGCACGAAGATGGACAAGACGGTCACCGTTCTTGTCGAACGTCGTGTCAAGCATCCAATTGGCAAGATTGTCGTCAAGAGCAAGAAGTATCACGCTCATGACGAAAACAATGAGGTTAGGGAAGGCGATACCGTGGAAATCTCCGAAACAAGGCCGATTTCCCGCACAAAATCCTGGAAAGTTTCCAGAATTGTGGAGCGCGCAGTCCAAATCTAATTGTAAAAAAGCTTGAATAAAGCTAAGAGAGCTTGCAAAAGTACTCATTTGATGTGTATAATTGCGGCTCTCTTTTCTTGGAGAGGGTGGTTGTTTTTGCTGTTCACTCCTTGAAAAGACTAATGTCCATGGGGTTCTGCCTTTTTTGAGCCACCTGTCAGAAATGTTGACGGGCCTTTCGGCGAGATGAAGGTTTGAGTCTCTTCTCCCGTACGGGACCAATACTAGCTGAGCGGCGAGAGTCGTTCTCAGAATAAGTTGGGAAATATTAAAACATGATTCAGATGCAAACTAATCTGGACGTGGCCGACAACACCGGCGCACGTACAGTGCAATGTATTAAAGTGTTGGGCGGCTCCAAGCGTCGCTATGCCAACATTGGCGATGTGATCAAGGTTGCCGTCAAAGACGCTGCTCCTAGAGGCAGAGTCAAGAAGGGTGAGGTTTACAGCGCAGTTGTGGTTAGAACCGCCAAGGGTGTTCGTCGTCCCGATGGTTCCTCCATCAGTTTCGATAGAAACGCGGCTGTTTTACTTAACAACAAACTGGAACCGATTGGAACCCGTATCTTCGGACCGGTTACGCGTGAATTGCGTACCGAGCGTTTTATGAAGATCGTTTCCCTGGCTCCGGAAGTTCTTTAATAGGAGTGCGGAATGAAACGTATCCGTAAAGGTGACGAAGTGATCGTAACCACCGGCCGCGACAAAGGCAAGAAAGGCACGGTGACTCAGGTCCGCCCTGACGGTAAAGTCATGGTTGAGGGAATCAATATTGTCAAAAAACATGTCAGACCAAATCCGATGTCCGGACAGGCTGGCGGTATCATAGACAAGACGCTTCCCATTGACGCCTCCAATGTCATGCTCGTGAATCCTAAGACAGGAAAGGGCGAGAGGATTGGAATCAAGGTTGTTGATGGCAAGAAAGTTCGCGTCTTCAAGAGTGACGGCGCCGTCGTTGGCGCAAAGGCATAAGGGGGCGCTAGCAAATGTCTCGTTTTTCAGATAAATACCGCGATGAAGTGGTACCGGCACTGACAAAGAAGTTTGGCTACAAGACAAACATGGAAGTGCCCAGAATCACCAAGATCACTCTGAATATGGGTGTCGGTGACGCAGTGGCAGACAAGAAGCTCATTGATCACGCTGTTGATGATCTGACGAAGATCTCTGGCCAGAAGCCGGTCGTCACAAAGACCCGTAAGGCCATTGCGAACTTCAAGATCCGTGAAAACATGCCGATTGGTTGCATGGTCACGTTGCGTGGAGAGCGCATGTATGAATTTTTAGACCGGTTAATCACTATCGCGTTCCCACGCGTGCGTGACTTCCGTGGCGTAAGCCCACGTTCCTTCGATGGTCGTGGCAACTACAACATCGGTTTGAAAGAACAGATCATTTTCCCGGAAATCGAGTACGACAAAATCGACCGACTTCGTGGAATGAACATCAGCATTACGACAACGGCTAAGACTGACGAAGAAGCCAAGGCATTATTGGCGGCGTTCAGATTCCCGTTCCGTAACTAAGCGAGGTGATCAATTGGCTAAGCTTGCATTAATTAATCGTGAACTCAAGCGCGAAGCTTGCGCTAAAAAGTTTGCAGCTAAACGTGCCGCTTTGAAGGCGGTTATTAACGATGCTACCCGCTCGGTGGAAGAGCGCATGGAAGCCCGTACGGCACTTCAGAAGTTGCCTAGAGATGCGAATCCTTGCCGTCAGCGCAATCGTTGCGCCTTGACTGGTCGTCCTCGTGGCACATTCCGTAAATTCGGTTTGTCCAGAGGAAAGATTCGTGAAGCAGCCATGCATGGCGATATTCCCGGCCTGACTAAGGCCAGCTGGTAAGCGAGGAGATTACAAATGAGTATGAGTGATCCGATCGCCGACATGCT
>CANQMZ010000181.1 GCA_947625105.1 uncultured Parasutterella sp.
TACGCCACGGCCTAGCTTATTTCCGAGCTCATTTAACTTCTTTTTTTACCCACACTTATGCACGAAGAGCCAAAAATAAGAGTTACAGAAAAAACAAGAGGTTTACTTGTAACCCCGACTCATCAGTATCCGCTTGGTTATTTGCAATCTCTTGCCAGCAGAAAGGCCATGTTGGAATGGTGCAGAGAAAAAGGACTGTGGGTAATTGAAGACGACTATGATAGTGAGCTTCGGTACGGCGGAGATCCCTATCCGGCTTTAGCCGCTCTTGACCAGAACCAATCAACAATTTACCTCGGAAGTTTTACAAAAGTAATTTATCCTGGTTTCAATATGGGTTATGCAGTTGTGCCAGAATGGAAATTCTTAGCAATTTGAACTCTTGCAATTAAATTTTTGAACGCTAATGAATTAATTTTTTGAACGATTTTTAGATGGAGAGCACAGGTGGAGGTTTGATTTTTAGCGAAGAATTAAGTTTTTGAACGATAACCCCTTTTGCGATAATTGGGTATAAAAAAGAAATTATTAACCTTGCTAATCCTCATCGTAATTGGAGCTGTAACTAATTCCCATTATTTTTTCAGATTGGAATTTAATTAAATTACCCACCATTCTTGTCTAATACATTTTGATGATTTCTCGACTTGGCAAGAGTTTTTCCCCTCAGCGAGTTATCGTAAAAATGGTCTGCTTGATTATTTCCTTAAACCTAAAAGAGTTGACCTTTACCCTTAAAACTGAAGGACACTAGCTTCCGGGGATTTAACGCAACATTTTATTAGGCTGGTACTAAGTTTAGGTTATTGCTGATTTCGTGAAATTCGTTTTCGGGGCTAGGTGTGCAAGCTAGGCAGGGGAGGGGTGAGCCGACCCCGAGGGGGAGGATCACCCCTCCCCTGCCTTGCAGATCGTTACGTTTGACCTGCCCAGAGATCTATGTACACCGCTTGTGCCAGTTGGACTATCCATAAAACCAACCGGTCTTGTCCCAAGAGGCGGGATACCTAATTACCATCCCGCCTGTAACTATTACCTGTTAACTACTTTTGTGTGTATGCGGGCGGATTCCAAAGATGATGAGAGATTAACCACTCCTTTTTCGCACTTGTTATTGTTCCCCAAGAACCTCTACGACCCACCAATTCAAATATCTCCTGTAGCGAGGGCAACGGCTTGTGGTTATCCAGACAGTCTTGCATAATCCTATGCACTTTTTGACGGGTGGTTAAGTTTTGCTGTTCAAAGAGACCTTGAGCAGGCTGCTCTGCATGGGTATCGTTCAATTTCCTGATACGACCATCGGTAACATTGCCTGTCCGTCTCCTCATTGACTCACCTGTAATTTCGATGATGTTTGCCCCGCATAACAAACGATCTAAGATCCCATCGGCCATCGTTGCATCACCAATCCACTCTGCCCAGGCGCTAATGGGCAAGACACTGGTGAGCAATGTACTTGCCCTCCCGTGTCTGGCATCTGCCAACTCCCCTAGAAACAGTCTGAAGGTAGAGCCGACTTGCCCGATACCCCAATCATCAAGGATGAGCAAATCATATCGCATTAGCTGTTTTTTAAGTGCCAGTGGATTCTTTTTTACATCGACCGCAAACTGTAAATCCTGAATTAACTCGGGTACGCGGATCATTTTTACCGACAGACCTGCCCGGCAACAGGCATTACCCAATGCACAGGCTAACCAGGTTTTGCCCACACCGACTTTGCCGACGATAAGGCAATTCTGGTTAACCTGAACCCGGTTGCAAGTCATCAGAGCCTCAATCCGTCTACGACTTAGTCCCCTTGACTTTTCATAGATAATATTGGTTTGGTTGGCCTGGGGATGTCGCAGGTTGGCAGCTCTCGTTCGACGCTCCAGTGAGTTGGATTGTCGCTTTGCTTTTTCTCGCCCAAGTGACTGCAGGAACCAGTCTATTTGAGCACTTTCAAGCGCGTCCGGGTCCTCGGACAAGGCAGCAATCTCTTCCATAACCTGCGACAACCTTAGGTCTTTGCATAATTTCCCAACCTGATCAAGCTTGCTTTCGTACTTATTTGTAGTCATTTCTAATGTTCTCGTGGGTGACGGTTTTATAGTTTTTATCAATATCCATGGATAACGGGAGTTGACGTCTCTGTTCCTCTTGCACGTATTCAAGGGTTTGCTTCATTTTCGTGTAGCTGTACCCCGAGTGATTCAGACAGAAGGAAATGGCCCTGTTTATTAGGCCGATTTCGTAGTCCTTGAACAGCCTCGTTATGAGGTTCAACGTCTTGCGGGCCCAATAGGCACTGATATCCCAGCAGGACTCGACATACAGCGTACAAAGCCTTCGATCCAAGCCCAGCGCGACAAACTCCTCAACATACTGCTCGGCACTTCGTCTACTCATCTTCTCTTTCGCACTCAAGTGTTCCATCAGAACATGAGTTTTTACACCCTGGAGAGCCGATTGCCTTTCGTGCTTGCAAATCACTCCGTGATCTCCATCCTCCTTAAAAATCAACACCTCATCGTGTCCGGCTCCCACCACTACCCGTTGACCTATATAGGACTTGGGAACGCTGTACCGGTGTGCATCGTGGAGCTTGACACAGCCCGATTTATCCACTTTCAGGACTGACCATTGATAACTGTAGAAGTCCGTGGGAGGCAGCGCTCTCAGGAACTTCTTCTCTTCTTCCTTGAAGATTTGCCGCCGGCTTTTGTTATGCCGTTTACCCGACATGGGACGATCGTTGATTTGGTTAATACAGTTCAACACCTTGCGGTTTAAATCACTCAAATCCTTCACTACCACCGGCTTTTCTTCCCAAGTCAGTCTGCCGATGACAGCCCTTTGAACTAAGTTAACCGCCGCTTCCACCCGACTTTTTTCCTTTGGAGTGTGGATATCACATGCGTAGGGCCTCATACCATAGTGCTCTGTCAACAACTCTATCTCCGGTACCACCTTTGCATCTTCCAGACCACTTGCCAACTTCCTTCTGGGTTTGATCACCAGTGCCTTGCTGTTATCAAACACAAGTAGCTTGGGAACGCCTCCTATATGCCTTAACGCAGCGTTTATCCCCGCAATCCATGATCGGCGCTTCTCATTGTCCGTCGCCATGGCAAACACAAGATTCGAGTATGGAAGAGCGGCCACAAATAAATGGGCTACGTGTCTCTCTCCCTCTGAATCAAACCATGGTAACCTATCGCCCGAGTAGTCAATCTCCAGTTTTTCTCCCGCTTGACTTTCGTGACGGCTTGACATGGCAGCACCATCCTGCTTCTTCCAGAGCCTGTACCGGCGACAAAAATTCGAGTACGAATAGCCCTTCGAGTCCTCCTCTACCTTCTCGAGGTAACGTTCGTAGAAAAAGTACAACGTGAGGTTTTTATTCTTGAGCCCCTCGTCAACCTCTTCCCAGTCCGGTTCAACCTTGTTACCCGGCTTCGGATATATCACCTTCAATAACTCAGACCGCTCCAGTTTGTCCATCTCCGCCACGCCAATATGGCTCGACTCCAGGCGCTTCCTGATGTTGAATACTGTCCCCTTGGAGACACCATTTTCTTCGGCTATTTCTCTGTAGCTCTTCTTGCCTTCTTGCAGAGCTTGAAATACCTTGGCCAATACGTTAACTACCTTTTTTGACATATTTCCTCCTTTAAAAAGAGTCAACATGCCAATTATCAAATCTTATAGTTCGTTCATTTTTTTAATTATTCACAGC
>CANQMZ010000182.1 GCA_947625105.1 uncultured Parasutterella sp.
TCATCAACACCAATTCGAACCGGCTAGAACCTTTGCCAATCTGCTCAGGCGCCATGAGAACGGTATCCTTTACGCTCATCGACATCGATTCAATACCAGCATCCTCGAGGGAATCAACAACACCATCAAAGTCATCAAAAGACTGGCTTACGGTTATCGGGATTTCAACTACTTCGCCCTAAAGATCAAGGCTTCCTTCCCCGGCAAAAACTATAAAACCAAGCTGCGCAAAGGATTCGCCGCCATCAGGGGCCGATGGGTGGCTTGCCGGTTCAAACAGATTGGTTTCTTGAGATGGTCGCTTGAAAAACTTCCCGATGATCTTCTTGCCGCCTAAGGGATTTTACCTGTTGTTTTCCCGCTATTTCTTGAAGAGCCTGAAAATCTTATTTGCTTGTACATCCCAGAAGTGAGACTAAGTATAATCCCTCCAATTAGTTTCAATTTTTCGAAAATTTAAACAGGATAAAGAAATGTTTGACAAAAAGAGAAATGCTTTTCTACTTGCAATAGCCACGTCTGCTTTATTTGTCACTGGCTGTACACCTTTACATGCACCCACGTATAACGCTTCAAGAGAAAATGTTCTTGAGCTAAAGAAGGCGGACATTAGTCCAGTAAAAGTTGGCGATTTTTCAGTAGGTAAAGAACCAAAAACTTTACATGAAATCGGACTAAGATTTGAGAGTATGGTAGCCGGTCCCAACATTACTTTCGGAGATTACCTTAAAAAAGCTCTAGAACTTGAACTTATCCTAGCAAAAAAATATGATCCCAACGCCAAAATTGAAATTTCGGGGACCCTCCTTGACCAAGATTTGGAAACTGGAAATGGTACAGGTTTCATGAAGGTAACTTTCAGGGTCACAAATGGGGGAAAACCTGTTTACGACAAAACACTATCGACGCAGATAGGATGGGAAACTTCATTTTTGGGTGAAAAAGCAATACGCGGAGCCCAACGCCAATATCCAGTCTTAGTACAAAGCATCATCACCAAACTTTTCGAGGATCCCGAGTTTATCAAGGCACTTGGGGGCAAGTAAATGAAAAAACTTTTGTGTATCGCATGTTGCGGCATTTTTTTTATTCTTAGCGGTTGCGGCAGTGTAACTGCAACCAAATGGGGATCGGATGCCCTTCAAGACGAACAACTCGTTCATGAAATTTCGGCTAAACCATCTTCAATGGAAGAGGTTTATCTTGCCTTTGGACAGCCTTTTGATGTGCTACCTTTGGATAACGATGGTCAAGAATGGGTCTACATTTTTCTAACTCGAACCGTTTCAGCAAAATCATTGATTCCTTTCGGTGGGCTTTTTGCTGGTGGTTATATTTTCACGGGCAGCAAAGTAGACATCTTCTTTTCTAAAAATGGCAAATTGGAAAAACTCGAAACTGTTCCGATTAAACAGTTTATGAATCAATGGAGTATGGGCGTTGATTTCGATGCTCCCGAAGAGAAAGCTAGAGAAAATCGTGTAAAGACAGCCTTGGAAAAGTTAGGAATTCCTTTCGAACAAAATAAACATAAAGAGCTTAGCGGAGTCATAAATTTCAAGGTATTTTCACAACCCGTGGGAAAACAAGAAAGTAAATAAACACCATCTCAACCAGTCGCTGTAGAAGAAACCTCCGAGGATCATAGACCATCTTGGTGGTTTTTTCTTGTAAATTTAATTCAACATCATGTCATCTACTTTAACAAGCGGAAAACCAGCGAAGTATTAACTCCTCCGAAAGCAAAGTTATTAGACATAATATACTGGGTATTAATATGTCTAGGTTCGTCTTTGATGTAATCGAGATCACCACATTCAGGATCGACTGTGTCCAAATTAATCGTCGGATTAAACCATCCTTCCCGAGCCATTTCCAACGATAGCCACGCTTCCAAAGCTCCGCAAGCTCCCAAAGTATGACCAAAATAGCTCTTCAATGAGGAGATAGGTGTTTTGTTCCCAAAAACTTTTTCAGTGGCTAATGATTCAACGAGATCTCCCCTTGTGGTTGCTGTACCATGAGCACTCACAAAACCAATCTCAGAGGGTGGTAAGCCGCAGCCTTTCAACGCTTGCTCCATGCAAATTTGTATGCTGAGCTGATTTGGCTGTGTGATATGAGCGGCATCACAATTAGTGGCAAAACTCACAACTTCAGCCAATATGTTGGCACCTCTAGCTTTCGCCTGTTCGTATTCCTCAAGTATCAATGCACAACCTGCCTCACCAATAACCAATCCATCTCTTGAAGCATCGAATGGCCTTGGCGTCTGTTTCGGAGCTTCATTTTTAGTACTTGTAGCAAATAGAGCATCAAATACTGCCACTTGGGATGGACAGAGCTCTTCTGCCCCACCGGCAATCATGATGTCCTGATAACCATGCTGAATCGCTTCGAATGAGTATCCGATGGCCTGACTACCAGAAGTACAGGCGGAAGACGTTGTGTAGAGTCTTCCCTTAACGCCAAAAAACAGTCCGGCATTGACTGCTGCCGTATGAGGCATCAACTGAACATAGGTTGTTCCGGTTATCGAACAGGTATCATTAGTGGTGAGCATCTGCCCAACACTAGCCAAAGGAGCGGTACTCCCCGAGCATGAACCAAAGGCGATACCTGTCGTTCCGTCTGATACCTCTGTGGAACCTAGTAGTCCTGAGTTTTCTAATGCTAATTCTGTAGCCCTGGTAGCTAGCAAAGAAACTCGCCCCATGGTCCTAATTTTTTTTTGTATAGTTTTCAGGCAAGGTAAAGTTTTCGATGGGAGCTGCTAACCTACAGTTAAGTCCTTTGAATCTTTCCCACTCTGGCATGTACTTAACGGCATTTTGTTTTTCGAGTATCTTGCTCCTAATTTCCTCCCAAGTCTGCCCGAATGCCGTTACACCACCAGCACCAGTGATTACTACCCTTCTCAAACTCATACCATACCTCCATTGATTGAAATCACTTGGCGAGTTATGTAAGAGGCTTCAGAACTCATCAAAAACGAAGCCAATGCCGCAACTTCCTTTGGTTTGCCCATACGTCTCAAAGGTATAGCTTCCATTGCCATCTTCATGGCTAATTCATTTATTTGAACCATTTCAGTTTCGATCAATCCTGGGGCTATGCAGTTGGCCGTGATCTTTCTCTTGGCAAGTTCTATGGCTAAGCTTTTAACTGCCCCTATTAAACCTGCCTTTGCGGCACTGTAATTGGCCTGGCCACGGTTACCACAAATTCCCGATACAGAACTCAGTGCGATGATTCTTCCCCCGTTTTTCAAGGAAATCATTGGCATGATACAGGGTTGAACAACATTGAAAAATCCATTCAAATCAACATCAATTACTGATTTCCAATCGTCCTCAGACAATGAAGGAAAAGCATTATCTTTGGTGATTCCTGCATTACTGATGACACCCCAATAAGGGCCAACTTTTTCGATGGAAGCCAGAATTTTTGATTTGGATTGGACCGTATTAGATACGTCAAATATCAATGCATCTGCTAAATGTCCGGTTGGTTCTTAAGGAAATACCGGGAAGGGAGGTAAAAACCCTAACAAAAAAAGAGATTAACAAGAAGTTACAAACGAAAGGAAGACAAAAGGCGATTTACCCCTGACAATTGAGCTTTTCAGAAACACAAA
>CANQMZ010000183.1 GCA_947625105.1 uncultured Parasutterella sp.
CAGAAGAGAGTTCGCCCGATTGAACGCTATTGGTGGTCGTGGTTAAGTTTGGTTTCCCGGCTGTTTCATCAACTGTTCCAATTACAAGGCTGTTTGTTGCCTCGTATTTGCCATTTTCTTTTGAAACATTTGTAACAAAGGTACCTCCCGAACCACTAAGAGATTCCACCTGCACTTGCGTATTTTTTCCGGTAAGGGTTGAAGCATCAACTGTTCCGCCATCTAATGCAAGCTTGACTGGGAGCAAGAAATCGTTTTCTTCATCTAGGGAAGCTATTGATGCATACGCTGCAACTTTTGATACACCACTGAAATATGGAAGCCCTTCCGGGTTAGTCGGTGTCCACGTGGCCCCCTGCTTTAAGTTCAATGTCATGGAGGAATTATTCTCATTGCCGACTAGGTAGAAATTGCCTTCCCATGTTCCGTTGGATCCTAGATTAAGGGCAATCGAAGATTTTTCTATCGTCTCATCGTCGCCATTAGAGTTAGAGTTGTATTGAATATCGCCAAAAATATTCACCAAAGAATTTCCTTCGGGGTTGATGTTGATCTTTGAGCCGTCATTGGCCTGTATGGCAACGCCTTTTTGTCCTCCGGAAATGGAAGCATTAATATTTAGGTTTCCATTAATGTTGATTGTCGTGTGGTTTGGTGAACGAATTCCAATGGCATCGCTTTCTGCTGTGCTATTGGGAGCTGAAGCAGTAATAGTGGTCTGTGTAGCAGTAATGTTAATCAAATCTGGCAGATTTGGAGACGGCACCCAATGTACATCGTCTTCCTCACTAATAATAAAGCTTGCTATGCCGATGGCCTGTCCACCGCCGTTGGTTTTGCTTTGGATAACGAGGTTGTCGGCATTTATGTTAATCTTTGCACCTTCGCCGCCGATTCCCAAAGCCCAAGACATACCCTTTCCGGTGTTTTCTGACGAAATGGTAACGTTAGAGCCGGTCATGTTCAGCTGACCAACCACTTCCGCTCCAAATACATATTCATCTTTTGCTCCCGTTCCTTTTACCGAAGTAGATAGATTTATGGTGGAACCAGCTTCTCCTAAATTAACCGTCAACAGACCGGAGTCCTCTTGTTCAAGCGAAAGTGCAGCAAAAAAATTGTTACCATCTCTAGGGTCTGGAGGATTAAATTCAGGAGAAACGGCCTTGACCGTTGAGGAGACATCTCCTTTGAGGGTATAGGTTGCCGCAGGTGCTGAATTTTCTGAACGAAATTCCAAACCCATAATTTCCGGGGGATGATCCACTCCTTTTAAGTCTCCGTCTTTTGAGTCAATGTTCACGACTACGTTGCCGGTTATCTCAGACGATATTGCTGCTTCTCCTCCATTGCCTTGTTTCATGGAAATTCCGGATATTTGTTTTTTAGAAAAACCAGAAAGATTTACGTTTATGTCGCCTCTCCAATTAAACGAAGTATCTTCAACCCATACGCCGGCAACCTTTACACCCTCTACCTCCTGTGTAAAGCTTTGGTCCGAGACGGAGAGCACCTTTGAGCCTTCTACGGGAACTTGGTAAGTGCCGAAGCCGACGGCTCTATTATTTCCGTTTAATGTGCCAATTTCCAACTTAGTGATGCTGAGACTTGTTCCTACATATTTTCCATCCGGATTGGATTCTTTATCAACGATGACAGCAGACGCAGAGAACGCTGCCTGTGAGGTAAACAAGAAAAGAAGCGCTGCGGCGACAGATAAACTGAAAGAGGATTTTCTTAATTCGCCAAGCCGGCGATGATGACTCACACGAAGTCTATGGGGGGGGGCAAATTCCCCCTACTGTCAAGCCCAAGTTTTGTGTCATTTTTTCTCCTGTGAAGTAGAGCACCTAAATTTGATCGGGATTCTATCCCTTTTGGCTTGTCCAAATGATAATGCGCAATTGCTTTTCCTTTCTTTGTTAAGGAAAATCTGCGGCTTGAACGATTTCGCTAGCCTCGTGGGTTTCATCCATTTGTAATCCCTGACTGCCTTAGCTAATGCCTCGTGAAAGCTCTCATCGGTTAGAACAGAACAGGGGATGAAAAATCCCCTTTGCCAGGCGTACTGATCCATTTATGCGTGGCTGCAAGATCGCGGAGCAGAACTGCGTTCTTCAGCGCCCGGTCGTTTCTTTTTTTATTGTTTTTCTTGAAATTTCAGGGAGATATTCGAGAAAGGTCGATCCCAAAATCTATAATTCATCACTCAAGATAACCCTCAATCCAACTGGGTAAACGGAAATGATGAAAAGACTTTTTTGCTGTTCTCTGCTCTGTCTTGGTTTATTAGGTACGACATCTGCGGAACCGGCTAAATTCCTACCTAATTTCTCTGGCGACAGTTTTTCTGCTTCCGCTTCCGTTGGTCTGCTTTACGGTACCGCGCATGAGAAGTCCTACGCCCCTAGCCGGACCCCAGGAAAAGACAAGACGTTAAGTCGATTGGACTGGAAAATCAAGCATCTTCCTATTTTGAAGTTGGATCTCGCATGGGATGCTTATTCATTCCTGACATTGAACGCCCGTGGTTGGTTTTCTTTAAAGCGCGGTAACGGTCATATGGACGATTATGACTGGCTTGATGAAGGCGAATACGAAGGATTGTGCCCCACTTGTACCGGACCGCAATTTTTGCATTCATGGCACCCTGACACCGATGTGAACTATGCGTATGAATTTGACCTGAATCTCAAAGGGTGGATTCTGCAAGGAGCAAACTATCGGTTCGGTCCGATGCTCGGTTATCAGCAATCTAGGTTCAAATGGAGCGTTTATGGTGGTCACATCAGCTATTGGAATGGCACACTGGAAAGAGACGTCGAACCCAAGAAGGGTTGTGTTTACAAACAAAGATTTTCAGCACCATACATCGGATTGGCAGGGCAATTACGATGGAAAAAGTTTGAACTCAACGCGAACTTTAAATTTAGCGATTGGGTAAGGGCGAGGGACACGGACAACCATATTGAAAGGCAGATGATTTTTAACACCAGCGCCGACGACATGCGCTATTACGGTTTCTCGGTTGACGCAGGATATCAGGTAACCCAAAAACTTAAGATTTTCACCGAATTCTCCTACAACAATTACCAAGTGACTAAAGGGGATGTTTTTGTTCACGGCGAGGAGGGAACTGGTGATATTCCCAATGGCGGGGGTATGTCTAACCGGAATTATGCAATCTCTTTGGGACTTAGGTACAGCTTCTGACGACCGCTGTGAAAAGCCTTTCTTACATGTGTGAGCATTAAAAGACCGTTATCTATTTTACTGTCTACGCTTGTTATCGTTGATAGAGACTGCATCCCACCGAGGCACCGAGTTTGTTTCGCCTGGTTCTATGACGGTTTCAGACCAACTTTCAGTTTCTTTAATTCTCCTACCGTAAGTCCGGTAGCCTCGGCAATCATTTCTAGCGAAAGTTGACCAAGGCGTATTAGATTTTGCGCAATGTCGAGTTTTTCTTCAGCTTTTCCCTCAGCTCTTCCTTCGACTCTTCCCTCAGCTCTACCTTCAGCTCTTCCTTCGACTCTTCCCTCAGCTCTTCCTTCAGTTCTACCTTCAGCTCTTCCCTCAGCTAGACTTTCTTTGCGAATCCTGTTTTCCCAGTTTCTG
>CANQMZ010000184.1 GCA_947625105.1 uncultured Parasutterella sp.
TTGAGCACCAATTCTGGCGGCCTCTCTCATCATTTCACCAGTGGCACCAGGTTGGTTTGTTGTTTGGAAAGTTGGTCCGAGTTTAGGATCATGGATTGAGCGATAGGCTACGTCAGCACTGAAACCACCGCTGGCCAGAACAACGCCCTTCCTGGCAGCAATGTTTTTAACTTTGCCACTGTCCTCTTTGCCGAAGCGATAATTTTCCCTTACCTGGACACCGACCACACGGCCCTTGTCATCAACATAAATCTTATCAACGATGGTTCTGAGCCGAGGTTTATTCCCTTGTTTCTCAACTGCGGCTAAGAGTTTGTTGACAATTTCAGAGCCTCTACCGTTGATCGTGTAAACGCTGCGCGGGACTGAGTGACCCCCTTCATGCTTGAGAATTGTTTTACTGAATTCAACTCCAAGTTCATCAACGAGCATTCTATAGGCGTCATAAGCATTTTCTGTCAAGGCCTTTACCTTGTCAGGATGATTCATGCCCAAACCTGCTTTGATCATGTCTTGAGCCATTAATTCGGGAGAGTCCTTAATGCCTTTTTCTTTTTGGATTTCTGTGCCAGGGACTCCCATGATGCCACCGTTGATGATGGAGTTTCCACCGGCGGTAGGCATTTTTTCTAAGATGATGACTTTGGCTCCTGCCTTGTGAGCTTCATAAGCAGCGGTAAGTCCAGCAAACCCGGAACCTACAACGATAACATCTACCTCTTCATCCCACTTTGCAGGCAACTTGTCGGGACCTTTGGCCGATGTTGGTGAGGCTAAAACCGCACCTAGACCAACAGCGACGGAGGTGGCAATAAAAGTTCTTCTTTTTAATGTATTCATAAATACTCCTTGGTAAAAAAACAGACAGCCAGGGCTGTCTGAAAAAGCTAGTCGTTCAAATAGTATTCAACGGTGGTGACGACTCTGACATTTTTAACGTAGGGTGTATTTTCATCTCTATTGGAAATGGTGAACACACCTTGATTGGCCTTTCTGATTTTGCCAAGCTTCGAGCCACTATCGTCAGCAAACTTCTGAGCGGCGGCCTTAGCGTTTTTTGTAGCGTCTTCCACCATAGCAGGTTTGATTTCGTTAAGACCTGTGTAACTGTAATTGGTCAAATAATCGTAGTTGCTGCTGAGAGGAACACCGTTCTTCAAGAGTTCTCTTTGAGTTTCAATGAGCTTACGCACAATATCGACCTTATCAGACGAAATTGTGATGACTTGTGTAAGAATGTAGCGATATTTAGGAGCATCGTTTTGGAACGAGTTGGCCAAAGTATCGTTCACTTTTGGGGCAGCGACTGAAATCTCAGTAGCGTCAATTCCACCCTTTTTAAGGAACTCGATCACCATAGCCTGATTTTTTTCCAAAGTGTCGTAGGCCTGTACTAAGTCGTTTCCCATTTCTTGGAAGCTGATGGGCCAAATGACGTGATTAGCTTTTACCTCTTTCTCTGAGAGTCCTTTGACGGTGACAACTCTATCTTTGTTTAAAAAGGAGTTAACTCCATCACTTAACTGGTTACCCAAAAGAGCAACACCCCCAATGAAACCTACAGCCAAAATAATGCTAGGAATAATTTTGTTGTCCATGAGTCTTCCTGTAAAAGTAAAAAAACGCTAGGCACGAGAAAAGCAGAATCTCTAAGCTCTGCGAATTATAAGAAGAATTTTTACTCAAATAGGGGTAGTTGAAACAAACAGAAAGTAAAAGAGAAATAGTTACCAAACGGTGACGAATCAATTTTTTGATTTAACGGATTGAATTGAGAATGATTTATCTTAGTACAGTAAACTTCTCGCACAGTGATAGGTAAAAGTACTAGAGAAAAGGGAACTCCATTGGTAACCTCAAAAGACCGATGAGTAAACGAATCGAAAAGAGAAAATGGCTCTTCGTGCATAAGTGTGGGTGAAAAAGAAGTTAAATGAGCTCGGAAATAAGCTAGGACGGGGCATAGGAGAGATCAGAAGTTCTTTCAGGAATAAGAAGAAATTGATGGGTACAAAAAAGCTGAATTTTCCCGTCTCATTTTCGCGTTGGTTTAACAAACGATTTGTGTGAGGCTTAGTGTCCCGTCAAGGGTACTTGCCGTAATCGCCTCGGCGGTTAAAATCCTAACCGGTTAGCCGGTGAGGATCAAGGGGAGGCGTGAGCTTTCCCCTAAACCGCCAAATTCTCGTTATTGCTTAGGAACAGTGCAGGGATCAGAATCTCTTCATCTCATGGCGGTTAAGGCTTTTTACCTGATATTTCCTCTTTTATGTCGCCCACCAATTGATTTAGATTTTTTCCAGGGCTGAGCAACAGTAATCAGCCCATTTTTGCATGATCCTCCTTCGTTCACCGAGCAAACGAGCTCTGTCGTAAGCTCCTTCATAGGGATCATTCTTTGAATGCAACAGGCACAGTTCTACAGCTTCCTGGTCGAGTTTCCGGTTGTTACCTAACACATCGTCTTTCTCCCATGTTCGAAACGTTGCTCTCGCACATCCGTGAGGTGTTACAACGCTTTCCTTTCCAGTTCTGGCGGTTTTTTCACGGTCAATCCAGCCCAAGTCATCATCGGCCTTCTTTCTTCGGTGCATTCTTCTAAGATGCATCGATAATGTCATATCAGACAGTGTGTTCATTTGACTTGAAAGGAAAACTCTTTGTTGGCCACTGTAGCGAGGAAGACCTTTTATCAGTTCAACCGCCTGCCTTGACAGGACAATGGTTCTGCCGCGTTTGCGTTGCTTCATCTTGTCGTGTTCCACCAGAATTATCCAAAGAGCGTTGTCAAGATCAAACTCGTCCCAGTTTGCTAATCGGACCGCTTTTGACCTGCTTGCCGTCAGAAAGGCAAATTGCAACGCGCGAGCGGAAACACTCTGCATCGCATCTAATTCGGCATAAAGCAAAGGCATTTCGTCAACGCTAATTACCGCATGGTTTTCGCTTTCCTTTTTATTCCTTCTACTTGGCTCCAACAATACCCCAAGTGCAGAGTGCAGGTCGGTGGGATTCTCTCTGTCGTCACGAATTCTCAATGCGATTGACCAATTAAATATTTGCCCAAGGTAGGTCAATATCTTCTTGGCAGTGTTTGTTTTTGTTTCCCAAAGAGGCGCTATCAGATCATGCACCACTTCAGGTGTGATTGAATTGATGCTTTTTCTGCTGATTTTTGGAGATACATGTTTTTTTAAACAGACAATGTTTTTTAAATCTTTGGCGTTGTTGCGGAAAAAGCCATTCTTGTTTCGGTCATTCAGCCAGTCAATCGCAACTTTTTCAAAACTGGGAAAAGTTTTTGCTTCTTCTGCTAGACGTGCCAGTTCCCGTTTTTCTTTCTTTTATCAGATCCTGTTCTAAGGCGATTTTCGCCTTCAATCCCATCGCTGAGGTTCTAGCCTGGGACAAGCTTAAAATTTTACGAGTGCCCAACGAGATATCATGCCGCTTTCCACCTATCTTATATCGGAGAACATAGCTGGCAGAGTTTTTTGTATCTTCAACCTAAACTCTTAAAAAATATACTTGAAGTCTGAAATCTGCTCAAGCAATAGATTAGGAATCAAATAGTTAGATGA
>CANQMZ010000185.1 GCA_947625105.1 uncultured Parasutterella sp.
GGCATCATTGGCGGCATCATCATGGTTCTTTTTATCAAACCCGTTGCTGAAATTGGTTTGATGTTCGGACCGTGGGAACTATTTGGTTTGGTTTTATTTTCTCTGACGCTTATCGCGTCACTAGGAGGAAAAAATTTTTGGAAAGGTATGACAAGTGGCTTCTTCGGGCTGATGCTTGCCCTTGTCGGTACAGACAATACTGCGGGGGTCACTCGGCTTACTTTTGACATACCTGAACTTATAAGTGGTTTTAGCCTTTTGCCAGTACTGGTTGGGTTATTCGCTCTGCCAAGTTTGGTCGGTGGTTTGGCCAAACCCACAAATGTAGTGGTGGACCCCACGGTTGAGACCAACGAACTCAAAATCCCCTACAAGACGGTTTTCAAAAGATTAAGAGAAAATTGGGGAAACCTTATCCGCTCCAGTGCATTTGGTGCTTTGGTGGGTGCCCTTCCCGGTGAGGGTGGTTCCGTTGCCAACTTTTTAGCTTACGATCAAGCAAAGCGTTATTCAAAACATCCCGATCTTTTCGGTACCGGGTGCCCCGATGGCGTTGTGGCATCAGAATCGGGCAACAACGCTTGTGCGGGAGGAGGCTTGATTCCTACTTTGGCACTGGGAATACCGGGAAGTGCCGCAGATGCTGTTCTTCTCGGCGTTCTAATGGTACATTCCATCCCGACAGGACCTTCTCTATTCAAGGAGAATGCGAATCTTGTATATGCCCTTTTTGTAGTTTTCTTTATCGCCCATTTTTATATGCTTGCGCTCCAATTAGGCATTGGCAGTCGGGTATTTTTGAGAATCGTTCAATGCCCTCAGTGGGCCTTGGTTCCGATAGTTTTGCTCATGTGTGCCATTGGATGCTACGCGCTAAATAATCAAACCTTTGATATTTGGCTCTTCCTTTTATTCGGGATCGTGGGCTACCTGATGGACAAGGCAGGCTTCCCTCTGGCACCAGTGGTGATCGGTCTTTTGTTAGGAGGCATGTTTGAAGACAATTTGAGGCAAGCATTTTCAATAAGTTCCGACTGGAAACTATTCTTTACTCGACCTATTTCGGCATTCTTCATGCTTTTAACGGCGCTTTCCATTCTCTATTGCGCATGGCAATACAGAAAAGAAAAAATAAGCGAACAATTATCTAAAAGTTCGAAGAAAGATAGCCGCAACGTTGTTTGGTTGTCCTTTGGAATCAGCTTGGCCTTTGTTGTCCTTAGCGTATTCATGTTCAACGAAACTTTTACGCTTCCGCCCGCATCCAAGTGGGATTTAATCGGATCAAGACTAACGCCGCAGATCGTAATTGGCTGCATGTTCGTTTGTGCCCTTGTTACGATGATAATGTCTATCCTTAAATTACCGCGGTCCCGCATCCAAAATACGTCATTTAGGGCATTACCGATTGCGGTATGTGCGGTCTTTATTTCTCTCGCGCTTTGGTTTTTAGCGATACCTTATTTCGGCTTTTACGGCACAGCCGCTGTATTTCTATATTTTCTGTGCTGGTATTTGAAAAACTTCAAACTTGATATAGCTCTTTTGCTGGTACCGCCAGTCACGCTCATTATCATTTATTTAGTCTTCACCCTTTTCCTTAGATTGCAACTACCTGAATCAATATTGTTTTCTTAAGGAATACTTTTAGCTCGAGTCAAAATGAAACCTTCAAAAATTCGTCCTCCTTTTCAGACTAAAGGTCTTACTTACTCCAAAAACGGCATGGTGGCTACCGCCAATAAAGCCGCTTCAATTGAAGCTTTGAGAGTGCTAATGGAAGGAGGAAACGCCTTTGACGCAGCCTTGACGGCCGCCACGGTAACTAACGTCACGATGCCAGCTTGCTGTCAGCTCGGTGGTGATGCATTTGCGGTAATTTACTCGGCAAAAGATAGGGAATTCCTAGCATTAAATGGTTCTGGAGTAGGGCAAAATTTCACTATCAATGAAATGCGCGAGATGGGCTACCGAAAAATGCCCCTTTTTGGAGCTCTTGCTATATCTATTCCTGGTGCTCCAGATGTTTATCATCAACTTACGAAATATGCCCGCTTACCATTGACTCGCCTCCTTGAGCCGGCAATTCGTTATGCAAGGTACGGCTATTTACTTGGTGAAGTTGAATGCAATTACATCCGTATGGGAGAGGAAAAAGTTTTTGCCGATCCTGATTGCAAATCGATTTTTGCTCCTGATGGCAAAACTCCTACTCCAGGCACTGTCATTTACCAAAAAAATTTGGCCAAAACATTTGAAAGAATTTCGAAATATGGCTTTAGAGACTGCTATGAAGGTGAGATAGGTGAGGCCATTTTTGAAAATCTTAAGGCAAAAGGAGCCCGATTTAATTGGGATCAATTTACCAATCACCAAACTGAATCCTGCACGCCGATGAAGGTGAACTATAGGGGATTTGATCTCTTAACAACGCCACCACCATCCCAAGGGATGATACTAGCCCAGGAAATGAAAATTCTCGAGAGGTTTCCGATCAGCAGCTACGGACATAACTCCACTTTGGCGATCCACGTCATGGTCGAGGCCAAAAAACAGGCCTTTGCATCAAGAATGGCTTGGGCTGGAGATCCTCGGAAAGTCAATATCCCTTGGGAAAAAATCCTTTCGGATAATGCTATTCAAGCAGCTAGAGAAAAAATTAATCTGCATAAAGCGTTAGATAAAACTGCATTTCAAGACCTATTGGAAGAAAAAATGGGGGAGACTACCTCTTTTGTTTTAGCCGATAAGGAGGGAAATGCTGTTAGCTTTATACACTCCTTGTCCAATGTAATGGGCTCGGGAGTCGTCGCTGGTGACACAGGTATCACAATGAACAATCGTGCTGGTCGAGGATTTGTTTTGATTGACGATCATCCCAACCGATTAGAACCAAACAAGAGGACGATGCACACATTACTTACATGGATCCTCGCAAAAGACAATAAACCCAGATGGCTCGGGAACACACCAGGAGGTGACAATCAGCCGCAGTGGGGTATGCAGGTTATATGCAATTTGCTTGATTTTGGATTCAATGAAGAACAAGCAGTGTCTGCACCACGATGGTATAACTATCCGGGAACAGATCCTGAACACTCGGATAATCCCTTCGTGCTAAACATAGAAGAAGGTGTCCCGGAGCTTTCTTTTTACGAGCTAGAAAAACTTGGTCACGATGTAAATATGATCGGTCGATATGACGGACTTGGTGCGCAAGAGCTAATCCAATTGACTCCAGACGGAATTCTTGTGGGAGGTTCCGACCCTAGAACCGATGGCGATGTTCTAGGTTATTAATGCGGTTTACTTCCGTTTCTTGAATACAAAGATAAGGTTGAAACCTTGCCCATTCATTGCTAGGCTTCACTGACTTGGCGGAGCCAAGTCAGCCAGTCAATTCTTTTCTGTACTTCTTCCCAAAGTCCCGTTTTAACTTCTCAAAAAAGAAAAACCCCCACGTAATTCTACGTAGGGGAGTAGTAAGGAGGGAAGTCCGAAGGCTACCTACTTTCGCGGGAGATACGACCCACTATCATCGGCGTGGAGGCGTTTCACG
>CANQMZ010000186.1 GCA_947625105.1 uncultured Parasutterella sp.
CCTTGCCAGCCCTTTGGCTACGGGGTTTTGTCTATTTAAAGGGTGCTAAAGACAGGTGATAACGGCTCTAGCTGTTTTGGCATTATTGTCCCCAGGGTACATTTAAATGGAAATAATTAATCCAAGTACACCACAGGGTACATTAAAAACGGTGTTTTGTCATGTGTTCTTATGTTTTACTAAAAAGGATGAAAACGTCAAAAAGCCTTATGAAATGGGGATCTCATGTGGTTTTATGGGGGATTAAAAACTGAGTCTTGGTGCACAGTACTGGGATTGAACCAGTGACCCCTGCCGTGTGAAGGCAGTGCTCTACCGCTGAGCTAACTGTGCTCTCAGGTTGCAAGATTCTACACGATTTCTTAGTTATCGTTTAGTTATTAGATTTCAACACTTGCTCAACACCTAGATTAGCCAAAGCGTCTGCTCTCTCATTGTCCTCAATACCTACATGACCCTTGACCCACTCCCAATGGATTTCGTGACGTTGGGCAAGACTATCCAATTCTTTCCACAGCTCCATGTTCTTAACGGGCTGTTTGCTTGAGGTCTTCCAGCCCTTTTTCTTCCACCCCTGAATCCAAAGTGTGATTCCATTCTTCACGTATTGAGAGTCTGTGTGGATGTTAACAGTGCACTTTCTATTTAGTTGTTTTAAAGCTTCTATGGCTGCTTTTAGCTCCATTCTATTATTGGTCGTGTTGTACTCACCACCATAGATTTCTTTTTTGTTGTGTCCATAGCGTAGGACCGCACCCCAACCGCCAGGACCAGGATTACCCTTACTTGCGCCATCGCTCCAGATTTCCACTATCTTACCCATACCACGAATTTCTCCTTCTACCCCTGGCTTTCACGATGCATCTTGGCTCTAGCCCCCGCTCCAAGAAAAAAGAATTTCCTGTTAATGGCTTTCCCCACAAACTTGGAACCCGGGACAACCTTCGTGGCGGCTAACGCATAAAGCGCTCCGCATTGGGGCCACCATCGATCCCCTGCTTTTTCCAACCACGAATCCTCCTTTCGATGATACACACCGGAAGTTCCTCCATAACGCCCAAAAGTACCTCTATCCACTTGAAAAGAAAGCAAATGCAACCAATCCCTTACTTGAAAAACTGACATGAACTGCTTGCCTGGAAGAAACTTTTTAGCTCCTAGCTTTTGCATATTCACGCGCAGTCCCCACAAACTCATCATGTTAAAGCCGGTCAAAACCACCTTTCCTCCGGGGATAAGGACTCTTTGAACTTCACGCAAAAGGGCATGTGGATCCTCAACAATCTCCAAGGTATGGGGCATCACTACGAGATCAAGGCTTTCAGTTTCAAAAGGCATTTCTTCAAAAAGCATCTGTATCCTAACCCTGAAATCATCATTTCTTCCCAACGCCAATGCTTGTAAGTCAGGATCTCCAACGATGTGTAATCCGATTCTGTTATCTCTCAAGAAGTGTTTCGTTGTTGCCCCAAGCTGGATAGCAGTGTAACCGAAACAGTCTGAGACCATCTTGTCAAACTGCACCTGCTCCCACTTGACCGCATACTGTCCGAGGGAAGATGCATAAAAGTCATTGAGCGAATTCTGCAGCATACTTTCGGTCAAACCTTCAAAAGCCGTTACAAACGTAACTATTAACACCTTATATTTTCTTTAAAATTGCACCTAATTTTAATTAAGAAACATGCCTACTCCATAATGCTTAGCAAGATCAATTTGTGTATTTTTGCAATAACGATTGCATTGTCAACCACTTCAAATGCTGCCTTTGTTCGCACTGAAACTGACGGAGTCAAGGAATATGTCACAAGAGGAGCTGACGATGACGAAATCTACACGATTTGGACGAGAATTCGTGACGGATTTCAAGTGCCAAACATGGAAAACGCAGTCGTTGACGAAAATTTGGAACGATACACAAAACGACCTGACTATTTGCAACGAATGGCAAACCGCTCAAGCAAATACCTTTACCACATCATTGAAGAAGTTGAATCTCGTGGCATGCCTACAGAAATTGCACTGCTTCCTTTTGTTGAAAGTGCTTTCGTAACCAATGCAAAATCCCGAGTCAAAGCGGCAGGTTTGTGGCAGTTCATGCCCTCCACGGGAAAAATTTACGACTTGGATCAAACCATGTGGAAAGATTCTCGTTACGATGTTTTGCAAAGTACCTCGGCAGCCTTGACTTATTTGCAAAAACTTTATGACGAGTTCGGCGATTGGCCTTTGGCTCTAGCCGCCTACAATTGGGGAGAAGGCAATGTCCGGAGGGCTATCAAAAAAAATCAAGTTCGTAACTTGCCCACCGACTATATGTCGTTAAAGATGCCTAATGAAACGCGGAATTACTATCCTAAGCTTCAGGCGATTAAACACATCGTCCTGAATCCAGAGAAGTATGGAGTAAAACTTCCCGCAGTCTACAATGAACCTTATTTCGTCCAGGTATTTAAAGATCAAGACATCGATGTAGCCAAAGCTGCTCAATTGGCCCAAATGTCCAAGGACGAATTCAACTCCCTTAACCCTTCGTTTAACCGCCCGGTGATTGTTGCCTCCCACAATCACTCCTTGCTAATGCCCACAGACAAGATTGACACTTTTATCGAAAACCTTGTCTCTTACAGGACTAGCGGTAAACCCCTCTCTAGTTGGACCACCTACCGAGTTAAAGAAGGTGACACGATCGCGTCAATCGCAAACCGTGCCAATATGACCGAGAACACTTTACGGGAAGCAAATCAAATTCCCCCGGGGCGGAGGGTAAAACCAGGCTCTGTTCTTCTTGTGAATAAAGGGAGCAGTCTAGGAAGCGGAGAAGACATCTCCTCGGATACGATTGACGCCCAAATCGCCTTGGTTCAAGACTACAGAAGAGTCACTTATCGCGTCCGTAGGGGTGATACCCTCCAAAGAGTGGCAAGACGCCTTGGAGTTTCTCCCCATACTATCGTTGCAAGTAACAAAATTAAAGGAAGAAAACTTCGAGTGGGGCAAACTTTGGTCGTCAACGTTCCGGTTGTTACTCGCCAGGTAGCCTCAAAGCAACCAACCACTTCAAGTTCAAGCAGGTTTTACGTGGTCCGCAAAGGCGACACACTCTATGCAATTGCATCGCGTTATCACGTGGCGCCCTCTGCTCTTCGCAATGCTAACAACCTTAAGGATAACCGCTTGGTCATCGGCCAACGCCTGGTGATTAACCAGGAAGGCCAACCAATGAAAAAAGCTGTGGTTTTGAATAAGGTGCCAGAGTCAGTACAAAAGCAGGCTAACGATCGGCCTTTGGCAAAGACTAAAACTTACCGTGTCAAAAAAGGCGATACACTGTTTTCAATTGCTTCATCGGCCAACATGTCCGTCAACGAGTTAAAGAAAATCAACCAAATGACCGGTAACACCCTCAGGGTGGGACAGACTCTGAAACTTAGCCACTGACGTAACCGTCAACCAATCTCAAACCCGTTAAAATCACGCTATCAATTTTTGAATTGAGGGCTTGATATGGCTTTACTCAAAGA
>CANQMZ010000187.1 GCA_947625105.1 uncultured Parasutterella sp.
GTTTCAGGAGATTGGGGACAAGTCGCATTCGGAAGAATTGGGGCTTTAGGTTCTGACAATGGCACTTACACAATTATGGGCGGCAGCGCTTACACCACAAGCTTCACTTCAATCGGCAGCGTATACAGCGCTTTCATTGTTACGGATTGGATGAACAATACCATCGTCTATCAGTCACCTGAGTTCTCGGGCTTCCAGTTATCAGCCATGTATTCCAATGGCATTGAAAGTGACTCAGATACTAAATGGTCAACTCATGACCATTACTACGGTTTAGGTGGAACCTATTCCAACGGTGCTTTTAATGCAAATGCCTATTGGGAAATGTTAGACAACAAAGCTCCTGTTAACAACGGTCCTAAGCCCAAGAGCACCAATCTATTTACTTTGGGTGCATCTTATGATTTTGGGGCGTTTACCCTCTATGGTTCATACCAGTACGCTTTGCATACTATGGAGCTCCCAAATTACACTTCTATCGAATTACCTAGTGGAATAGCCTTGAGAAAAGGTGCTAACCAACACGCACTGTCGCTGTCAGTATCAGCTCCGGTGGCCGGAGGCACTTTCATGTTACAAAGTCAAGGAGCTATCGGAAAGATTAAAGACACAAACGCCAAGTACAACTCTTGGTCTGTTGGCGCAGCTTACCTCTATCCGTTGTCCAAGCGCACTCTCGTCTACTTTGATGCCGCTTACGGCGGCACCGGCAAAGCGTTCAAGGCCTACGATGCTGACTCTCAACTCGCTGGTTGGAATGCTACAGTTGGTCTCGGACATACGTTCTAAACAAATTTTGGTTACTTAAAATCAACCCACGGTTTGCCATCCGTGGGTTCTTTTTTCCGAATCACAAAACAAAAACCTTTTAAACCTACTCAATTTTCTGAATAGTGACCATCCCTGCGGTGGCTACTCCTCTTCTCCATTCAGCCGCAGACTCTTACCGGCATTTTTCGGACATCTTTTAGTGTCTTCTTGACCCATGATTTCAGATTCTCCTAATCTGTGCCGAACCTCCAACCAAATATCCTTCCTGCGACCATCTTCAGAGCCATTACAAGGAATGGATATGCCAGGCAATGTAATCATCTACTAATTGTTAGACCATTTTAGCGCGTTGAATATGGGGCTCATTACTAAGAATTCCCGGAAGCTCACCAAAGACAATTTTTCTTGTTACTTAGGCTTATTGGAAATAGCTAGAAGAGCCTGCTCTCCATTTGCGTTTATGGGTTTGATGAGATTCCATTGTTTGCCCAAGCGGGGACATATTTCATGAACTTGTTTGATGCTGCAGGATCAAATCGTTTAATAAGTCCGTTTTTTAAAGCCTGTCTGTACAAACCACTAACCGTAGAAGTTTTGGAAGTAGGCAGTTTCAACCTTTCTCTTAAACTGGTGTTGCTTGCTAATTCCTTACTTGCAATGTATTTAATGACCGTATGGAAATAAACCATCCAGTCTCTCTCATCGGGAGACAGGCGCTCCAAGGGTTTGTCGTACCATAAAACCACCGTTGTAGACTGATCGGAAACTCTGATTTCGGGGGTAGGCTTTTTATCAATTTCGCTCTGCCAAATAATTTTATCCCAACCACTTCCCCGGTCCTCGGAGAAACCGTACTGATGCATTTCCTTTACAAGCCTCTCATTTCTTGATGAGGGTCGTTCGTCGACAAATCTTAGAGGCTTAATCAGAGGAATCCCAGGATTGGATATCTCAACCCTATCCTTGAATATTTCAACGAATACTCTAGTACCAATCTGCGCAAAATCCTGGTGAATAATGGCATTGACCAAAACCTCTCTGATTACTTTGCCAGAAATTACCTGTATTGTCTTCCTAATACCCGATTCAGAATCAAAGCATTCGGTTGTGGGTATAAGCCCCATAACCCTTCTATAAACCGCTTCTACCGAGGATATGACTCCTGTGGCAAATTCCTCATCAACCGAGGCGGAGTCGAGCCTTGTGCTGCCTTCATATACAATGAGGCGGATGTATTTGTTTTCCAACTTTGGAATCTCTTTTAAATCCTTGGCCAAAGCGTAAGCGGAAAACAAAGGCAGAGAATATAGCGATGGAGACGTTTTGAGAATTAAGTGGTGTTTTACAAAGTGGTCTAACAACTCATTTTCCTCTATGTTTACACCTTTCATAGCCAATACCCGGTACCTCTCAATATCGAGCATAGAAAGTATCTTTGAGGCACTTTGATCTCTAATTACGACATCTTCCTCAGGCTTTGCGCTAACTAGCGCCTCCCATAGTTTTCTCTTATGTTCTGGATGATCGTCTAAAGGCTTAGTTGATGAACCTGTTCGAATAAATGCACGGGGCGGTTTATTGGGTAAAACAGCTTCTGTCGGTGATTGCTGAGCTGCACCTACTTCCAGGACAACCAAATGTTTGCCCTCAATTTCAGTTTCATTAAATACAAAATAAATCTTGGGCTTAATATGCTGTCCGATCCAATTTGATATTTCTTGATCGTTAACTTTTTTGTTTCCCGGGCGAAATTTGGTTCCGACGATATTAAAAGTTTCATTTTCCAACCCCCAAATTACGTACCCGCTATCCATGCCTAGCAGCCGAGCCGAATTTGAAAGAGCAGAGATACTTCTGACAATTAATTCTTCATCCTCGTTGTTTTTCTTAACCTCAACTGTTTCCGATTCTCCAGATTCTCTTGTCGCTTTAATTAGAGCTTCATAATCCTTGTGTTCCATTTCTCATTACTCGTAAATATCATCGTGATAATAGTAGCACTCTACTGACATTTATAAAATAAAATGAAATAAAACAAAATAAATATCATATTGATTATAATAACTTTTATTTTGTAGAGAAATCCTCTTAATTTAACCGATAAAATAAAATGAAATAAAAAACAACTTTTTAAGTTCGAAGTTGATCATCACTTCATTAACATAAAAGTTATAAAACTCCTAGAGTTAACGAGCCAAAGATAGATGATCAATTTAGCCTATTTTATTTCAGGTGTAAAAACTCTCATTTTTTATCAGAAAAATAAAATTAAATAAACAACTTATTGATTATTTATAATATTTTAAAAAATCATCCTCGTTTTTGTTTTTCTTTTGAAATAAAAAAGTTTCTATGACTTTGAGCGTTTACCCTCTATGGTTCATACCAGTGCGCTTTGCATACCATGGAGCTCCCAAATTACACTTCTATCGAATTACCTAGTGGAATAGCCTTGAGAAAAGGTGCTGACCAACACGCTCCGTCCCTGTCAGCATCAGTCCTAGTAGCCGGAGGCACTTTCATGTTACAAAGCCAAGGAGTTATCGGAAAGATTACAGATACAAGCGCCAAGTACAACTCTTGGTCTGTTGGCGCAGCTTACCTCTATCCGTTGTCCAAGCGCACTCTCGTCTACTTTGATGCCGCTTACGGCGG
>CANQMZ010000188.1 GCA_947625105.1 uncultured Parasutterella sp.
GTGACTGAACTCCATAATAGGCTTCTTCCGGAACTTCTAAATCACCAATGAAATCATGCTCTATACGAGTCATTTCTCGTTCGCTCCTCAAAAATAAAATTCAAGAGCACTTTATTCAAAGTACTCCGCACAATAAATATCGCAAAAGGGATAACCCTTGCTTACTACGCAATTGTACCCCAATATCTGCTAGACAACTACCTGTAGTATTGTCCGAAAAAATAACTTCAACGCCTTAATGAAGCAGCAGAGCTCATTCAAGAGCAAATAGAAAAATCGGTCTGATGCCTAAAGCAGGTAATAGACGGTTTGATCTTATTGGCATTGGAAGCAAGAAATCTCAAGGAGATTCTAAAATTGCAGTCACAAATTCATAGAATGGTTCTGCCATGAGAAAACCGCCCCAAACTCTTGGCTTGAGGGCGGTCTTCGTTCAGATCCTAATGTAATCAATCAACTACTTGAAGAATCCGGCAATGATGAATCCGAAGGCTACTGAGAAGAAAATAGCCAGTACGCCCGGAATGAAGAATGAGTGGTTGAAAATCCACTTGCCAATACGTGTGGAACCCGTGTCGTCCATCTGTACCGCACCCAACAGAGTCGGGTATGTCGGCAGAACGAACAAGGCGCTAACAGCTGCGAAGCAAGCAACGATCATGTAGGAGCTTGACGGATCGGCAGCGGTGATACCCAAAGCGGCGATAACCGTCGGGGTGATGGCCTTGGCAGTAGCAGCCTGAGAGTACAGCAACATGGCAGCCAGGAAGAACACAACGGCTAGCAAGGCTGGATATTTGCTAATAGTCTGAGCGGCAAAGTCCTTGATCTCAGCAGTGTGACCGGCAACGAAAGTGTCACCCAGCCAAGCAACGCCGAGAACGCAGATGCAGGCAACCATACCGGATTTGAATACGGATGTGCCGGCTATTTCACCAAGTTTGACCTTGCAAAGAACGGTGATCAATGCGCCAACCGTCAACATCAAGCTCATGATGGCGGCATCGCGGCCGACGATCACATTCTTGATCAAACCAACAGCCGGAGAAATGGCGGAAGCGTAAAGAACAACGAACACAACGCCAACCAGGAAAATCCAAACTGACAACTTGGCAGACGGGGTGATATTCATTTCTTTCATGCCGGTAGAGGGCTTAACCAAACCTTCTTTCAAGCGTTCCTGATAAACAGGATCCTTGGAGAGGTCCATCTTGGAGATGAACATGAGAATCAGGGCGGTAACCATGCAGCCGGAGAATGTGGTCAGGATCCACACGCCAAGTAAAGCAGGATAGCTCCAGCCAAAGGGTTCGAGCACACCAGTCATGTAAATAACAGCGGCAGAAACCGGAGAGGCTGTAATGGCGATCTGTGAAGAAACCACTGCGATTGAAAGTGGAACTGCCGGGCGAATGTTTTCGCTCTTTGCAACTTCAACGATAACCGGGATCATCGAAAAAGCGGTGTGACCGGTACCTGCGAAGATTGTCAATACGTATGTGACGATCGGAGCGAGGAAGTTGATATATTTAGGATTCTTGTAGAGAATCTTTTCGGCAATATAAACAAGATAGTCCAGACCGCCAGCCAACTGCATGGCAGAAATGGCAGCGATCACAGAAGCAATGATCAGGATAACATCCCATGGAATGTTACCGGGTTTCATGCCTAGGCACAGACCCAGGACTAACACACCAGCACCGCCGGCGTAACCAATACCGATACCGCCAAGGCGTACACCGATAAAGATGGCACCGAGCAATACGATGACCTGAAGAATTAACATAATATCCATTTGTTCCTCCGAGTAGAAAGCGATTGGACTCTTCGCTTTCCGGGATAGTTTTGGTTCAACTAATAATTATTCGGGCTTGTGGCCCCTTTTTTAAGAATTCAATCGCCTTTGTGAGGGACTCTCGTAAATTAAATCGAACTCAAAAAAACCTGCAGCCTTCTTGGGCACTAGCCCAAGAAGGAAATAGAAAAATCAATTACTTAACGAATTTAGGATTGATCAAGTTCTGGGTATTGAAGATGGCATCCCACTCGGCCTGAGTGAGCATCTTGCGCTCATCCACCACAATCTGATGCAACGATTTGCCTGTGGTGTACCCTTCCTTAGCTATATCGGCACATACCTGATACCCAAAGTGCGGCTTCAACAACGTCACTATGCCAATCGAATTCATCACATAGTCTCTGCATCGGTCCGCATTGCAGGTGACGCCCTCTACCAACTTCTCACGCAACGTGTCGCACGCATTGGCCATCACTTTCATCTGAGTGTACAGCGCAAAGGTTATCACCGGCTCCATCACGTTCAACTCCAGCTGACCGGCTGAGGCCGCCAACATCACTGTCGTATCCAAACCAATCGCCAGGAAACTTGCCTGGTTGGCTACTTCGGCCGCTACCGGATTGACCTTGCCCGGCATGATCGATGAACCCGGCTGCAACTGCGGCAGATTCAACTCTTTTAATCCACAACGCGGCCCCGAGGCTAACAGTCGAATGTCATTGCATACCTTCGTCATCTTGACGGCTAAACCCTTAACCGCTGAGGACAGCGTCTGATAGGCTCCACAGTCACTGGTCGCCGCAATCAAATCCGCTGAATTCTTGAAGTTGATCCCTGTCAACTTGGCCAGATTCTTAACCGCTAACTCGGGATAACCGGGCGCCGCAGTCACCGTCGTGCCTATGGCCGTCGCCCCCAAATTCACTACCGTCAGATGCTCTTGAGCCGCTTTCAAATTCTCAATCTCATCATTGATCGTATAGCCCCATCCGTGGAATTCTTGACCCAAAGTCATCGGCACCGCATCCTGTAAGTGCGTCCGCCCCATCTTCAATGTTTGGTCAAATTCTTTGGCTTTCGCATACAACGCATCTCGCAACTTCTCCGCCGCTTTGATCAATACCTGATTGCGCAAATAGCAGCTCAGATGAATCGCTGTCGGATAGGTGTCGTTGGTCGACTGACCAAAGTTCGCATCATTGTTCGGATTGACTATGCTGTAGTCGCCTTTCTTTCCGCCTAAATGTTCAATGGCTATGTTGCAGATCACTTCGTTGGCATTCATGTTCGTCGATGTGCCCGCTCCACCCTGCAGCCAGTCTGTGATGAACTGATCCCTGTACTTCTCTGTGTTGTTGATCAACTCATCGCATGCCCAAATCATTGCATCGGCAACTTCCGGCTTCACAACTTCCAACTCCTTGTTGGCCATCGCCGCAGCCTTCTTCACATAGGCAAACGCTATGATGAAATAAATCTCTTGATTGTTGCCCATCTCCGTGATCTTGAAATTCTGCTTGCCTCTGAGTGACTGAACTCCATAATAGGCTTCTTCCGGAACTTCTAAATCACCAATGAAATCATGCTCTATACGAGTCATTTCT
>CANQMZ010000189.1 GCA_947625105.1 uncultured Parasutterella sp.
TTTACCAAACTGATGGGCGATGATGTAGAACCTCGTAGGGTATTTATCGAAAAGAATGCTCACTCGGCTGGTAACATCGATACCTAATCCTTCTAATTGGGAAAACGCCTCTGAAGAACAGAGGCGTTTTTTTCTATTTTTGCAGTGAATGATTTAGATTAAAGCAGAGATCAGAGAGAATTTTCTCCATCCCCTTTGTGTAACTTTCCATCATCGAGGGTATTGATGGTTGCTCCACCGGTGTGGTTACATTGTAATTTTTGCTAAAAACCACCCTGTCATTACTCGTTTTAATCACGGAAACTTGCATGTTTATAACGGTTTGACTTGGAGATTGAGCAGTATCAGCATACAGCTTGGAGACATACACAATCATTTGGTAATCGGGATTTGCGATGCTGTTGGGTGGCAATACGGATTTGAAAGGACCGGCTTGTGCAACCCACTGCCTTACCGCTGCTCCGATCAGATCTGCCGGAGGTGAAACAAACCTATTCACTTCTGTACTGTAAAACCTGCCTTCCTTTTCGAGGATGAAGAACTTAGTCCCGTTATACGGTTCGGCTACCTGAGGTTGATTAACCATTAGTGATCCCAGTAATTTCTTCGGATTCCCTTGTTCAGGAAGCTTCAACATGAACCCATAGTACCTTAATGCCGGTCTCTCAGGAAGAATGGAACATCCTGAGGTTGCAAGTGCTGCAATTGCTAATAATTGTCTACGTAACATTTCCAAACTCCTACCCTTATTGTTGCCCACTTCCCAATGGACCGGTCACTCCGCTCTGAGGCACGAACAATGCCGACGGACTATTGTCTAGTTCGCGTGTCAAAGTTTTCAGGTTCTCAGCTATCTTGTTCAAGTTTTGGATAGTCGCGCGGATATCGTAGTTATTGTTTTTCAATATTTTGTTCAAATTTTGCGATAGAGAACTCAAATTGGCAACGAGTTTGTTAACCTCACTCTTATGGACGAAGTTAGTCATCGTGCTTGCTGTATCACTTAACTGAGAGATTAAATCGTTTAATTGTTTGATATCAAACTCATTGATCTTCGCGTCCGCGGTGCTAAAGAGGTTCCCCAAGGAGCTTCCGAGCTGGCTAAACACCTGTGCATCCAGTCCCCTAAATATGTGGTCTAGATTTTGGATAAGCGATTCCAAGGCAGGAAGGGTCTCTTTAACACTTTCTTCCAAATGCAAATCATCCAAGCTTGCTAAGAAATTCTTTACGTTTTCAACAATTTCATTGCTAAGACTTGGAGCAGAAGGTATAAAGGTATACTTAGGCTTCCAGTTAAATTTAATCCTGTCTGCCGGGTATTTTTTCGGATCCAGAAAGTCGATGGACAGGTAGAGCGAGCCAGTAATACCCGCAAGTTGGGTTTGCACCCTTAATCCTTCGGCGATGTAGCTGTTGATCTTCTTCTTGATGTCATTTTCCTCTAGCTCGATTTCCATTCTGACAACAGCAACAGTATTTTCACGCGATAAAACTTCTGTTTTTGGTGTGGGATAAGCCTCTGTGGAAAGGAGGATTTGTTCTACCTGCCCCACGGGGATGCCACGGAACTTAACCGGGGAGCCCACCTGCAGTCCGCTAATAGAAAACTGAAAATACGTCTCTAAAGTGGTTTTAGGGGAGAATAGACTTGGTCCCACTATTACGATTATTGATACGATCGCTATCGCCACAGCAGTCACGACAAAAAGCCCTAGCCTGAAATAACGAGCATTCCTTATCATTTCATGCCTCCTTGTCGGGTTGGGCGTTGAAAAATTGTCTTACCCATAAGTTTGTAGATTTTTCTTTCAGTTCCTCGGGAGCTCCGTCTGCAATTATCGATCTCGTCTTGGGATCAAGCATAAGACACCGATCGGCAATTCGGAAAATGCTCCTCAATTCATGGCTGACGATGACAAAAGTACAACCGATATTCTCTCTTAGTCTAAGTATGGTCTGATCCAAATTGGCCGCTGTAATAGGATCCAGACCGGCACTAGGTTCATCTAGCAACAGGATATTCGCGCCTAACGCAAGAGCTCTAGCAATGCCTGCCCTCTTTATCATGCCTCCTGACAGCTCACCTGGCATTAGGTTACCAGCCGACGGCATCTCCATTGCATTTAAAAGCATTTTAGCGGTGATATCTTTAGCTTCCAACGGGAGGTTCGTAAATTGATCCAATGGAAAACGAACGTTTTCAAGAACACTCAAAGAACCAAAAAGAGCTCCGCTCTGATACATGATTCCTAGACTTCGTTGGATTTCAGGAATTTTATCCCCTGAGGTTAGTATGCTTTGCCCTCGTATCAGGATATCTCCTTCCATCGGGCGATTTAAACCAATGATTGTCTTCATCAACGTTGACTTGCCGCAACCTGAACCACCCATGATGAAAACAATCTGCCCCTCACGAATATCGAAACTGACATTTTCAAGCAACACTTTACCCGGCCACCCCATGGTTAGGTTTTTTACTTGAATGACCGCTTGATTTTCTTTCATATCAAAATCCTAACCTATTAGCCAACAATGCCGCTATTCCGTCTATTACAACAATCCACACAATGCTTCTAACCACAGCTTTGGTGGTTGAGACTCCAACAGCTGCTGCGCCTGCTCCCGTGTTCATCCCGCATTCGCAACCTATTAATGCGATCACAAATCCGAAAATTGCCGCCTTGACAAGCCCAAATACGACATCGCCTAGATCAACTGAATGAATCAATTGGATATAAAACTGAGTGAACGTGATGTCGTAAATCCCCATGACAATGCCGCCACCGATAATTCCAATTACCATGGCGAATACCGACAGTAAAGGAACGACTAGAACAGAAGCCATCAGTCTCGGTACCACCAGAAAGAAAAGGGGTGGCAAACCAAAAGTAGTTAGCGCATTGAGTTCCTCGTTGACTTTTTGGGTTCCAATTTGAGCCGCAAAAGATGATCCACTTCGGCCGGCAAATAAAATCGCCGTCATTAACGGGCCCAGTTCCCGCGTCATTGCAATACCAATTCCGTTCACAACAAAAATAACGGCTCCAAAAATTTGGGCAACTAAAGCCGTTTCAAAGGCGATAATGATCCCCATTAAGAAACCGATCAAACAGACAATGCCCACCGCTTTACTTCCCGTCTCATCGGCAACTTGAAGAATTTCACCAAACCGAATCTGTTTGGGATGTAAAGTTGAGTAAACCAGTGCATAAATTGACTGCCCCAAAAAAATCAAACTTTGCTTCGTTGAGTCAATCAACCCCACTAGCCATTGACCCGCACTCTCAACCAAATTGAGATCCGCGTTCTCATCCTCATTTGTGGGAGAGAAATCTCTGGTCATGGAGGCATAGAGTTTTTCGAT
>CANQMZ010000190.1 GCA_947625105.1 uncultured Parasutterella sp.
CAGACGCTACTATTACGGCGGCTAATGAAAATGAGGCCATTGTCCTGCCGGTAGGTCTTGCTTTTGCGGAAAGCCTCAAACAAAGACCTGATCTCATTTTGCACCAAAAAGATAAGAGTCACCCGACAGCAGCCGGTTCTTACCTCTATGGAGCCATGATTTACGGACTTCTTTTCAAACAAAGCCCAGAAGGAATGAAGTATTTAGGTGAATGCGAAAAACCAATCTCCGAGAAAGATGCGGCTTTCTTGCAAGGAGTCGCATGGAAGACGCTTAAGGATTTTTACGGCTGGAAATAATCTCTAGTTTTTAACCATAAACATCGGCCCCGAAAGGGGCCGATCCTTTTGTCAGTATAGGATTACTTGGACGAAAGGATTTTCGTGAGTTCTTCAGTGTCAGTGCCCGACAGAATAGGTAGATATTTGCCGCTTGGTGTTTTGAAGACGCCAAGGGGGACTATGGTGCCACCGGCTTTACGGAAAATCTTGCTGTTGGACCAAATGTCGTCGCGGAATTTCTTTTCGATCTTCATTTCAGTGGTATCTAGCCCGCGGATTTTTTCATCCTTGAAATGATCTTCGTGAGTTTGCATCATTTGCCATGGCTTGTCTGCCGCGATAATAGCCGCTCCCTGAGAGATACTCAGATCGCGTAAGACGGCAACGGGATACCACAGGAAATCGTATTTATCAGTCAATGGTTTTGCGGCATTCCACAACTTAGAGCACCAAGGGCATTGAGTATCATAGACGATGACCACCTTGGGTAAACCTTCTTTGACGCCTTCTTTCTTGAGCCCTTTCCCGTCTTTGAGTAATTCGTTGTAGATCTTATCCAGTTCCGTTCCGGCTCTTAGACGAGGGAATTCGGGATGAGCAGGCATTTCGGCCTGAGCGACGGAGGAAAGTGTAAAAGCTCCAGCTGCAGCAATCAGTGTTCGTCTTGAAATTTTCATGTCTTTGCCCTTTAAACTTACTTGAATATATTGGACATATTAATGATCCTTATATTTTTCTTCATTAAATGAATATTAAAATCTTCAAAAAATTTTAGATAGGAGTTGTAATGCGATTTACCGAAAAGCTCGATAAAGTGTGGAAGACCAATAATTCGCTTCTTTGTGTGGGTTTGGATCCTGCCCCGGAGCGTTTTCCAGAACGCTTTTCCAACTCCTCATTTCCGGTTTTGGATTTTTGTTGGGAAATCGTAAAAGCAACGGCTGATTACGTCTGCGCTTTCAAACCGCAAATTGCTTACTTTTCCTCTATTGGGGCAGAGGGAGAGCTTTTGGAACTCATCAACAGAATCCATGATCAATACCCACTTATTCCAGTCATTCTTGATGCCAAAAGAGGCGATATCGGATCAACTGCTAAACATTATGCACGAGAAGCCTTTGATCGCTATGGTGCCGACGCAGTGACGCTTTCTCCCTATATGGGAAAAGATTCGGTAACTCCCTATTTGGAGTACCCCGATAAAGGAGCCTTTATTCTGTGCCGGACCAGTAATCCTGGAGGAGATGATTTTCAAATGCTCAAGGCCAATGGTCGACCTCTATATCAGGAGGTTGCAGAAAAAGTTCAAGAGTGGAATACGACCGGACAGCTCGGACTTGTGGTTGGCGCAACTTATCCGCACGAGATTGAAGAGGTCAGAAGACTCGTTCCCGGACTTAATTTCCTTGTCCCGGGTATTGGTGCTCAGGGAGGAGACATCAATGCCGCGGTTAAATCGGGTATCAATGCCAGTAAGACTGGAATGGTGATTAATTCAAGTCGAGCGGTCCTATATGCCTCAAAAGAGGAGGATTTTGCAGAAAGAGCCAGGGATGTCGCCAAAGCCACCCGCGATGCTATTAATCAGGCAAGAAATTAACCTTCTCGGATAAGCGTTCTTTCGGGTATCGGCCAGAAAGGCGCGACCATTTCTTCGCGTTGTTTAAAAAACTTGATCAGTCGTTCTTGGAACCACTGCAAAAAGATTCTATGCCTTCGGATATGCCAGTTGGACTGGGAAGTCACAAGAAAGCATTCAACCGGAGGATTAACCCAGCCGGGCATGATAGGAATGAGTTTGCCTGAGGCAATCTCATCGGCGCAATGCAATAGCGGCATATCAATGCTGATGCCGAGCCCATCAATTACAGAGCGTTTAATTGCCAAAATGTTCGAGACTCTGACGACTTTTTGCCAACAAACGGGTTCGACCAAATCTCCTTTGTGCAGTTGTTTTGTTGCTGTCCTAACCGAGCCATCGTATAAGAGAAGGATATGGTTTTTTAAATCCCGAGGGTGTTGCGGAGCCCCGTGTTTTGCTATGTATTCGGGGGAAGCTACGGGAGCATAAACATTTCTGCCCCTAGTGAAAGAAATAAGTCGGGGATCTTTGGGTTTATAGCTCACAACGGCAATATCCGCCTGATATTGAAGAATGTCGTGAATGTTGCCACCACCGACTACGTCAAAACTGATCTCAGGGTAGCTCGAATTAAATTCCATCAACATCGGCATCAGAAAGCGAGCCACAAAGCCTGGAGCGAGTGATAAACGGATTTTTCCGGACAGGTTCGCCGAGCCTGAAGTTAGTTCGTTCAACATTTCTCGATGCATCGCAAGAATAGGCTCGATGTTGCCGAAAGCCTGTTCTCCCACCTCCGTTAATTGAAGAGGCCTAGTGTTTCTTGTGATTAATTCCTGTCCTAAGGATGACTCCAACTTATCGAGTGCACGGGAAACAGTCGAAATTTCAACATCAAATTCGGCGGCAGTATGCGAAAAATTCCTTGTTCTGCACAGGCTGGAAAAAATTCTCCAGGCCCCTAGATCATCAAGCTTGCTCATCTTTGATTATCAAAAGAAAAACATCAGGGTTTTCAAGTTACACCATTATTTTAGGCGCGAAACGCAAACAGTTTGCGTATTCTGCAAAACAAAGTTGCCGAATTTGCATAGGCAATTGTTTTTTATAGGCGGAAAATTCACTTTGTTCAACCAATCTTCAAATACACGGAGAATTAAATGGCAGTTCGCGACGAGTTTTTCTGGCTCGGAGAAATGAACAAGGCCACTATTGTCATCAATTCCAAGCAGGGCTTGCTTCCGAAGGAGATCGCCAAAGAAGCAGCCAGAGCTGTTCGTGAAGTGTTAGACGATGGCGCTGCCGATCCGACCAAGAAAGCAAAAACCTACATCACTTTTGAACCTTTGATGTTGAAAAAAGCCGGTCCTGAAATCACCTTAATGCACGCCGGTCGTTCTAGCCAAGATATGCATGCGACCTATCGTTCCGCTATCTTGAGAGATAATGCCCT
>CANQMZ010000191.1 GCA_947625105.1 uncultured Parasutterella sp.
CTAACTTTCACGCGCAATTTCATTCTTTTCATGTTGACTTATTTTTAAGACTATGTTATAATATTTAAAACATATGGGAGGCATTATGAAGAATTTATTTTTGATTGACGGGCTAGCTGGAACTGGCAAGTCGGATTGTTTAGAATTTGTCAAGGAAGAATATAGTTCTACGGAAGGATTTGTTACTTGCTTGAGAAAATATAGTACTCGCAAGAAGAGAAAAATTGAAGACAATGAGTCATTTCAATTAGATCTTGATTTTGTCGAAGAGGATGAGTTCGAAAAATTAAAACAGCCGCGTGATAATGATTACTTTTATAATTATGAATATTCTAAAAAAAGCTACGGTTTTTTCAAAAGTGCTTTAGATAAAGCTATTGAAAACTATCAAAATACTTTTGTGATAATTCGTAATATTGAATTGATAAAAACCTTGATGGCTGAATATAAACATATTAATGTTATTCCGGTATTTACTTACAGCGACTTGAACTACATAGAAGAAAGACTCCGTCGAGATGGATATGACGAGGAACAAATTCAATTTAGGATAGAACGATCCAAAAAACCGTTGGAAGATTATTTGTCGCAGTCTGTTTTTATCTATAAGGAGGTGCTAATCAACACTTCCAATAAAACGGATTTTAAACGAATTATTAAATGCTTGATTGACAAATATAATCAGCAAGACAATAAAAGCATTATAACATCCGATGGAAAGAAATATGAAATCATCAAACCATTGCGTGGTTATATTGATCAGATTTCCAATAAGTTGAAAGCTACGCGGTATGATAAAAATGTGTTTTTGATGATGAAATATCGCGAGAGCAATTCCGACATAGAAAATCTCATCAAAGCCGCATTGGGTTCCTTTGGGTTTAACTGTATATGTGCAAAAGATCCTTCTTGGAATATTACCAATGATTATTATAATACTATGGCCGTGATTTATTGTTGTAAATACGGTATTGCGCTGTTTGATAAGCTAGAGGTCGAACAAGTATATAATCCCAATGTGGCCTATGAGCTTGGGTTTATGCAGTCTCAAGATAAAAAATGTTTGACTATTAAGCACAAAGACGTGGCCAAATCTAAATTTTTTGACTCACTGAAAGATTTAATAAAAGAATATAGTGTAGATTCTGAAATAATGGCAATCATAACCGAGTGGGTTAAAGAAATTACTGGGTGAAGGAGTAGAGAGAATGCAATTCAAAGATTTATTAGTTAACAAAAAAGGAAAACTTGCCGAAGAAAGAATTGTTATATTGGGCATAAATCCTATTGTCGATGATTTATTGAGTAATGCGCAACTATTTAGTGATTTGTTGCGGTGTAATAGTAAATTAAATATTACAATAATATATGAAAATGATACGGAGAACTTCAATCAGTTTTTATTTAATGACAAGACTTTGAGGTTGGGAAGGATTGACGCCGATAAACTTCAGCGTGCTCGTGGGAATTTGTTGGGCGGCGAAACGAATCAAGGTGGATTTGTCGATGCTGTATTGAAATTTTTCCCACTGGAAGAACAAACAGAAGTCGGAAAAAGGTTGAAGCTATATCAAAATAATTTGCGACACAATATTAATTTAATTTTTGTTGATGATAAAATTTATTATTGCGTCACAGGGTTAGAATTACCTTCTCTTGAAGATTATGAAAGTGTTACAGAGGAGTCAAACGGGAAACTTTATTCTAAATACTTTAGAATGATATCTTTCTTCTTGAATAAGAAAACCGGAGGGCTTTATTTGTCTGAAATGGGCGAAGAATTAATCCAGTTGTACGACAACGGGAATGTCCCCCGTGGAATTGCTCCTCGAAAGGCATTTTACACATTAGATTATCAACGATATTCAGTTTGGGTTTTTATCTTTAATCGGCGTGGAGAGCTATTGTTACACAAGCGGAGTCCCTATACCGCAGATAATAGAGGACTTTGGGACAAGTCTTCTGGTGGGCATGTCGACTTAAAAGATAGATCCACAGTGTTAACTGCCAAGCGGGAAGTCGTTGAAGAACTTTTTATGCCCGAGGCTGAGTTTACTTCTTATATGACGGAAAAAATAAGAGATTTTATTGATTTTGGAGAGTGGAACACGGTAAAACGTCCTGAGAGCTACTTCAAATCGGACTTCGACGGATTGTCAAAGAAAGACTGGGTTGTTTTTAGACCCATTGACAGAGAAACTGGTTATCCTATGACAATAAGGAGACCGTCACACAGAAGGATGCACGTTGCCGATCTAGATGAAAATGGAAATAAAATTTTTGTCTTGGACGAAAAGGGACACAAAGTTCTTAATGCAAAAGGTAAGGTAGTATATAAGGAGCATATCGAAGCGTGGCCTACACGATTCGTTAGCGATGTTTATCTCATGGTTGCTCCAGCGGGATATATAGATACCGAAGATGAGATGAATAACTTGTTTAGGGTGGCAGAAGAAAAAGGTGCGGCATCAGAGCATAAATTGATCGGTATTGACGACTTGATCGATGATGTAACGGAGCATCCTGAGAATTACACGGAAGATATGACCTATATGCTCATAGAGCAAAGATGGATATTGACGCAATTCTCTGAATTTATAAAAAATATGTTTAGATAGGTATGAACTGCTTATACATTCTAGTGGCACCAAGTGCAGTGGGGAAAAGTGACTTGCTGCGAAAATTAAAACATGAATGTGATGCCGATGGGCGTCCCTTTTGGCATGCAATAAACAAATACTCAACAAGAGATTGTCGTGGTGACGATGATGATGTTATAAATATTGACGATAAATCAGACGATTTAATAAATGCTCGCCGTGAATTTGACCAAGTCAAAGAGCAAGACGAATCGTCTGTTGAGGTACAGATCGATAAAAAAGCAAAAAGGGATATATTGATAAGTAAAAGATTTCAGTACATAGAAGAGTATTGTAAAGATACTGGAGACGAAAAAAGAGGTATTGTTTATCATCTAAACACAAATCTATATGCATTTAATTTTCAGGAAATAATTACTTGCTTAAAATCAAACAATGGTGTAATCATTTGCAGTGATTTTGACACCATACGTATGTTAAAAAACAACCCTGATTTTGGCGAGTCTGTACGTGTCGTATACATCGCATCTTCTATGGATGAACAAGTATTACTTAAGCGGTATAAAAATCGAAGAGGGAAGGGCGAACAAAATTTTAGTATTAGTCAAGATAAGTTAAAGCTCATTGAGAGTTATATTAATCTTATATTAAGCGCGGCGAGAATAGGATATTACGAAAAAATTGAGCAGACAGTCCCTTTATTAAA
>CANQMZ010000192.1 GCA_947625105.1 uncultured Parasutterella sp.
GGTGAAATCGCAGCAACCAAATCTGATTCTAAGCACATAGGTTCTCCATAACATTGGGCGCAAATTATACGTGCTGCGACCTCACTGAAGAGTAGACCTCGTGATCCCATGGCGCAAGAGACATACAATCCTTCCAAACTTTCGTCTTTATCCGGCGATTCAACGGCACCAACGATTGGTAAACGATCACTTGAAATAACGCGATATCCTTCGTAAAAACCTTTTACGCCAACCTCAGCACATTGAGGAAACATACTGCGCAGGTGAGACAAATTACTTTCATGAGCTTGCTCTGCGCTCAATTGACTGCCTGGCATTTCGTAAGTTGCACCAATTGCAGACCAGCCATCAACACTATGGATAGCATAACCCGGGCCAAAAACAGCCTGCTTGAGATTGTTTAGCGAATCATCATAGACTAGAGAAAGCCTCCCGAAACAGCGGGTAAGATTTAACGGAATAGGACACAACTGTTGGGTCCCGTGGGCAGAACATAAAACCACCATATCCGCTGAGCTCAAGAGTTGATTGTTAAAATCGAACGCCACCCATTTTTCACCCTCTTTTTTAAGAGAGGCTACTTGTACATTCAACCTTAGTTTGGTCGCATATTTATTGATTCTGTTTCGAACCCATTGCGAGATGGCAACTACAGCTGCCTCTGAGTGCCACAAACCTCCTCTAGCGGGGAGCAAACCTATTTTTTTCGCGGCTTTTTCTTTATCCAATAGTTGGATAAAGCCTTCATCGGCCATTTCAAAGGGTAAGGAATGCTGAAAATTCAGACTCCATTTTTTGTACTCAATGTCATCTTTGGCTACTTGAAAAAGGCCAGACGATTCTAGGATATACCCTTCATCCTTCAAGCTTTCTTTAAGTAACCTAAAGCCAACTCTAGTTAACCTGAAGAGAAAATTATCATCTGTTGCGTATTGGGTATGCGCTATCCCCCATCGGATAGCCGATGCGCCACTTCCAACCACTCTACCCGCATCTATAACCTCAACCTCAAGCCCTCGAGTAGAAAAGATTTTAGCCGCCGCAGCACCCGCAAGTCCTGCACCAATGACTAAAACCTTTTGCGGCAAATTATGTCGCTTTTCTATAGCTAAATTCTGGCGTCTATGAGCAAATTTCGGCTCAAACTTTCCTTTGAGCATCTGCTTTTTATGACCAAAACCAGTCACTTTCTGGGTAACAAATCCAGACTCTTCCAGTACCTTTTTCACCTTTCCGGCTACACACCACGTTGCCAGGGTAGCATTTTTCCTTGCGTGTTTTGCCAGGTCTTTTAGTACCTTCGACTCCCACATTGTGGGATTTTTTGAAGGAGAAAAACCGTCTAAAAATAAGGCATCAAATCCTAAAGAAAGAACTTTAGATGCCCTCTTAGTGTCCATAAAATATATAGTCAAAAAAACGGAATCCTTTTTGAACTCCGTCTGCCATAGACCAGGAACAGTAAGTGACCACTTACTTGCTAACTCTTCAGCTAATGTTTTAATTTTTGGATCGGCAAACTCCATAATCTGCTCTGCAGAAGGAGGGAAAGCTTCAATGGCAACATAATGGAGTACCTGCCCTGATTTTTTATTTTCTCTCCATTGCTTAAGGCAGGCTAAAAAATTTGTCCCCAAACCAAATCCATTTTCAAGAATGACAAATTGAGATTGTCCTTGCCATCTTTCAGGTAAATCGTTCCCTCTCAGAAAGACATACTCAGCTTGATCATATGCGCCATCTCTTGACGCATAAATATCCTTAAAAACAGAACTAAAGGGGACTCCCTCGTCGTTTCGAACGATTTTTGGTCTGAAAGATTTAGAGACCACTCGATTACCTCTTGAGAGGTTTAAATCGAATTCTATGAGGCAACGCTTTGTCTCCTAAACGGCGCCTTTTATCCGCTTCGTATTCACTGTAATTTCCCTCAAAGAACTCTACCTTAGAGTCTCCTTCAAACGACAGAATGTGAGTAGCGATTCGGTCTAAAAACCAACGATCGTGGGAAATAACCATTGCCGAACCTGCAAATTCAAGGAGGGCTTCTTCCAAAGCTCGAAGAGTTTCAACATCCAAATCATTGGACGGCTCGTCTAGCAACAAAACATTGCCGCCCACCAGGAGCGTTTTGGCCATGTGGAGCCTTCCTCTTTCTCCACCAGAGAGGTTGCCCACCATCTTTTGTTGATCAGACCCTTTGAAATTAAAACGCCCCAAATAAGCTCTTGAAGGTATTTCAAATTTTCCGATCTTTAGAATATCTAATCCTTCTGAAACAGCTTCCCAAACTGTTTTATCGTTAGGTAAAGACTCCCTCGTTTGACTTACTGAGCTTATTTTGACCGTTGGTCCGATATCAATCTCGCCTGAATCCGGCGCTTCTTCTCCAAGAATCATCTTAAACAGAGTAGATTTACCTGCTCCATTTGAACCAATAACTCCAACGATAGCTCCGGCGGGGACAATAAAACTTAAATCGTCAATAAGCAGTTTATCTCCAAAGCCTTTCGTCACGTGCTTGAACTCTATAACTTTATCTCCAAGACGATCTGCCACGGGAATGAAGATTTCGTTGGTTTCATTTCTCTTTTGGTATTCGTAATTCGACAGCTCTTCAAAACGATTCAAACGAGCTTTGCTCTTCGCCTGCCTACCCTTGGCGTTTTGTCTGACCCACTCTAATTCATGCTTCATTGTCTTGACTCTAGCATCTTCTTTTTTTTGCTCAAGTTCAAGACGTTGTTCTTTTTGGTCTAGCCAAGAAGAGTAATTCCCCTTCCAAGGAATGCCATAACCTCGGTCCAACTCAAGAATCCACTCCGCCGCGCTATCTAAGAAGTACCTGTCATGCGTGACAGCGACAACGGTTCCTGGAAATTTTTGTAGAAATTGCTCCAACCAATCAACACTTTCCGCATCTAAATGGTTTGTAGGCTCATCCAAAAGCAACATATCTGGTCCTGAGAGCAGCAATCGGCAAAGGGCAACTCTTCTTTTTTCTCCTCCCGATAAGTTACCAACCACAGCGTCCCAGGGAGGAAGCCGGAGAGCATCGGCCGCAATTTCCATCTGAGTTTCAGCGTTTTTACCTGCTGAATTAATAATTGCTTCTAGTTTTGCTTGTTCTGCTGCCAAAGCATCGAAATCTGCCTCTGGGTCAGCATAGGCTTCATATATTTCATTGAGTCTGCTTTGAGCCTCAAATATCGCTTTCATTCCTTCAGAAACCGTTTCTTTGACGGTCTTTGCAGGATCCAATACCGGCTC
>CANQMZ010000193.1 GCA_947625105.1 uncultured Parasutterella sp.
GTTTGGATCAGTGAACGCTCACTCCTGAGGAAACCTTCCTTGTCAGCGTCAAGAATAGCAACCAACGTAACCTCCGGAATGTCCAATCCCTCTCTTAAAAGGTTAATTCCAACCAAAACATCGAACACTCCGGCGCGCAAGTCTCGGATAATTTCCACTCTTTCAACCGTATCCACATCGGAGTGTAGGTACCTCACTTTGATAAAGTTTTCGTCTAAAAAGTCCGTTAAATCCTCCGCCATCTTCTTTGTCAAAGTGGTCACGAGAACTCTTTGACCCTTTTTCGTGCGCTCGTTAATCTCATTTAGAAGATCATCAACCTGAGTTGAAGCCGGTCTCACCTCAACCTCCGGATCAATTAATCCGGTTGGTCTAACAACTTGTTCCACAATTTGGGAAGAATGCTCCAACTCATAGCTGGCAGGCGTGGCTGAAACGAAAATAGAGCGGTGCATCTTGGATTCAAATTCATCGAAACGCAGCGGTCTATTATCTTTGGCGCTTGGCAACCTGAAGCCATACTGCACTAACGTATCTTTTCTGGATCTGTCTCCGCGGTACATACCTCCTAATTGCCCAAGAAGTACGTGGGATTCATCAAAAAACATGATGCAGTTTTTGGGTAGATAATCGATTAGCGTAGGTGGAGGCTCACCAGGTTTCGCCCCCGATAGATGTCGACTATAGTTTTCGATTCCCTTGCAAAACCCCAACTCGTTTAGCATCTCCAAGTCAAAAAGAGTGCGCTCTTTAATTCTTTGGGCTTCAAGCAGTTTTCCTTCCGAGAGGAAGAATTCTTCCCTTTCCTTTAACTCCTCTTTAATGCTTTCTATTGCCCTAAGCACTTCGTTTCTGGGTGTCACATAGTTGGACGTCGGGTAAATCGCAAAACGATCCACTCTGTGTTTGGTCTTCCCCGTGAGTGGATCAAAGAAATACATCGCCTCTATTTCATCGTCAAATAGCTGGATCCTTAGAGCCATTTCCGAATGTTCAGCAGGAAACACATCTATCGTGTCTCCTCTTACTCTAAATTTTCCTCTTTCGAACTCAACGTCATTTCGTTCGTACTGAATTCGTACTAAGTGAGCTATCAAATCCCGTTGATCAATCTTGTCACCGACTTTCAGAATAAGGCGCATCTCTGTGTAGGACTCTGGAGAGCCAATACCGTATATGGCGGACACAGTAGCCACAATGATCACATCCTTCCTTTCTAAAACGCTTTTTGATGCCGATAGCCTCATCTGTTCAATGTGATCGTTGATGGATGAATCTTTCTCAATGAATAGATCCCTCTGAGGCACATAGGCCTCGGGCTGGTAGTAGTCGTAATAGCTGACGAAATACTCGACCGCGTTATTTGGAAAAAAATCCCTCATTTCGGCATAGAGCTGTGCAGCCAATGTTTTATTGGGGGCCATGATCAATGCCGGCAAACCAGTCCGCGCAATAACATTTGCCATGGTATAGGTCTTGCCACTGCCCGTGACACCAAGCAGTGTTTGTGCTGTTAAACCATTTTCGAGCCCCTCCACCAACTCTTCAATAGCTTGCGGCTGATCTCCTGATGGAGCAAATGGCTGATGTAATTCAAACGGTGAGTTGGGATAACGAATAATCTCCAAAATCAGGCTCCTTTTATCGAGTGTTGTTGACGATACTATCACTAGAGACCATCATTTTTAAGTATGACGTTGAGAGCGGACAACACCCCTCCGATTGCTCCTTTCATTGATTTTCCTGAAGAATAATCGTCCATAGGCCTTGTTTTGGTTTACTCTTAAGGGATATTTATTTCCTTTAACACCTTGAAAGAGAAAAAGATGGCTGATTCTATTTTTGATGTCGTTAAACAAGCTCCAGATGATCCTATTCTTGGATTAAACGAAGAATTCAAAACCGATCCAAGAGAAAATAAGGTTAATCTGAGCATCGGTGTTTATTGCACTGAAGAAGGCAAGGTTCCTCTTCTGAACGTTGTTGATACCGCTGAAAAGCAGATGGTAGCCGAGGGTGCTCCTCACACCTACCTGCCGATTTCCGGTGTGCCAGCTTTGGCTACCGGGGTCCAAAAGCTGTTGTTTGGCGAGGATTCCCCCATTATCAAAGAAAAGCGCGCCGCAACGGTCCAGTCTCTTGGCGGGACCGGTGCCCTTAAGGTCGGTGCTGACTTCCTCTGTGACATCCTAGAAAAACCAAAAGCCGTGGTTAGCGCCCCGACTTGGCAGAACCACGTAGCGATTTTTGAACAAGCTGGTTTCAAGGTTGGAAGCTATGCCTATTACGACAAAGAAACTGGTGGCATTGCTTTCAAGAAGTTAATTGACGACCTCAAGGACTTAAAGAAAGATACCGTGGTTATTTTGCACGCTTGCTGCCACAATCCGACAGGTGTTGATCTCAGCTTAGATCAATGGAAAGAAGTCGTCAAAGTCTGCGTCAAAGGTAAACTCATTCCATTCCTTGACATCGCCTATCAAGGCTTTGGCGACGGTCTTGAAGAGGATGCTGCCTCAATCAGAGAATTCGCAAAAGCCGGAATCCCATTCTTGGTTGCAAGCTCTTTCTCTAAATCATTCTCCCTTTATGGCGAACGCATTGGAGCATTGACCGTTGTTTGCAATAATCAGGAAGAGGCTTCACGCGTGATGAGCAAGCTTAAATCCTGCATCCGCGCCAATTATTCCAATCCCCCAATGCACGGTGGTGTCATTGTCGCCAAGGTATTAAGCGATCCAGAATTGCTCAAGGTTTGGCACGAAGATCTCAAAGAAATGCGTGTCCGTATCAAGCAAATGCGCCGCGCATTGGCCGATGAGCTCAAAACTATCGGCGCCAAGAAGGATTTCGAGTTCATGGTTAAACAAAAAGGCATGTTCTCATTCTCAGGCTTATCTCCAGAACAGGTTCAGCGCTTAAAAGATGAATTTGGTGTCTATGCGGTTAAGAGCGGTCGCTTCTGTATTGCTTCTTTAAACACGAAAAATGTCAAATATACGGCAAAAGCCATCAAAGAAGTGCTCTAACCTACTGTTAATTTGAGGTTTTTACGGGTCCCACGAGGACCCGTTTCTTTATTCCGCCTACAACTATTGCAAAAAAATCTCTTTTAATATTTGCGCACAGCCCAAAACTTGTATATAGTTGCACTTCACCGATTCCCCAATAGCTCAGTCGGTAGAGCGACGGACTGTTAATCCGCAGGTCGTTGGTTCAAGTCCAACTTGGGGAGCCA
>CANQMZ010000194.1 GCA_947625105.1 uncultured Parasutterella sp.
TGATTGAACAACTGGAAAAACAAAATGCTGAGGTACTTACCGAACAGGGAAAGGTTGAACAACAGTTGAAAACCGATAACGAGGCTTTGCAAAATAGGGCCCGCCTTGGCGATGAACTTAAAAAGCTCGAAAAAGAAAAGGCCATTTGGGACCGTTTAAATGACCTCGTCGGTAGTGCCGAAGGTGACAAATACAAGGTCTTTGTACAAAGTCTCCTGCTCAAGAGCCTCATTCAAAAAGCCAACAAGGAATTAAGCAGAATCACGGATCGCTACACCCTGGTTGCCGGAAATGAGAACCTTGACATCCATCTCATTGACAATGACCTTGCCGGTCAGGAAAGAACCTCCAATAACCTTTCTGGCGGTGAGACTTTCATGGTAAGCCTAGCATTGGCTTTAGGCTTGTCCAGGATGGCTAGCCGCAACGTGCAGATTAATTCTTTGTTCCTTGATGAAGGTTTCGGCACACTCGACCAAGAGTCTCTTGAACGTGCCTTATCGGCTCTGGGACACTTAAATGCTCAAGGAAAACTCGTCGGAGTCATCTCGCACGTTCAACTCATCCGTGACAGAATTCCGGTGCAAATTTCCGTAGAACGCATGGGTGAAGGAAGAAGTCGACTTAAGGGACCAGGCGTTACCCGGCTTGCTGGTGCGTAAAAACGGCATCGGGGCGACAAACGCCCCGAATACCTTCACTTTTTAGAAGAAAATTTCCGCATTACTTCTTGCCGAGATTGTGGTCCTTGACCGCGCTCTCAGCTGCGATTCTTCCTGAGTTGACTGCAAAGCCGATCGTCGAACCCGCCATCAACAGGTCGTAAGAATCACCATACATCCCGCCGACATCGTTACCGGCAGCATAGAGATTGGGGATCGGATCGCCGTCTTTGGTAACCACTTGGAATCTTTCATTGGCTTTGATGCCGCCAAGCGTACCCAAGCTGGATGCAACACTCTTGATGGCGTAGAAAGGACCGGTTCTCACTTCTTTCATGTACTCGGCCCTCTTCGCGAATTGACCGTCATGCCGAATATCACAGAACTTGTTGTACTCGTCGACCGTCTTCTTCAACGTCTCGGGGTTCATGCCTGTTTTCTTAGCCAGTTCGTCAAGTGTATCCGCCTTGATTGCCCAACCCTTGGCTTCCGCATCCTTGAATTCCTTCTCGAAATTCGTCAGTTTCGTTGCCACAGGAACCATAACACCTACGCCAAGATCAATACCTCGTCCCTTGGTCATGTCATCAAGGTTCTTCTGGTCGTAGACCACCCACATCTGACCGCCAATTCTTTCAAGAGCATTGCCGGCAAAAGGCCAGTCAAGCATGATGGTTTCGTCACAGAAACGCTCGCCTTTCGGTGTCAACCAAAGATGAGGTTGTTTGGCTGTCGCGGAAACGTGGTTGGTCGTACCCACTCCCTTCGGACCCGGTCGATAGGAAGCTTGGACTTCGGTACCTTCTTTACCGCCGCCGGCTTTCCAGGCCATCTGAATACCGCTTCCCTTCTTGCCGGTCTGGGCCAAACCGTCGACCCCGGGGAATCTCATGTACTCTTTCATCATTTCAGGATTGTCGCCGAACCCGCCGGTAGCAATGATGACCGCTTTGGCATTGATTCTGAGCTTATCGCCTGTCTTGGCATCCGTTGCCAAAACTCCTGCTACTTTACCGTCTTTCATGATGAGCTCATCGCCCTTGGTGTTCATGAGGACAGTCATTCCATAGGTTTCCTTACCTTTCTTCTGCAGAGCGTCAATCCAACCTTTGCCACGTCCTTCATAGATGTGCCAAGTATAGAGTCCACCCGGATAGTTGGAGAATAGCTTCTCGAATTTGACTCCGTGCTTTTTCATCCAGTCAATGGTCTCGGCTGATTTCTCGACGAAGGCTCTCACCATTTTAGCGTTGCCTCTCCAATGACCGTATCTCATGATCATTTGGAAAGCTTCATCTTTAGTGAGGTTGTAGTTCATATCACGCTGCATGCCGGATTCAACAGCGAAGATCCCCTCGGAGAAGTTGCCGGTACCGCCCGTCATCCCGGACTGTTCAAGACCGATAACCTGAGCTCCCAATTCTGCCGCGGCAAAAGCGGCTGCCGTTCCAGAAGCTCCCTGACCGATAACCACAACATCGGTATTCAAAACTTTTTCAGCTGCGTAAGGCATGGAAGAAAAAGCTGCCAATACCGCAACTGCGATAATCTTTTTCACTTTTTGTCCTCCTTGAAAAACTCTAAACTTGAATACTCTATTGATATTTACCTCTTCATACAATTCTGATTTTCCCATCGGGGTGAAATTTTTGGCTTCATATAATTTGATTTTTCCATTTGGCCTTCGGGTCGGCTTTTTTGTTCAGTCTAAATTGCCTCCGCCTTACCTACTCTCCAAAATCAGATCTTCAGAGTAAGACGTTGGATTATTTATCACTACAACTGTAACTATAAGATTAAAATTCATTTGTAATGGTTTCGCATAAAGTGCCGCACGTAAGTGAAACGGAGCCCCTCGCATGAATCAGTCGGATAACATACTTGAACTTAACGACTATCTCAAATCAAGCTTGCTGAGATATTTACCAACGCAATCTAGGTTTGAGACACCTATCAGAGGTTTAGCCCTAACTCGTTACGACAAAAACACCTCCGCAATCAAGTGCTTTTACAACCCCATGGTTGCCTTAGTAATTCAAGGATTTAAACACTCAATGATCGGTGGGCGGGAAGCAAATTACGGTAAATTGCATTGCGTAACGGTCGGCATTGACATGCCCGGAGTTTTCCATATTACCGATGCGTCTTCACAAGCCCCTTTCCTGTCCCTTTCAGTAAAATTGGATAGACAAATCATCACCCAGCTAATTTCGGAAGCTCCATCGATTTTCACCGACCAGACAACAGAAACCTCACCGGTGGTAGTCGATAAAGTCAGCTCTGATCTTATGCAGGCATTTATTCGATTGGTTGACCTGCTCGAGACTCCTGCTCGCATTCCTGTCTTGGCTCCCATGATTCTTCGAGAGATACATTACTACCTGCTTAGCGGCATACAGGGAAAATGCCTTCGGCTATTCAATACTAACGGAACACAGGCCAACCGAATTGCACAAGCCATCTCTTGGCTTCGGGAAAACTACACCTCTTCTCTCAATATGGCTCTTCGTGCATAAGTGTGGGTAATTTTTTTTGCATCACCCCTATCATTTAGGGGTGATTTTAAAAGCGACCA
>CANQMZ010000195.1 GCA_947625105.1 uncultured Parasutterella sp.
AAGAGCCGTACTCATTTTGAATGGTGGGTTGTACAACACAAAATCACCGTAGCGCTCGACCATGAAGTCAATGATCTCTTGGTTCGTTTTGCCAGCGGCAATCTGTTTGACCACTTGATTTTTAAGGTCGATAGCCAACTCGGCGTTACTGTCGGCGATAGACTGATTCTGGCATACCAAACAGCGCAACTGGCTTGCAATCTCCACTACCCTCTTATTGGCTACCGGATCAAGTATCGTCGGTTTGACGTCTGCTGCTAAAACCACACTGATCGAGCAACAAAAAGCGGCCAGAAGCATTAGAAATTTTTTCATGACTCTTCCTTTAATTGCTTAATGAGCGGGTGGATTTTTTCATCCCATGCTTGGGGAGTTATCGGCCCGATCTGTTTATAACGAATGGTGCCTTTCTTATCGATAACAAAAGTTTCCGGTACACCATAGACTCCAAACTCGATGCCTACCTCTCCGGTGGGATCCTTAATCGAGAAATCATAAGGGTCTCCTCCCTGCCGTAGGAAGCGCATCGCATCAGCGTCTTTGTCCTTGTAGTCAAGACCGATGACGGGAACAACCTTTTCTCCACTTTTGCCCACTTTAACCAATGTCGGGTGCTCTTGCCTACAAGAAACACACCAAGAAGACCAAACATTCATAAGCCAGACCTTGCCTAGCATGCTCTTTTTAGTCACCATCTTGTTAGGGTCGTCAAGTCTTGGCAGAGAAAACTCAGGAGCAGGCTTGCCGATAAGAGGAGATGGAACCTCTCTTGGGTCTCTATTTAACCCAACCAACAGAAAAATCGCCAATGCAAAAAACAGTACGAAAGGCACAATATATTTAAGTTTCATCTTTCTTACCTCTTTTCAACTCTGGCCTGAACGCCACTGCGTCGAGTCGTTCTGTATCGCTTGTCAAACATCGCTAAAAGTGCCCCAAGCGACATAATGACGCACCCCCACCAGATCCAGTTGACAAATGGCTTGTCATAAACTCTGACAACCCAGGCCCCCTCTGCAGTCTGTGCTCCCATCGAGACATAAAGATCACCAGTTAAGGAGGAATCAATAGCGGATTCGGTCATCGGCATCTCATTGGAGAAATATTTGCGTTTCTGAGGAGTTAAAACCGCCACCACTTTGTCATTTTTAACAACGTCGAAAACTCCTTCGTCAGCCAAGTAGTTCGGTCCTCGGATTCCTGTCTTGACATCTTTGAATTTAAATGTGTAATCACCTACGGCCACCTCGTTACCCGGAGTCATAGTGACATCGCGTTCAAGCGCATATGTCATCACCATGGAGACACCGACGATAAACACCGCGATACCCAAGTGCGCTAGCATCATGCCCCAGTAAGATCTGGACAGCTTTGCAAAACGGGCAAACAGATTTCCTTTCAGGTTGCGGCAATTTTCTCTGAGGCTTTCGATAAAGGTAAAAAAGACCCAAAAAGCCAAAAACATTCCCACAAAGCACCATGTATTCCATCCAAGATAAAGCGGAACAGCTGCGCCCAAAACCAAGGCGGCAACAAAACACCAGGCTACCCTCTTGCACAGATCGACAAAACTGGCGTCTTTCCAACGGATAAGCGGACCAACACCCATTAGAAGCACCACTGGAACCATAATCGGACCAAAAACCGAGTCAAAATACGGGGGTCCTACTGAAATCTTGCCGGCATTTAATGCATCAATGAAAAGTGGGTAGAGCGTTCCTAACAACACTGCCGCCATGGCAACGACAAGCAGGACATTATTCAGAAGAAGCATAGCCTCACGAGAGAAAATCTCAAAGGATCCTCCGGTACCGACTTTGGGAGCACGCCATGCAAAAAGAATGAGCGAGCCACCGATGACGATCATAAGCAATGCGAGAATGAAAAGCCCTCTCTGAGGATCGGTCGCAAACGCATGGACCGAAGTCAACACGCCTGAACGCACAAGGAAAGTTCCCAAAAGGGACAAAGAAAATGTGATCAATGCTAGAAGCACTGTCCAAATCTTGAAACTACCCCTCTTCTCGGTAACAGCAAGTGAGTGTAACAAGGCTGTAGCAGTTAGCCACGGCATAAAGGAAGCGTTTTCCACAGGGTCCCAGAACCACCAACCTCCCCAACCTAGCTCATAGTAAGCCCACCATGAACCGAGTGCGATACCTAGCGTCAAAAAGATCCAAGCAACGCTCGTCCAAGGACGTGTCCAGCGAGCCCAAGCTGCGTCAAGCCTGCCCCCGATGAGGGCAGCCACAGCAAAAGCAAATGGCACCACCATCCCTACATAACCCATGTACAGCAGTGGAGGATGAAAAACCATGCCCGGATCCTGCAACAAGGGATTGAGGTCACGACCCTCGTGAGCAGCCGGAAATAAGCGGATAAACGGATCACTGGTAAGCAACATGAAGAGTGTCATGCCAATGGAAATCAATCCCATGACACCAATCACTCGCGCCATAACTTCCTGAGGAAGATGACGGGAGAAGACCGCTATAGCCAAACCCCAAAGGGATAAAAGCATCGTCCAAAAAAGAATGGAGCCTTCATGAGAACCCCAAGTCGCCGAAATTCTGTAGAACCATGGCAACATTGAGTTGGAGTTGTTAGCGACATTCATCACAGAAAAATCACTCACATAGAAACTCCACATCAAGCAGCCGAACGCGAAGATGCAAAAAAGCGCATTGGCAAAAACGGCAGGGCGAGCCACATTGACCCAGCTACGCACGCCTAACGCCATGCCAGCCAATGGCAAGATGCCCTGGATCATGGCAGCCACTAACGCCAGAATTAATGCAAAATGACCTAATTCAGGAATCATACTTTCCCTCTTCTATTGCTTAGCATGGGGGTTGACACCACCGGCTTTAATCATGTGGGCCTTCTCGTGAGCGTCACGAACTGCCTTTTCTGCTTCAGGCGGCATGTAGTTTTCATCGTGCTTTGCGAGTACTTGATCCGCGACAAAAACCCCGTTCTGAAGCTTGCCTTGAGCGACAACACCTTTACCTTCCTTGAACAGGTCGGGCAGACTACCCTTGTAGCTAACAGGAATGGTGTGTGCTGTATCGGTAACTTTGAAATTGACGGTAACACCGTCCTCTTGACGCTTAACGGACCCCTCCTCCACGAAGCCACCGATACGGA
>CANQMZ010000196.1 GCA_947625105.1 uncultured Parasutterella sp.
GAGTTGCTTTTCTTAAAAAACTCTGTTGGTTTACTCCTTTTCACGTGAAAACTTGATGAGCCAAAAAGAATCTTTGTCGCCGTGCAGCTGTCAGCAGCGAGGATGTTCGGGGCGCAGAATATTACGAGAAGTTATTAAAAGAGAAAACCGGAGAATAACGATGAGTACCAAAACGGAACAATGCAGAAGCGCCATTCAGGGACTCTGCAAGCAAATCAAGATGCCGAGTTTTTATGAAGCCTACCGCCAGCAATGGGATAATCCAAGCTATGCCGATATGCCATTTGATCCACGCCTCTTGTTGTTACTCGAGGCAGAGCAAAGGGCTCGTGGATATAAGCGTCAGCAGCGTCTGGTCAAGAATGCTCATCTTCCCCAAGGAACAATGGCTAGACTGGAAAAGATTGACTGGGACTCACAACGCGGTCTGAACCGTCCTTTAGTCGAGGAGTTGTGTGACTGTAGTTGGTTATCTGCCGATCGTAAACCATGGGTAACCATTACCGGCATGTCGGGGGTTGGCAAGTCCTATATTGGCAATGTCCTGACCTACCAAGCTTGTATTCACGGATACAGTTCTCTCTACTACCGTTTGCCAGAATTGATCAGTGACATCGAAGCTGCGCTTGATTGTCACCGTATTATCAATTTCCGCAAAATGCTAATGAGCAAGAGCTTACTGACCATCGATGATTTCGGGATTATGAACATGAATGAGGCAATAGCTGCGGAGTTCTTTACCATCTTGGAACAAAGAATGGGGGAAAATTCCTTGATCCTGATCGCGCAGATACCGTTAAAAGACTGGTACACATACATTGGCGAACCAATCAAGGCAGAGGCTATCATGGATCGAGTCATGTATCAGAGTTATCACATTACGCTCAAGGGAAGTTCTATGAGGAGTAAGTATGCAGCAGTAAAGACAAAAATGCAGGAGGACGTCCTGTAGCTCAAAGTGATATCTCTATGTCAACCATGAAACGTTAAGCGGCATGGCTGGGGAGCCCAGTGCAGCTGTGGTTGATTATGCATTTTAGGAGTTAAAAGACCTCTAAAACCTAACTGCATCACCCCACAATCGTCACCCCTCTTGGCTACGCCTGCGAGGGGTGACGATTGTGGGGTGTCTCATTTGAAAGCCAAAATTTTTTATTTTGCAAGCCAAAGTCTTTTTTAATTTTTACTGTCCCAATGAAGTAAATTACTGTCCCATTACCAGTAGATTTTTACATCAATTCTTTTGTTCTAGCCTCAGAAGCTTCCTTCAGGCGTGTTTGAATTGAGTCAAGTTGAGAGTTCATGTAGCCATTGCGACGAACTTCACCGGAGTTAAACATACTTAAGGTCGCGACAGCTTTGAGTCGTTTATCAGACTTGGCCGCGTTAAGCGTATAACCTCCACCGCCACAAATGCCGAGAGCCCCAATACGGTTTTGGTCCACTCCAGGATAAGAGCTGATGTAATCAACCATACCGTGAATATCCTCTGTCCTGAAATAAGGTTTATCTACGTTGCGTGGTGTGCCTTCGCTAGCTCCTTGATAGGAAGCGTCCGCCGCGATTGTGACATAGCCCTTTTCGGCCAAACGCTGGGCATAGAGACCTGCAACTTGTTCCTTAACTCCGCCATTGGGATGAGCCACCACGATGGCAGGGTACCTTTTGCCAGCTTCATATCCGGCTGGTGTATAAACATTTGCCGCAATCTTTAGCCCGTTCAACTTGTAAGTGACAGGATGGATGTTCACCTTACCTTTCAGGTTTTCGGTGATGGCATCCTTATAAACTAATCCGAATGGATTGGTTGTCGCGGCATTAGTTTCCGGCATAAATGACATAGATAGCGTAATGACGAGTGATGTCAGAACAGTTTTCATCATGTTTTCTCCTATTGGTTTATTTCGATAAAGTGGTGTTTTTCAGTATTGATTCGAAACTCTTCTTGGCGAGTTCGGCTTCAGGTTTGCCAACCGTTTTTTCAAGAACGTCAATGAATTCGTTTAATTGTTCTTTGGTAAGTCCCACCACGAGGCAGCATTTCAGATGCGAAGACAACTGGGTGGGAGCGGGAAGGCTAGCTAAAGCGGAGACTGTGGCAAGCTCCCGGTCTTTAAAGTCGAGAACATCGCGACTAAAAATAGCGCCAAACAGGTGCTCTTTCAGAAAAGAATCAATAGTCGGGGCAAATTCATAGACACGTCCACTTGCAGGTTTGCCAATAATGGCAGTCTGATTTTCGGTTCCAATCTTTCGCATATTGGTTCCCTCAGGTAAAGGGGTAGCCTCTTTACCCACCTTATCTTCAATCCCTTTTGCTTTTCGCTCATCTAGAAGAGCAATAAAAGTGTTTAAACCCGTCAGACTTCGAGGAAAGCCCGTGTATGCATACATCTGAATAAGGATTTCTTTGATCTCATTGACTGTTAATCCCTTCTGCAGTCCTTCCTCAAGCACACTTTTGAGTTTTTTCTCGTCTCCCTTTGCTGTAAATGCCGCTATAGGAATGATTGCTTGCTGCTTTTCACTCAAAGTAGATGCCAAAGGGCTTTGGGCTTGTGCTGTTGCTGAGAAGCTCATTATTGCTGCACAACATATGCCCAGCAAAGGTAAGAAGAACTTAGACGACACGGAACAACCTCCACACAAAGTACATCAAAGATGTTTTCAGTGATGACAATGTAGGATTTCGAGACCTTTCCGACAATACATAATCCGAGCTAATCTTTGCCCAATTCGCTCACTGAGAGTTGTCCAATTGTTTTACAAAGATCAGGACCGTTTGTTAGCTACGTCTTGGTGGGGAGGGGCACCAAAGTATCGCTTATATTCCCTGTTGAATTGAGACTCACTCTCATAGCCAACCATAAGAGCAGCGGTGCCGGCATTCTTTCCTTCAATCAGCATTAGGCGTTCCGCCTCATAGAGTCTCAAGCGTTTTTGGAATTGCAGCGGACTTAAATTGGTAACCTTCTTGAAATGCCGATTGAACGTGGAAGGCGCCATATGGATGAGATCGGCTAACTCTTCCATATTGAGGGCTCTTCGTGCATAAGTGTGGGTAAAAAAAGAAGTTAAATGAGCTCGGAAATAAGCTAGGCCGTGGCGTAGGAGGG
>CANQMZ010000197.1 GCA_947625105.1 uncultured Parasutterella sp.
ACTCCAATTGAAGTTAAGAACCTGCTAAAAATTCAAATTCCTAGCAAGAATTAAAAAACAAGCGAATTCTGTTGCATTTGCGGATATTTTGCAACTATCAAGTGCTGTTTTAAAGCAAAAATACCCAAAAAATTCCTTTTTTGTTGTTTATTTGCCACAGAAATTTAGATTTTCAGCTTTCCGGATTTTCAAAATTTTCCTCATTTTTGGGTGCTTCAAAAAGTGCATCCGCCCATCTCTGCATAATTTCCCTTCTAACCTCTAAAAGATCACTTCTTTGATAGGCAACAACCGTCTGATTTCCGGTCGAATGCATTAAAGACTTTTCCGCAGCGATAAGATCAACTCCGTTTTCGGCGCACCAATCTCTGAATGTAGACCTCATGCCATGCATGGTGCCATCGGAATGGAGGTTCTCCCGCAAGAACTTTCTCGGAGTCTCGCGCCGTATCGGTGTTTTATGATTTACGGAGAAAATGTACTCACTGTTGCTCCTTTCTTTTATCCATTTCAAAAGAGAGACGGATTGTTGTGATAAAGGGACCCTGAACACTTCGTTTTTGCCGTCTTTTCTTCGATTGGGCGGACAATTCCAGATCTTGTTCTTCCAGTCGATTTCTCTCCAATGCGCCTGAGTAAATTCAACGGTTCGCGTAGCCGTGAGAATGCCGAACAACAGTGACTTTGCGGCTGTCGCTCTGTTGCTCAATAAAACAGGAATAAGTTTCTTGAGGGCCTCAAAGCTCAAAGAGCGGAAATGGCTGCTGCGACTGCATTTGCCAGGCGATGGCAGGAACATATCCAGATTACCGTTCCAGGCCGCAGGATTCGGTCCGCTGTAGGCTCCCTCGCTGATGGCGTAAGAAAAAATTCTCTCCAATCTACCCCTTAGCCGACTGGCCGTCATCGTCTTTGTGATCCAAATCGGTTTTAACACTTTTAGGATATCTCTCCGAGTGATTTCCTGGACGGATTTTTCCCCAAGAATTGGATGCGAATAAGTAACAATGGAAGAGACCCAAGACTTCTTCTGAACGGGATTTTTCCACAGCTTGACTTCAGATAATGTGTCAATAACAGATAACGAATATTCCTTAAAAAGGGTTTGACCATTCACTTCGGTAAGGGCGTTAGCGCCGCGGGCCATCTTCAAAACAGTTTTTAGGTAATAAACTTTCTGCTGAACTTCCGTTAGTGGCACTTTTCTCGCACTCCCAAGGGCCATGTCACGCTGTGTGCCGTCTATGTCTGTATACCGGAAAAAATAATTCCTGTATTTTCCATTGCCCTTGACTCTGATGTAGCAATGGCTTTCCAAACGGTAGACGCCATCTGGTAATTTGAATAAATCACTCTTCCTATATTTACCCATTTTGATATTGGACATTTTTTCTTCCTATAAGTAAAAGCTTTCAATGTAGGTGAAAGGGTGATTTATCAATAAAAATTTTTCTCTTTGCTATCCATCCGCACAATGTGAATTTACAATGATATAGCTGTGCTAACTCGCCAATAAGCGGTTAGTTAGTGGTATAAAAAACGGGGTAACGGAATAGATTTAAAGCATTAATTTCTGCGTTCGATTTGTTCTTTTGGCTGATGGTCTGAAAATGGCACCGATACGTTTTAGAACCTATCTTTACTACTTGCTGACTTTGGCGGTCGCTATACCGTTTGTTGTGTTCACAATCTGGCAGGCAAGAAGTGTTTCTCTAGATATTGACCAGCAAGACGCTGTCTTAGTTAATGAGGCTAAATTCCTTTCCAACACACTCAAGATGAGAGTGGATATTGTGCGTGGCATTGTTTCTACAGCCTCAAGCCTCATGCAGGTTGAAGGCTCACAAAACAAAGACAAGCTTAACCGCCTGCTAAGTGCCCTGAGGGAATCGGTGCCTGATGTAATGTCTTTGCGACTGGACACGGCTTCCGGTCTGTCAGTGGCGTGCGCCCCATGCAAGAATTTAGAGGGAAAGAGCAATCTTGGTGTCGGTCATAAAATTAGTCGTGACCATTGGACCCATATCAGCAACATCGACAACATCTACGTTTCTAATGTCGTGCAGGCTGGAGAAGAGGACAGTATACCGACCATTAACATGGCTTCTCCCGCACTCGCTAAGGATGGGAAAGTAATAGGTTATGCAGTTGCATCCATTGACCTGCTTAGTCTATCCCGCAAGGTGATTGAAGGCTTGGGGCTTAGTAAAGAATTCGTTTGGATTCTTGATAGCAGAGGCCATCAAATCTATTCCAACAATCCTGAAACAGTAAACTTATTGCCGTTGTCATCGTGGGAAGCCTTGGTTAATACCGAGGACACGAGCAACGTTCGCATTATTACAAGACCCGAAACTTCAGATCTGGTAGGTGCGATAGAAAAGATTCCTAACCTTGGCTGGAGAGTTTGCATATTTAAAACTCTACAAGATCGCAAATCAGCAATCCTGTACACCGTTATCACGAATTTATTGATTTTCCTCCTAGTCACCGTGCTCACCTTTGCAATTGCTACTTCGGCAGCCAAGCCACTGACATCGGCAGTTAGCAAACTTATGTCACAAGTGCGGTCTGGCTCTGTGACTCCTACTGAAGAACAAAAGGTATCTTCCCCTGAAGAACTCGTTGAGCTACAAAAAGCCTTTTGCGTGATGGCCGCAAATGCTCAAAATGTAAAAACCGCACATACATTCAGGGGTTCTGTATCATCGGCTGCCGCAAGAGAGTTTGATGTCCTTAAAACCGTGTTTAACCATGTGTCCAATCCTGTAGTCGTTACTGATCGCAGAGGCTTCATTCGCTTTTTGAATGAAAAAGCCACCTCGGAACTCGGGCTCGAAACGCTAGGGATTGGTATCCGAGATGCCTTGACAAGTAGGTTCGCGCAGAGTGAACAGCTTGATGCGGAAGGTAGTGAGGTATTTGACAAGAAGAGCCGACAGAAGTATTCCGTTGCCTCTCTGACATTAAGCCATGAAGGCGATAGGATTGCTTATATTTTTGTGAAGCAAGCACCCTCGCCTTAATTGCATTCGAACAGGCGGTATGTTCTCTGTAAAACCGTAAGCAGCCTTTTTAAGGCTTCTTGCGAGATCTTCAGGCTGCAGTCA
>CANQMZ010000198.1 GCA_947625105.1 uncultured Parasutterella sp.
CAAGAAATCTAACTGTGAGTCCCCGAGAGTTTCATACGAAAGGGGGTGACTTAAGCTCTCAGGAACCTACCTAGTTATGGTTTCTTATAAGTGAAATCCCTTGCTATTCCCCACAAACCGTGAAGAGCCAAATACTTTGCATTTTTTGGTTGTGCAAGCATCCAAATAAAGAATCAATATCAAGCTCCATTTCATTGACTTTACATTGGATCACCTTAAGAATGGCGGCACCCAAAAACGTGAAGAGTCCAAATTTGGTGCGTTGGACCTACTCGAAATGGGTTGAGACAGCTAAGCATGGATTTTCTTGCTGGCTAGAATCACCCCTGTTTTTTCAATTACTCATTTGGAGGTGGAAAGTGCTTACTGGAACGAGATACCCAACTTTGGCTTTTATCACAGGCGGTGTGGGACAAGCAGAAGACGGCATTCCCCCACAACCCTTTGAAACGTTCTGCTACGATTCTGCTTTGATGCAGGCTAAGATAGAAAACTTTAACGTTGTCCCTTACACGTCAGTTTTGCCGAAAGAATTGTTCGGCAACATTTATCCGGTTGATAAAGTTACCAAATATTTCCACCATGGTGCTGTCCTTGAAGTAATCATGGCCGGTAACGGAGCAAGCATCAAGGATCATCGTGCAATCGCCTCGGGTATCGGTCTCTGTTGGGGCAAAGATAAGAATACTGGTGAGCTCATTGGAGGATGGGCTGCTGAGTATATCCAATACTTTGATTCATGGATTGATGATGATATTGCTAAGGCTTCGGCAGAGATGTGGCTTAACAAGTCTCTAAACCACGAGTTGGAAATTCGTGATGTTGCTAAGCATAGCGAATTCCAGATTTGGCATAACTACATTAACCTTACAAAGCCATTCGGGTATTGTTTAACTGCTCTCGGCATGCTTAATTTCGAGACTGCAGATCCTGTTGATCCCCAAAAACTATAGCATCTAAGGTTTAGTTTCCCCGTCTCCCTTGGTTACTATCGTTCAGGGGAGAGGGGTTCGGTGTGGTTCTTTTTATATCTATGGAAATTCAATTGGAGTGGGAGAAGGCAAGAGTCAACAAAATTTCCCACTAAAAGCTAAGAAGGGTCTGAAATGTCAGAAGAACTCAGATCAAGTCCTCAAACGGCATCAGCACGGAGTACAAGAGGTCCCACAAATACGGGTGTAAAATCCGAACAAGTTATGCAAGCCCCCGCTAGCAACCAAGTTCATAAGTTAGGAACAATCGCATTGGCGGCTGTGGTTGTAAGTTCAATGCTCGGTGGTGGTATTTATAGCTTGCCGCAAAACATGGCTTCGGGGGCAGCTTTAGGCGCAGTTATTATTGCATGGATTATCACCGGGGTTGGCATGTGGACGATTGCTAATTCCTTCAGGATTCTGTCCGACGCTCGCCCCGATTTGAGTGCGGGCATATATATGTACGCCAGAGTAGGATTCGGACCGTTTGTGGGCTTTTTAATTGCTTGGGCTTACTGGCTGTGCCAAATCTGCGGTAATGTAGGCTATGCCGTCATCACAATGGATGCGTTTAATTACTTTTTCCCACCGTACTTCGCCGGTGGTAATACGCTTCCTTCCATTATCGGCGGGTCCTTGTTGATTTGGATATTCAATTTTATCGTGTTAAGGGGCACGCATCAGGCCGCATTTATTAACACGATTGGTACAGTTGGAAAGTTAGTACCTCTATTCCTTTTTGTAATCATCATTGCCTTTGTCTGCCACTTTGACCAGTTCCATTACGATTTCTGGGGCCAAGTTGCTGTGGACGGGAAAACATTAGGTAGTGTCGGTAGCCAAGTGAAAAGCACAATGCTAGTTACTTTGTGGAGTTTCATCGGCGTAGAAGGAGCAGTGGTCCTTTCTGGAAGAGCCAAGAGCCAAAACGAAGTGGGAAGAGCAACAATTCTCGGCTATTTGGGTTGCTTGGCGGTTTACGTTCTTCTTTCTGTTTTGCCTTTCGGTTTCATGACACAAGCACAATTGGCTGCAGTCCCGAACCCTTCCACCGCAGGCGTGTTGGAAAAGGTTGTGGGGACATGGGGATCGTGGCTGATGAATCTAGGTTTAATTGTCGCAGTTCTTACAAGTTGGTTGGCTTGGACAATGATTACAGCCGAAATGCCGTTTGCTGCAGCTCAAAACGGGACATTTCCGAAGCAATTCGCAAAAGAGAACAAACATGGTGCACCAAATGTTTCCTTGTGGATTACTAGTTTGGTCATGCAATTGGCCATGATTTTGGTTTACTTCTCCAATAATGCATGGAACACTATGCTTACAATTACTGGAGTCATGGTACTTCCAGCCTATATTGTTTCGATGATGTTCCTTTGGAAGATATGCGTTGATGGAAGTTATCCGTCAACGGCTCCTTCAAAGAGAGTCGTAGCTTTGGTTGGAAGTATCATTGCCGTAATTTACGGATTTTGGCTCGTGTATGCTGCCGGACTCAGTTACTTGCTGTCTGCCATGATTATTGTCGCTTGCGGGGTGCCGTTCTACATTTGGGCGAGGGTCCAAAACAGAAAAACACCTAGCGAGAAAATCTTTTCTGGCTATGAGTTGCTGATTCTCGCCTTATTGTTGATTGCTGCGGCTATTGCAATAGGATTAATAGCTTTCGGAGTTGTTTCCGTTTGAGCAACGTAGATACATCCCAAGGTCCTGCTAGCAGAAGTTTCGCATTTTAAATGTTGTCAAAAAGCAAAACTAAAGCTATCGGGACCTGACGTTTGTGGAATCTTCTCGTTTATTGAATCCTTCAACGTTACCCATTGACGGTTTTATCCTTTAACCTCCTCAAAAAAGACCTCTTAGTTATAATTTTTTATAAGTGAAATCCCTTGTTATTCTCCATAAACCGTGAAGAGCCAAATTTAATACAAAATGAAAAAAAATTAAAAAACCGTAAACTCAACTCCTATGGGTAACGAGGGTCAATCAAACATGGTTTCAAGTGTTAAAAACAGGAGCAGTCAAAAGAGAAAATAAACAAGGTAGAACTCGCAATTATCCTAGAAATTTGGCAGATAGGCTCATGAAAGACT
>CANQMZ010000199.1 GCA_947625105.1 uncultured Parasutterella sp.
AAATGATAGGGGTGATGCAAAAAAAATTACCCACACTTATGCACGAAGAGCCAAAATTCAAGAATTAACTCTGTCTTCTACAAGCTCAGCAGCGGATGATCCGAAGGGTTTTGTTTCTGTCTCAGAGGCTGTGCCCGATGCTATTCTCGAAATTCGTTACTTTTCAACGTACAACTTTGTTGGTAAAAGGATCAATGGTTATAAGCAACCTCAGGCTCTGCTAACTCGAGAAGCGGCCACTGCACTACAGAATGCTGCAAAAGAGGCGGCAAAACTGGGATACAGATTGAAAATCTACGATGCGTACCGTCCTCAGAGCGCCGTAGATGTTTTTATCGAGTGGGCAAAAGATACGGGCGATACTCGAATGAAGGACTATTTCTATCCCGAACTCGATAAGTCTGTGCTGTTCAAAGAAGGCTACATTGCAAGCAAATCAGGTCATAGTAGGGGTAGCACGGTTGATTTGACTCTGTTTGATATGAAAACAGGCAAGGAAGTGGACATGGGAGGTGTCTTTGATTATTTTGGAGAACTATCCCACCCTAGTTATACGAAAGGATTAACTCAGAAGCAAATCAACAATAGGAAAATTCTCCAAAAGATTATGGTGGACAACGGGTTTAAACCGCTCAATACGGAGTGGTGGCACTTTACGTTAGAGAATGAGCCGTATCCGGATATTTATTTCACGTTCCCGGTTAGTGAAGATTCGATTAGAAGCGATCGGAAGTAAGTCCAAGCACCAGGCAAAATCAACCGAGGTAATAATTACCTCGGACTCTTCGCAGCATTTGTAACCGGTTACCTCATATGACGGTTAGCAAAATCGGTTATTTCCTTGAACGAATTAATCGTTTCCTGCATTTCGGAAAAAGCTAAAGCAAAGTCATGAGACCTGCCTGAATAGACGGTCAGTGTTACGAGGACGCCATCGGCAGCAGCTTTTTCTGCCAACTGTTGGCATTCGGTCAAAAAGACTTTATGACCTCTGGCTTGTATCAAAATTGGGGAAAGACCTTTCAAATCCGCATGTATGAGAGAAAAGCTCGAGTCATCCTTTCTTAAGGTGCCTGCGTAAGAGGGGTCAATTATTTCATTTGACAAAGGAGTGCCACTGCCTAGGATCAAATCCTTTTCGCTGCTAAACGTTCTAGAAGAGTTTTTTTTATTTTCCAAGTCAGCCCAAGGAGAGACAACAAGCACAATGATGCCGAGCTGTGACAGTTTATGGGCTTTGAGGCACAGGGCTAATCCTACGGCAAGGTTTCCTCCTGCCGAGTCGCCAGTCAAAATAATATTTTTAGGCTAATACCTCTTGTTAAAAGTTCTTCACATGCCGCAACCGCATCTTCTAAAGCCCCCAGATAAACATATTTAGAGAAGACATCCGAAGCATTCGTGGTAGTTGCATATTTCAGACCAAGAAGCCGGTGGTTATTACTCATGCCTCTAACGTAGTCGCCACCGTGTAATTGCAGAATGATGCGATCGCCGTTCTTTTGGACGGCAGAGAAGTGTCCCATTGGAGCCCGATTACTACCGATGTTGAAAATTTCGGGAGCCCAGCTACTAGAAGTCACAAATCCACTCTGATTGGATGTTTTCTTGCGGGTGAAAGAAAGAATAAGTCTTTTGGGTCATATATTGACTTTTTTCTTGACCCAATAAAACCAAACCTTGTTCAGGCAAAACCAAAGGTTGAGGCTCTGCAATGACCATGTTGGCTTCAGTAAACAAAGAAAGCCCGAGTAGGGCTACAACGAGGAAGTTTTGCTTGTTCAAGTGACAACCCGCATCAGTTTTTAAGGCAAAGCTATATGAAGGGGCTCTGTTAATATTTTCATAGATCGCCAAGGTTTAACGAATCACACGACGATCTTCTACCATGAGCTGTCTAAACGAAGAAAAATAAAAGGAGATACTCAGCTATCTGAATATCTCCAGAATGAACAGGAAAGTTTTAGCTAGCTCGTGAGAACATTGTGATTCCTTTGTCGTTGTAGACATAATTTGTATTACCACGCTTTATGGTTACTGTGGTGCTGGTAAAACCAATCAGAGTGCCTGAACGTGTATATAAGTTTTTCCCGCGTTCATCGTAGACATAAACACTACTTCCTCTTTGGATGGCCGATGCAATCATGATTTGTTCTCCTTTTAAAAATGACTTAAAAAAATTACTGAGGACAAATGCTACAGCTGCCTGAATCTTTGTCAACTGATAACTCTCTTTTTGTATGGAAATTTATTTTGCAGCTCGATAATGAATTGAAAATGTAGGGAAAATGCATTAATTTCACTGCGACAGAAGCTAACGTAGAGTACAACTAAACAGTTTTTTTACTTTCGCGAAGTATTACCCTCCGGGTTGCCATGGGTGTTTTATAGATCGAGTTGACTGGTTTCAGTGTCTAAAAAAGCAACTGGCATTTGTTAGTCATACAAGGAACTTTATCAGGGCGAAAGACCTCATCTAGCATCTGTGATTTAGGTGGAGGGGGGGAGGATGAAAGCCACTGTTTCCCATGTTTTTTGCAAGTGACTCTGTTTCGATTTACTAGACTTCCAACGAACAAAGAGGGCTAGGTCATGAGAGTCAAAAAGGTTGGACAAGTTTCTATCGGAGCAATCGCGAATATAAAATGCACCCGGACAAATTCAAAGCCAGACCCAGGTCGCGGGGCTATTGCAGAACCGTCAGAAGTAGGGTAATCCAAAAAACGGCTTCAAGGTCAAGGACGGAGTGTTGGTCATGAGCGGCTTGAGCTCAATCAAGATCCACTATGTCAAAGATCAAGAGATAAACGAGAAGGCCACCGAATCCAAACTGTTGGAAATCAGAAGCGTTCCGTTAGGAGATGTCTTTGTCATGCACCTAGCCCTAAGCAACAGCGAGAGGATGAAAGAAAAAACAATTGAAGACGAACCGTTATGCGGGCATAGATTTCAACGTGAATAATCTCGCAACCATTCCCGCAGTAAGAGAAGGCCTCAAAAGAGGCCGATCCTATGAAAGGACAGGAGGATCAGCTCGGAGAATCAGCGATGGAACAAG
>CANQMZ010000200.1 GCA_947625105.1 uncultured Parasutterella sp.
GAAAACCGAAACTAGGGGAATGGAATTACATAATTAGAGGTTTTAAAAAAGCTAGTTAATTATTTACAGATCCTTAGCCTTCGCCTTGAATACCGTGTTTGCGTTATTTAAGGCTAAAAATCACTCCTGAGTATGCGTCAGCCGTGGTTTAGATGACTTGAAGGTTGACCGTCAAGAGCTACTTTTTCGGACCATTGAAGACAATGCTCTGTTGGCAGCTTTGCATCCGATTAGCCAAGAATTAAGGACGATTTGGTCTTGCAAGAAGCCGTATGAGGTGCCCGCCAAGATTGAAAAGGTTACTGTTCGAAACGGTCAAGAGATTCGATTTTAAGGAGGCCAAAAGCTTCGCCATCATGCTCAAAAGACGGGAGGAAGGCATCCTTTGGACCGGTTTTCTCGGCTTTTCGACCAATCGGATAGAAGGAGCCCACAACAAGATCAAAACACTGAGACGAAATTCTTATGGCTTTCGTGATCACAAATATTTCTTTCTGAGGATCAAGGCGGCTCTTCCCAGAGTCCGAGATGCTCCGTGGAGCAAATTACCCAAGGGGTGGTGGTCAATGTTAAAGCAAAGGCTGTGGCACAGGCAATAAATGGCTGTTTAAGTTTTTTTCCTTGACTTCCAGACCACCCTGACTGAGCTCGGTCAGGGCTCTTGGTGTTCGTCTTTTTGTCCTGTTTGTGGATACTGCTCGTTTATTGAATCCTTTAAAGTTACCCATTGACGGTTCTATCCTTTATATCCTTTAACCGCCTCAAAACGAGACCTCTTTGTTATGATTTTTTATAAGTGAAATCCCTTGCCATTCCTACAAACCGTGAAGAGCCAAAATTTTGTTACTAAATAAACGTGTTGGTCGTCTTTTTTAAGCTAAAGTGACTGACAGTAAAGTTGAAGAAAATAAAAATGTTCACTAACGGATTTTACGGATATTACTTTAGAGCCTCGGCGGAAGAGGATCTCCTATAGTTTTATTCTGGAATCTTCAACCGCCCCTGTAGGCGGTTTTTTAATGGACAAGAACAAAGAAGGAGACTCTCATGACCTACATGACAGACGATTTAAGAATCAAAGAAATAAGAGAACTTTCTCCACCTTCCCATTTAATTAGAGAATTCCCCTGCGGACAGCTCGCTTCAACTACCGTCCATCTGGCGAGAGAAGCCGCACACGAAATTATCCATGGAATAAGCGATCGTCTGTTGGTAATAACCGGTCCCTGTTCAATCCATGATCCCGAGGCGGCAATTGAATACGCCAAAAAACTCGTTGAATTAAGGCACCACTACGCTGATGATCTTGAGATTGTGATGCGCGTCTACTTCGAAAAGCCGCGAACCACTATCGGTTGGAAAGGTCTTATTAATGATCCTGACCTCGACGGAAGTTTCAGGATTAATCACGGACTTCGAGTTGCTCGGGAACTATTGCTTGATATCAATGAACTGGGTGTGCCGGCGGGAACAGAATATCTCGATATGATCACGCCTCAATACATTGCTGATTTGATCTCATGGGGTGCGATTGGAGCTCGCACAACCGAAAGTCAGGTGCACAGAGAACTAGCTAGCGGATTATCCTGTCCTGTGGGATTTAAAAATGGAACCACAGGCAATTACAAAATAGCCATTGACGCGGTGAAAGCTGCACAACACGATCACGTTTTTCTCTCAGTGACTAAGGGCGGACACTCAGCAATCGTTGTTACCGAAGGAAACCACGACTGCCATGTTATTTTGAGAGGTGGTAAAACCCCAAATTATGATGCTCAAAGTGTTAAAACATGCTGCGAAGAACTCGAAGCAGCAGGTTTACCGGAAACTGTCATGATCGATGCCAGCCACTCAAATTGCCACAAGAAACTCGATGAGCAAATGGCTGTTATTAAAGATATCTCCCATCAAATCTCAGATGGCTCCTACCACATCATGGGTGTCATGATTGAATCAAATTTGGTTGAAGGTAACCAACCTCTTATTGAAGGAAAAGAACACGAACTAGTGTATGGAAAGTCCATTACTGATCCCTGCATAGGATGGGAAGACACTGTCAAAGCGATTCAGACCCTAGCTCATGCCGTAAGAGAAAGACGGGTAAGGGACAAGTAATTTTTTCGAGTCTAGAACTTGGCCTCATATACAAAATTTCTGCTCTTCCGGCAGGCGATGTATATGAGGCTATCAAATAAACGAATTCTCTTTGACTTGTACGGATAACTGGGAGAGTCAACCCTAAAGGTCATCATTAACCAAAAAAAGACCTCTTTTAACTTGCCAAGAGTTCTTATCTCTTCTGTCATCCCTCCACTTTAAATAAATTTCCGATTTACCACTATCCGTGATATGTACAGACATTACAGACAGTGTTGAAGGCCTGTCTTCAGACGAGCCCTGGCGGAAAATGCTGTTGTCTGGCCCTGCATTTCGATCTTCAGAAAAAGCGATGAAACTATCGAGATTAAACGATTTTTTCGTTTCAGAAAGAAGTTGGTTGATCCTGTTATATCGCGTTTTGCTACTTTTGGATTGCCTTTGATTGAATTCCAGTCCCTTGTCCTTCACATAGTGGTTGGTGTGTGAAAGCACTCCTTTTTCCTTAACCTCTATTTCGTAATCGCCATTCGGATAGACTTCTACGAGAGCTATTTTGTGTGGGTCGGCCATTAAAAAATTTGCAGGACCTGCTATCAACTTATCAATTTGTTTTAGTGCTTCGTCAACGGTAGCACAGTGTTGGACTAAGTATTCCTGCCCTTTAAAACGGCTTTTCCCGGACTTTTTGGATGATTCTTCTCGAATGGCTTTAGGAACTGAACCCGCTTGGGAAGTAACGATCGTAAAGCCCTTCTCGTTAATTCCCATATTGAATCTGTGCTTTTTGCCAGTAAAAAGACCAAGGTAGGAAAAGCCTTCCTTAGGCCTAACTATTTCTACCTCTTGGGAGGTCATCCTTTCATCACGGACTTTTGTGAGGAGAGTTCCTCCACCTTGGACATATTCTTCTCCGGTTGCAGCATACAGGG
>CANQMZ010000201.1 GCA_947625105.1 uncultured Parasutterella sp.
CGCAAGCACGCTTCGTCATCATCGGTCCCTATATCGCAAGCCTTCTTGTAGAGCTTGGCAGCGACAGTAAACGAGGGTTTGACGGCGATGCCTTTCTCATAAAACTCGCCCAAGCGTGCACAGGAGTTTCCATCATCAAGATTGCAGCCCTTTTGCAAGTACTCGAAGGCTTTTTGGTTGGAAGGCTTAACGGCCGAGTTACCGAAATCGCCTTCAAGGTAGGCTACCCCTAGACCGAAACAGCCGTCAGGGACGTTGTGGTCGCAGGCCAACTGATAAAGCTCTAGAGACTTTTTATCCTCTCCCAGATTTGAGTACATGAATGCTGCGTTAGCGCATGACACATAGTCGCCTCGAGAGCATTTTTGCGTTGCCGTGTGCAGTTCGGGATCCTCTCTTTGGGCGGCGGCAGCTCCTATGGAAATGAGACAGCCGAGCAGAAGAAAAAGACAATGTTTCAATAGGTTTTTCATGATAGGGCGGACTAGTAAGGTGTTTTTGATTTCTTAGGTTTGGCAAATAAAATCTCAACGGATTTTGCCTCTTTTAAAACCTCTGGGGATATTAACGCAAAGGCGTAGTAAGCCCTTGGAAATTGGAGATAATCAAAGACCGAGTAGCGACCATCGTTACGACTTCTTGGGGCCCACGAGCACAGACTCCCGCCAGAAGTCATCGTCATACATAGGGGCAATTTTCCTTCCTCCGATTCTTGGAGGATATTTGCAATGACGTACTCAGCTAAAGGAACCTGTTTATTTTCTCCAAAGACATTGATCTGAATGCGTTGTTGTGCCTCTTGTTTGAGCAAAGATGCCAGAACGCCCGTATCCACGGAGGATTTAGGTAAGGTGTATCGAGTAACCTTGGAACGAGGTTTCCCTCCATCTCTCAAGTCGTTGGGCCAAGTGACACTGACGGGATCATGGACATTGATGGCTGGGCTATACTGGTTGACTATGGAGAACTCTTTTTTGCTTTCGGCGATCTGCTCCAAAGTTTTGATGGCGTTTTGAACATAGCTCGGGTTCATATTAATTTCAACGGGAAACACAATGGGAAGCCATTGCCCAGCGTGCCGACTCCTATTTTCACTGGCGTAAAACTCCTTGAATCTCTTTTTAAGGTATTCATTGGTAATGCTTTCCACACTCATCGGTTTTCCGATGCGAAGTTCAATGGCTGAATGGTCCAAGATAGGCCTGACGACATTACCGATAAGCAGAGACTCAACGTCAACGGCATTTTTCTGTTGCGTTTGCAGTTCGGAAAATAGACCACTGTCAAAAGTATTTCCGGAAGAGGCTGCCTCAACGGCATTGAAGCCGACAAATGCCAGGCTCAGTAGGGTAACCGTCGTCTTTAGAGAAGTTTGTCTAGACATTTAAAACACTCCCCAAGATTATTGTTTTTAAATAAAAAATTCCTGTTAAAAAATTGGACTATTTGGATAACCTCTGTTTGCCGCTCTCTCAAAATTTCGTAACAGCCGGGCAGAACAAAGATTCAATCACTAACTCGTTTACGGAAGGTTTTAGGCTTTATGGAAAAAAAGCGATTATTTTTAAAGGAGATTTTTGACTAATGCCGTCGGAAAACTCTTTGTGCAGATCAACCCATTTTCCCTCGTCCAAGACCTGCCCGTATTGCGGTCGGCTGAACTAATGTTTAAGCAATAAAATTCAGCTTTTTTGCACCCACCAATTTCTTCTTATTCCTGAAAGAACTTCTGATTCCTCTTATCCGTCCTAGCTTATTTCCGAGTTCATTTAACTTTTTTCCTAACACTTATGCACGAAGAGCTGGGAATTTTTAAAGCAAGAAGGCAGTTAGGGTAGCTTAGCGCGTTGTGCAACGCGCTAAATTGTAACAATGGCGAAAAAATTGCTTGACATTTTTTGTTGCCTCAAATCCTGTGCAGGGGACAAAGAAATTTCCCATACAAGAAAAGCCCCAACTTTAGGGGCTTTGCTGTGTGAGGGCTTGAAAACTAAACTACAGGGTAGCCTTCAACTCGCGAAGCTTCTCTTGCGATAGACCGGTGAGTTCTGTGATCTGCTTCATCGTATAAGAACCAAGTTCCAACATTCTCTTAGCCAAACTATTTTTTTCCTCGGCTCGTCCCTCGGCTCTTCCTTCGGCTCTTCCCTTGGCCATTCCTCTAGCTTCCCCGATGCGCTCTCCCTCGGCCCTGATAGCCTCATCAATACCGAAAAGCTCTTTGTGTCCTTCCTCGGTGTTCTTAAAGAAACGGACTCCTTCAGCCAGTACAGAGTTCCTCATCTCATCAGCTCCTTGACTAAAAAAATCATGCATCAAATCTCCAATAACAGTGCCTTTCTCACGATACTGTCCGTTGACAAAGATAATATGCGTGCCGTCTCCAAAAGGCTTGTCCTTTTGATCCACATAAAACCTTTCAACCTGATACAACGGCTTTCCATCACCCCGAAAGTCTTTCTCCGTGATAAAAATCACGTAGTTTTCAGGCAGTTCATCGAAATCCTTACCCTGTTCCAGTGTATTGGTATCAATCATGGCACTGTGGTATCGGGCCCGCTTGACAAGTGCATGTGTCACCGAGCGTTGGACTTCAATGTTAATCCTCTTGCCTTCTTCGTCAATAGCAAGAGCGTCCAGGCATATCCCTCTTTGTTTGACGGAATTGAGCTTATGCTGAATAGTAACCGTTTTTATCTTGGCCAAAGGTCGGTCTAGTTCTTTGAAGATCGCCCGAATGACGGTCTCGATGTACTTCGGGTCTCTTTTGAAAAAGATCTCGAAAAAGGAGTCGTCAATCAGCCTGACTTCCCGGATATATGTCTCAAATTTATCGCTCATACTCTCGTCCTCAACGAGTGTTATTGTACCTAATATCACCAGTGAGTCTAGTCTGAAAATCCCCGTGGTGGGAAGTTATCTCTAATATATGAATAGAGAGTGAAAAATCTCAGAGCAAAAATAGGTGGTTCCGAAGACAAAGATCCGATTCAAAAGTTTTCTCAATTTTTCTCTCATTCT
>CANQMZ010000202.1 GCA_947625105.1 uncultured Parasutterella sp.
ACCTATGATTTCAACCGAAACACACGATCCAATAGTAGTTCTCTAAGAATCTAGGTTAGAACTTGGAAAAATTAAAGCTAGAGAATTATTTTTGGCTACTAAATCTTCAACCAATGTTTTGGCTAATCCATTTTTTCTTTGCAGCTTTTCCTAAAAACGTCAGTATTAGACGTAAGGCCACCTACAATATGTCTTATGGAGATTAGGCAACTTAGCAAAAAGAAAAGAAACCATTTCCCCCGACAATATTCCCACTTGCTCTAGTGGTTTTGAGGCCAGTGTGTTCACTGACCTCTTTTTTTACTCTTCTGCTTTCCCCTCCTCCAAACACCTCTTGATTTCAGAAAGTGCTTTGGGCACGGTCTCTGTGGCCTTCCCAAAAAAATGTTTATTGAAAGGAATCATCATTGAATACTCTCGTAAAAATAGCCTGTTATAGGAACCCTCCGCCACAGGCTCCATATTGCAAAGCCAGCAATTTTTGCATCCCGCCTCCTTTGCCTCTGAAACAAATCCTGCTGCCGGATAAACATTACCGGAGGTTCCTATGGCAAGAAAATAATCCGCTTGACGCAGCATTGGTATTATCCAATCTAGACCATAAGGCTGTTCCTCAAAGAGGACAACACTCGGCCTGACATTGTTCCTTGCCCGATGGCAAACCGGACATTCAACACCAAAACCGTACAGGCCCACTCTTGGAAACGTCTTTCCGCACTTGGAACATTTGCTTAAAGCAAACGACCCATGCAGATGGTGAACATAAGGACATCCTGCCATCTCGAGCAACGAATCAACATTTTGAGTGACATTGATTACGGTTGCTTTATCGGAGAGGTCATAACAAAATTCAGCAATTGCTCGATGAGCGGCGTTAGGCTGAGCCTTGGAATAGCGTTTAATCCTTTCGTTCATGAACTCGAAAACTTTTTCGGGATGTAACATCAAAGCCGTAGCACTGTCCACTTTTGACGGATCCACTTCTTTCCACAGCCCGTTGTCTCCTCTGAAAGTCCTCAACCCGCTCTCCGCCGAAAGTCCTGCTCCGGAAAGAATAAAAATAATAGGAAGTTTTTTTGTAGTGTGTGACTCCATGACTTCTCTCCAATAATTTGGCGGAGGGATAGGAACCGTAGCGTCAACTGTTGGCACACTATCCTTCGCCAAAATTTTAAAAATTTTTCTTCAATTTGCTTAACTCGTTTCAGAGCGCATTTAGGCTTTTTTAATTTTTAAAAAATCAGATGGTTATTAAATAGTGTTTTTAAATAAAAAACATACGATAAAAAAAGTGTGTGTCTTGCGATGTAAACACAAAAAAATTCTCTTTTAACTCGCTGATGTATTTTCCCGCACTGTGACGGTAACGATATCCTTATTGCTCCAGTGTCGGAATACGACACTGACTGAAGTCCCAGATAAAACCGACAAATAACCCTTTTAACTTTGAAGCCACTGTAGAAGCTACACCGGGCAACTTTTCTGTCTAAAAACCTTGATGTCTGAGCAAATCAAATGGAAATCATGCGTAAAAAACTGTCGTAGTCTTCACTATAAGAGACCTCGTCACCATAGGAGTAAAATTCACGTATCGTCAACCTTTTGAAACAAAGGGAAAATTAATCATGTGGGATCTGTTAATCAAGGGGGCTCACGTTGTTGACCCCAAAAACAATGTTAATTCCATCAACGATGTCGCTATCAAGGACGGAAAAATTGCGGAAGTCGGACCAGACCTACAGGGTAAATCCTCAGAAATCATCGATTTCACTGGCTTGACTCTTCAACCCGGCATCATTGATAGCCATGTCCATCTTGGACGCATGTGGGGCTCTCCTTATGGACCTAGAATGTTGGCCCTCTCAGGCGTTACCACCTGCTTAGACATGGCCGGCCCCTTGGAAGATGTGCTCGATAGCGTCCCGGAGTACGGCGCAGGCATCAACATGGCTATTCTTCAATACGCTTCCCCTCCTTTCACTTTCAAAAACAACACGCCAACCAAAGAAGAAATGGTCGCGTTAATTGACAAGTCTTTGTCTGATGGCGCCCTCGGTGTGAAACTGTTGGGAGGGCACTATCCCTTAAGTCCCGAGACTTCCGCCCTACTTATTAAAACGGCTCTTGAAAGAAGAGCCTATGTCGCTTGGCATGCCGGGACCACGCAACATGGTTCCAACATTGAAGGCATGATTGAAGCTGTCGAAATGGCTGCCGGTCACCCCCTCCACCTCGCCCATATCAACGCATACTGCCGCGGAGCAATCAAGCCTAATATGGAAGAGACCGCCATCGCTATTGATATGCTCAAGAAAAACCCAAACATCATGTGCGAGAGCTATGTCTCACCCAAAAATGGTACCCGCCTGACCTGCGATGAATCCGGAAAAATCCAGTCCAAAGTCACCGGCAACTGCCTAAGGCATTTTGGTTTTAGCGAAGACAGGGAAGGCGTGAAGAAGGCGCTCCTCGCCGGTAAAGCCTTTGTGGTGTTTGATGCCGGCGGTTACTCTGATCTGATGACCGGTGAAGAGGCGGTCAAACGCTGGGAAGAAGCCGGAACCGATGTTGGCGGAAGCTTCAATATCAATCCGCCTCTTCCAAGAATCGAACTTGCCCAGGCCAAACGGGACGATGGTTCATTTGTTGTCGATGCCATCTCCACTGACGGCGGTTGCATCCCACGTAATGTCATTCTCTCTCAAGGCTTGTCTTTGGTGAAACTTGACATCTTGACTCTTCCGCAATTCGTTCAGAAAACCTCATTGAATCCGGCCCGTATGCTGAGGCTGCAAAACAAGGGACACTTAACGGTCGGTGCCGATGCCGATATCACGGTTTATGACTATGCCACACAAAAACCTGTGGCTACTTTCGTAGAAGGCCGCAAGGTATTGTGGGACGGCAAAGCGATATCCAAAGGCGCTACAGTGATTTGCACGGAACATGGAAAGAAAGCAATAGAAAAACGCGGCATGAAAGCTATTGTGGTCGATCCCGGCTTACAAATTCAAAGAG
>CANQMZ010000203.1 GCA_947625105.1 uncultured Parasutterella sp.
TTGTCAACAACACAGTACCAACCATCCTCCTGTAGAAGCTTTTCAACCAATTCTGTCTTTTGTTTGGCCAAGCTATGGGCCAGCAGAAAGCCGTTTTTTTCTTTCGACAGCTCCAACAGATTGCCCTGGGTGTTTAAGCCATTGTCGGCCACCATGACGATGTTGCTTATATTGAATTTGCGCTTTAATTCCCGGGTGCATTGTCGCATGGTAGTTTTTTAGGCTAAGACAGACTTAGCTTTCCCACTAACTTGGAAAACCAGGGTAACAATGGTCGGCCCTTTGGAAACTAAACCTCTTGATTAACAATCTTCCTCTGTTAATATCTGCACCTAGTGATGGAGGTAACTGGAACAGATGAAAGTTCTACAAAGAGTGCTAGATTGCTACGTCCTAGTCCCTGAAGTACACGTAGATCAACGTGGTTTTTTCATGGAGACGTGGACAAAGCTTGCCTTCCAAAAACTTTCTTTGGATTTTAACTTCCTGCAAGACAATCAATCATTTTCGGTAAAAGCCGGTACGCTACGCGGCATTCATTTCCAGGTCGGTGAAAGTGCCCAAGCCAAACTGGTCCGTTGCACTAAAAATAAAGTGCTTAGTGTGGCTGTTGACCTTCGAGGTAAAAGTCCGACGTTTAAAAAATGGTTTGCGGTAGAACTTTCCGAAGAAAACAAAAAAGAGTTTCTCATTCCTAGAGGCTTTGGACATGCCATCTTAACTTTGGAGGATAATGTCGAAATTCAATACAAAGTCGATAACTATCGCCAACGAGAGAAAGAAAGAACCATTGCTTGGAATGATCCTGAAATAGGGATTGATTGGAATATACAAAACCCCATTCTTTCAGAAAAGGATGCGCACGCACCGCATCTAAAGAACATGATTACTGGATTTGAGGATTGGTCATGAAAATCTTAATCACCGGTGGAGCCGGCTTTATCGGTAGTAACTTTATCTTTTACGAACGGGCTCGCCATCCTGACTACAGAATAGTTTGCGTTGACAAGCTCACATACGCTGGCAATTTGATGACATTACAAAACTTTCTTGATGAACCGGGTTTCGAGTTCTACAAGACTGACATCTGCGATCGTCAAAAGATTTACGAGCTTTTCGAGACGGAGCGACCAGATATCGTTGTTAATTTTGCTGCTGAAAGTCATGTAGACCGCTCAATTGAAAACCCATCGGAGTTTCTACAAACCAATATCATCGGTACGGAAGTACTGTTAGATGCTTGCCGCAAATACGGGATTAGTCGATTCCACCAAGTTTCAACTGATGAAGTTTATGGCGATCTCCCGCTAGATAGACGGGATATCTTTTTCACAGAAAAGACTCCCCTTCACGCTTCAAGTCCCTATTCCGCGTCAAAAGCCTCTGCCGACCTCCTGTGCATGGCTTATTCAAGGACTTACATGCTCCCTATAACCATTAGTCGATGTTCCAACAACTACGGTCCGTACCAATTCCCGGAAAAGCTTATTCCCCTGATGATCACAAATGCTCTTGCCAATAAACCTTTACCCGTTTATGGAGACGGACTCAATGTACGAGATTGGCTTTATGTAGAAGATCATTGTGAAGCAATTGATTTTATTCTGCATAAGGCAAAGATAGGCTCTGTCTATAATGTCGGAGGTCATAACGAAAAACATAACATTGACATTGTTAAGACAATCCTTTCCGTTCTGCGTAAGCCAGAAAGCCTTATCGGTTATGTGACAGATCGTAAAGGCCACGATAGGCGATACGCCATTGATCCGTCATTGATCGAGCATGATCTTGGTTGGAAACCCAATACGAAGTTTGAGGATGGAATTCAAAAAACGATCAAGTGGTACTTGTCTAATAAGGTTTGGTGGCAGAACATTCTCAACGGAAAATATCTCGATTTCTACGATAAATTCAACAGAAGCAAGAAAAAAGGTTGATATCCCGCAAGTCTCGGTAATTTCCACCATTGAATAGCATGTCCAATCCAATACGTAGGAGCAAAAATTAATGTTAAAAGACAAAGTACTCGTCACAGGAGCCAACGGACAGCTTGGTTATGATGTTTGCCGAATTCTTGAACAGCAAGGAATCGAGTATTTTGGTGCTACAAGAACAACATTTGACTTAGCAGACGAAGGCTCCACGGCCTCTTTTATTAGGTCGTATAAGCCCTCAGCTATCATTCACTGTGCGGCTTATACCGCAGTGGACAAAGCAGAAAAAGAACCTGACTTAGCTTGGGCAATCAATGCAGAAGGTACTCGTAACATCGCTTTGGTTTGTCGAGAAATCAACTCTAAGCTTTTGTATATCTCCACTGATTACGTATTCCCAGGAAAAGGAACGAATTTTTATGAAACAACGGATCCTACAGGGCCCCTTAACGAATACGGCAAAAGCAAACTCGCGGGAGAAAAAACCGTCCAGAAATTTTTAGAAAAGTTTTTTATTGTTAGGACCTCTTGGGTGTTTGGTAATCATGGCAATAATTTTGTTAAGACTATGCTGCGACTCTCCCAATCACGTGACCATCTGAGGGTAGTATCTGACCAGATCGGAAGCCCAACCTTTACGAGCGACCTTGCTCCTCTGTTGATCCAAATGGTTAAATCAGAACATTATGGTTTATATCATGCCACTAATGAGGAAATATGTTCATGGGCTGAGTTCGCACAAGAAATCTTTTCTATTGTCGGTAGAAAAGCCCTCGTAGAACCCATCTGTACTTCTGACTATCCTACTGCTGCTATACGACCGTTGAATTCAAGACTCAGTAAAAAGAAATTAAATGCTTTTGGCTTTTCTCGCTTGCCTGCCTGGCAAGATGCTTTGCATCGTTATCTTTCAGTTGAAGCTTGAGTAATGTAATATGTGTAACCTGATAACTGCTCGGGCGTAGGCGGTTCACGGGTATCGCACACATAGAACAGTAACGAGCAGGAAAAACTTTTTAGAGACCCGATGTAATGGGCGTCTCTGCGG
>CANQMZ010000204.1 GCA_947625105.1 uncultured Parasutterella sp.
TGAATTTAATGCTCCAAACGAAAAGTTACGGAAATTATGTTCTTTTAATCACAAGAATTTATGACGTTTACTATAGTCTTTTAAGGACTATGGAATTTTCCGCCTTAATTTCCTTGCCCCAAAGCATGGGCTTTACGTTTACCCCATCTGTGACCATATCGCGAGAAACTGGAAAGTTGACCCCAGAGCGGACCAAACCAATATGCGCCCAAAGATCATCAGGATTTTCTGGATTGCCGTATCGCTTGATGTAAGAGGGGGAAGCGAATGCAATGCAGGGCAATATGGCATAAGGCTTGATCACAAAACCCTGTCTTACGAATCGATGGACAGAAAGGAGAACCTCAATGCGTCCTTCGGCTAAATCTCTTAAGTTCCTTTCAATGAGCGTATCAAAGCTGATTTCCGGGTGTATTTTCATGTACTCAAGCAGCCGAGGCATGAGCCAACCATGTCCGTAGCCCTGCGCAGCCGACAAGGTAATGACATCGTGCCTCTGGGCCCCTATCCTCTTCGGTATCCGATCAAATCTTCTCAGCATCTTTGCCTGTAGATCGAGCATTTGGCAGACATCCTCAAAAATCTCGTCGCCGTCAGAAGTAGCGATAAAAGGTCTTCTATTACGATAGAGCAAGGTCACCCCTAGGGACTTTTCCAGACCGTCTAGAAGGCGGCTGGCTGCTGCGGTGTCTATGTTTAACGCAATGGATGTGTGAGTTAGATTGCCGGTTTCAAGAGAAGAACGAAAAACCTTCCATGCCAGTAAATTGTCTTCTTTTTTCATCGTGATGTTTGGTTGAGTTTGAACTTTCTGAAACGTTTTGTTTTAACTATTGCATTTGCCAGCCAAAACGAATAAAATGCCCACGCTAGCTTTGGGAGAGGGATGTTTAATAAAATCTAACTCCCAAAGCTAATTTTTCTTACTTTGTAATTTTAACAAAGTACGGGACCAAAAAAATTCCCACAAACCCCTTACTTAGAAAACGGTTCCAACGGAGCTCAGGTGTTCGGTCTAGCCTAGCAGTATTCGAAATAAACCTTATATAACATCTCTTTGTTCATGATGGGTTAGATGGAAGAAATCCTAGAGTCCGTAGGTTTTTCCGCAAAAAAACAAAAAAGATACTGCCAAAAGCAATTTGCAACCCAATGCGGTCTGAGGCAAAGGTCTTGGACCTTTTCATGATTTAGAATTCAGCCCAATTTTTAATGAAAGTGGAGAAATTAAGTGAGTATTCAATTTATTGAGCCGAACCTAAAAGGCGATGACCTGAAAATCGGCATTGTTTCAGCCCGCTTTAATGAATGGGCTTGCGATGCCCTTTTTGAATCCTGCTACAAGGAACTTAAAGCCAATGGTGTCAAGGACGAAAATATTGTGACGACAAGCGTTCCTGGTGCCTTGGAAGTACCTTTTGCTTTGATGATGCTTCAGAAAGCTCACCCTGATTTAGACGCCATGGTGGCAATAGGATGCGTTATCCGTGGTGAGACTTATCACTTTGAACTTGTGGCTAACGAATCGTCTCGGGGTATCACAAATTTGATTGCGGCTTCCGGTATGTCTATCGCCAACTGCATCCTCACGGTAGAAAATGAGGAACAAGCTAGAGCTAGAGTCATTGAAAAGGGTAGGGATGCTGCAAGAGTTGCTTTGGAAATGGGCAATTTAAGACGCTTCGTGGGTTAGTAAAAAACGGTTTTATTGGGTAGTTATGGAAAACACAACAAGCGACCAAAAACAGCCTGCCGGTAAAAAACCTAAGGGGCGCAGCATCAGACGACGTTCAAGAGAGTTAGCTCTGCAGGGTATTTATCAATTTTTAATCAGCGGAGCCTCTGCCGGAGAAATCAAAGAAGGGGCGATGCAGTGCGACGAATTTAATAATGTCGACCCCGAGTTCTATGAGAACCTTCTGGAAGGTGTTCTGAACGATTTTGCCGCTTTGGAAGAGGATTATCGGCCGTTCATTGATAGGGATGTCACCCAACTGTCACCCATTGAGCGTGCGATATTGTTGATCGGTGCCTATGAACTGAAAAACACCGTGACACCGTACAGGGTTGTTATTAACGAGGCAGTTGAACTGGATAAGACTTTTGGGGGAGCCGACGGGTTCAAATATGTCAACGGCGTACTCGATAAGTTGTCAGGGAAATTGCGTGCTCACGAGGTTAATAAAAAATAGTCATGTCTGAGAGACAGGAAAGCACTCTTGATGAATTCGGTCTAATTGCAAAATTCTTTTCACGAGGGGGTTCATCAAAGAGTGCATGGCCAAGCCAAGGTGTTGGGGATGATTGCGCTTTTCTAGATGTTGAGACCACACGAATTGCCGTAACTGCCGACATGATGGCTTTGGGAACTCATTTTTTGGATGATGCGGATCCCTACAAAGTGGGTCGCAAAGCTTTAGCCGTTAACTTGTCAGATCTAGCAGCGGCGGGAGCCACTCCCGAGGCGTTTTTTCTTTCGCTTGCAATTCCCCGAGTGGACCAGGATTGGCTAGAAAAATTCTCTGAAGGTCTCTACTATGAGTCCAACCTTTACGAGTGTCCTTTAAGAGGAGGCGATACAACAAAATCGGCTCCAGTAGACGGTAAGAGTGGAAAGACGGTGATTTCCATCTGTGCCATGGGTGAGTTGCCGATGGGGCAAGGAATGACCAGAAGCGGGGCTCGCCCAGGAGATGACATATGGGTTTCCGGGACACCAGGCGATGCTTACGCAGCTTTAGGAACTATCTGGAAAGAATTCAGTTGTGGATCTAAAGAATTTGAGTACTTCAAAAGTCGGATGGATGTTCCAACGCCTAGAGTTGAACTTGGACAGCATATTCTTGGCTTTGCTACTGCGTGTTGTGATATTTCAGACGGACTGGTTGGCGACCTAAAACATATTTTGGATAGAAGTGGAGTGTCAGCTCGCCTTGACTGGGATAAATTTCCTATGTC
>CANQMZ010000205.1 GCA_947625105.1 uncultured Parasutterella sp.
ATGTCCAGTCACGTGTTACAGGAAGGCGAAAGCCTACTGGATTAATTTTCTGTCCCATAGTTCACCTTTATTTCTTCGCTGGGTTATCACCAACTGTCACAAAAATATGACAGGTTTGCTTGTTAATGCGTGTGCCACGCCCCTTCGCTCTCGCGGAGAAACGACGCAGAGTCGTTGCTTTCTCTACATAAATCTCAGTGACGCAAAGTTCATCGATATCGGCGCCGTCATTGTGTTCAGCGTTGGCGATAGCAGACTCAAGCGCCTTACGAATGATAAGAGCTGCCTTCTTCTGCGTAAATGTCAAAATATTCAAAGCCTTGTCAACGGGTTTCCCGCGAACAAGATCGGCAACCAAACGACCCTTCTGGGCTGAGAGGCGAACGCCACGTACAATTGCTGTAGTTTCCATTCTCATTACCTCTTAGCAGCTGAAGCTGTCGCCGGTGCAGCCTTCTTGTCGGAAGCATGACCCTTAAATGTGCGAGTCATTGCAAATTCACCCAACTTGTGGCCAACCATGTTTTCATTAATAAACACCGGAACGTGTTGACGACCGTTGTGAACGGCAATCGTCAGTCCGATGAATTCCGGAAGAATTGTCGAACGACGCGACCAAGTCTTTATCGGACGTTTGTCGCGACTGGCTTGGGCAGCTTCGACCTTCTTCATCAAGGACACATCAACAAAAGGTCCCTTCTTTAGTGAACGAGCCATCTAAGCCCCCTTTACTTGCGATAGCGACGCGACACAATCATGCTGTCGGTACGCTTGTTGTTACGAGTACGATAACCCTTGGTGAGTTGACCCCAAGGAGTTACAGGAGCGCGACCTGTTCCGGTACGACCCTCACCACCACCGTGCGGATGGTCGATAGGATTCATGACCACACCACGAACAGTCGGTCTGATACCGCGCCAGCGCTTTGCACCAGCTTTACCAAGTTCACGCAAACTGTTTTCTTCATTTCCCACAGTACCGATGGTCGCACGGCATTCAATGAGAATGCGACGGACCTCGCCTGATCTCATACGAATCTGAGCATAGGCGCCTTCACGAGCCAACAACTGGGCGAAAGATCCCGCGGCACGAGCCATTTGAGCACCCTTGCCTGGTTTCATTTCAATATTGTGGATAGTGGTACCTACAGGAATGTTTCTGAGAGGAAGGGTATTTCCGATTTTGATCGGAGCCTCCTGACCGCTAAGAATTTCGTCACCCGCCTTCAAACCTTTGGGAGCGATGATGTAACGACGTTCCCCGTCCTTGTACAGAACAAGAGCGATATGAGCGGAGCGATTCGGATCATATTCCAGACGTTCGACAATTGCTGGAATTCCGTCTTTATTTCGCTTGAAATCGATAATGCGATAAGCTCTCTTATGACCGCCGCCCTTGTGGCGAACGGTGATCTGACCAGAACTATTACGTCCGCAGATACGGTTTTTCTTTTCGGTAAGAGCTCTATATGGCTTACCTTTATGCAGCTCAGGTGTCACGACTTTGACAACGTGACGACGGCCCGCGGATGTTGGTTTTAATTTAACGAGTGCCATTATTTCACCTCCGCGAAATTAATTTCCTGACCTTTAGCCACGGTAACGTAGGCTTTGCGCACATCGCTGCGTTTACCTTTGTTACGGCCAAAGCGTTTTTCCTTGCCCTTGAGATTGAGAATTTGCACTCCCTCAACCTTGACTTTAAACAGGGCCTCAACCGCAGCCTTCACATCTGCCTTCGTCGCTTCAGGAACAACTCGGAAAGTATACTGATTGTTCTTTTCACCGATGAACGTGTTCTTCTCAGAGACAACCGTTCCGAGAATGACTTTATACAAGAAATCTTGGCTCATCCCCACATCTCCTCTAACTTAGCGACAGCTGCCTTGGTGACAACAATCGTATCGTAGTAAATGAGAGAAACCGGATCAGCATAACGGGGTTCAACAACCCAAACGTTCTTGAGGTTACGGCTGGCTAGATCCAGGTTTTCGCTGATCTGATCTGTGATGATCAGAGCGCTGTTTAAGCCCATGGCTTTGATTTTTCCTGCGAAGTTCTTTGTCTTCGGGGTGTCCACATCCATCGTATCAACAACCACCAAACGGCCATCTTTAGCCAGTTTGGAGAAGATACAAGCCATTGCACCGCGCATCATCTTCTTGTTTACCTTCTGAGTGAAGTTCTCATCGGGTGTGTTGGGGAAGGTTCTACCACCTCCACGCCAAATCGGAGAAGATGACATTCCGCTTCTAGCACGTCCTGTACCCTTCTGACGCCATGGTTTACGCGTTGAATGGTGTACAGACTCGCGGTTCAGTTGTGCACGAGTTCCCATACGGGCGTTGGCCTGGTAGGCAACAACGATCTGGTGAACCAGCGCTTCGTTATATTCGCGACCGAAAAGGGTATCGGCAGCCGCAAGGGTTGCGGTCTGCTGGCCCTGGTCGTTCAAGACTTTCAGTTCCATAAATCGCTCCTTTAGGCTTTAGCTTTGATTGCCGGGCGAATAATCACTTCGCTTTGATTAGCACCGGGGACAGCACCACGAACCAGGATTAACTGGCGATCCGCGTCTACACGAACGACAACCAAATTCTGTGTTGTACGTTTGACGTTTCCGAGATGTCCTGCCATGCGTTTACCTGGGAAAACACGACCCGGATCCTGTCTGTTACCGATAGAACCGGGAGCATTGGTTGTCACCGAATTGCCGTGGCTTGCACGGTTGGAAGAGAAGTTATGGCGCTTGATGGCTCCGGCAAATCCCTTACCGATTGATGTGCCTGTTACGTCAACTTTCTGACCTTCAGAGAACATGGAAATCGGAAGAGTTTGGCCAACCTTCATGTTGCCAATATCTTCTTGTTCGACATGGAATTCTTTGAGCATTGAACCCGCTTCTACGCCAGCTTT
>CANQMZ010000206.1 GCA_947625105.1 uncultured Parasutterella sp.
AAAATAAATATTTGTCTCGGATTTTGTTTTTAGTCTCAATGGACCTTCACTGGATACAATTTCGGTGAATTTAGGTTGAAAGGTATTATGTGGATGATCATAGGCCTTTTTCGGATGGTACGCATATTATCTTTGTCAACGGACAGCATAGCGGGGACGACCCTATTGGAATGTTAATGCATGATTTTTCAAGTAAAGGAGCTAATGAGATGAAGAACGCTGTATTGGCTGAAAGAGCCCGTTTCCTTAAAGAAACCGAGGAAGGACATAGTGAGATCTCGCGTATTGAAGAGGCTATCAGAGACGAGGGAAGAGCCGAGGGAAGAGTCGAGGAAAAAAACAGTTTGGCTAAGAAAATGCTGGAACTTGGTTCTTATACGATGAAGCAAATCACAGAACTCACCGGTTTATCACAAAGAGAGTTACGTGAATTGAAAGCCTCCCTTTAGTCCACGAACCCTTGCACGGTAAAGCCCCGGCCGATCGGGGTTTGCTGCCTTAGGAACGGACGGAGATTATCGAAATGAAAGACGTGGAAGAAAGTGAACTCTCGCGTATTGAAGAGGCTGTCAGAGCTGGGGGGGGGAGAGCGCATCTGGGAAGCTGGAGGAAGAGCTGAGGGAGAGGCAAACAAAGCTATCAGCATTGCCAAGAACTTGATGAAAATGGGAGTCATCACCATAAAGCAGATCAGCGAGGTTGCCAGCTTATCGCAAGAGAAACTGCGCGAGTTGAAAGCTACCGTGTAGTTTAGTTCTCAAGCCCTTACACGACAAAGCCCCTAAGGTTGGGGCTTTTCTTGTATGGGGAATTTCTTTGCCCCTTGCACAGGATTTGAGGCAAGAAAAATCCAGATGTCAAGCTATTTTTGCCTCTCTGTTCACTAGTGTCCAAAATAAAATTTTCCAAAAATTGAAAAGTCCAGCCTGGGAAAAAAGCGCTTGGCATCCTTTAAGACTTAAATTTTCCACAACTAAAACCAAAGGAACCAAACATACAAAGAGCAACTGTACCAATGTTCGTTCAATTTGCCGAGTGGATGGCAGGGCGAACGCAGGAAATGGATAAATTATAGCAAGTAAGTTGGTATAGAGTAGCTCTATCTACGTTTATCGTTAAATTTAGGCTATAATTTCTGATATATTCTATATCACATTGAGCACTATGACCCAAAAATCTGAACAGCCAAAGAACCTACCATCCGGTGCGTTGCTAAACATAAACAAGAAGAACGGTTACATTCAGGTTTACCGCTACGAGTATGAACAAGACCCGAATTCCGGTAAGAAAGTCCGAATCAGAGTTTCCCTGGGAACCTTGGATTGCAATAGACAATTCGTTCCAAGTCCGCAATACCAACTGCGTCATGCACTGGAGCGACTCCAGGAAGAAAACAGACAATTAAAGCAGAAGCTGGCGGACGCTCATGCACCCGACGTGGAAGTGTCCGATCAGGCTGTGGCGGTTGAACATTCTGTAACACAAGCTGTCACCACGGCAAAGTTGGAGACACGCACAAAATCACCAACCATAGATCTCCCCGCATTAGTTACCGTTGCTTTATTTTCTGCACTTAGTGGGGAAACCGATGCGGTATCGATTGGAGAGTATGCCAAGACTCATTGTGAGTTCTTTCGCAAAACGATGCCGTCACTTCGGGTTGAAGATTTCTCCCATGATTCCATACGTCGTCTCTTGTTACTCATTGACCCGGGACAATTTGATCAGTTTTACACACAGATGACACAGCAGATGATTAGTCGACAGGCGGTAAGAATCATTGCAGTCGACGATCAAGCGGTTCGTGCCACTGCGTTAACGGAACGCAAGGACAATAAAAGGCACAGAGCCTATTACCTGATGAACCTTTATGACACCGCTTCAAAAGTCTGCATAAGTCGTCAAATCATTGATCACAAGACCAATGAGACAACGGTGGGCCCTCAACTGTTGGAAGGCTGGGACCTGCACGATTGTTTCGTCACCGCTGATGCCATGAGTTGCCAAGTGAATTTCGTCGAGACAGTGCTGTGCCGGGGAGGAGGATATGTGATTTCACTTAAAAGCAATCAGAGCAAGTCGTTTGAAGAGATTCGAGCAATCTTTAGCACTGCTCACACTTCACACATCCATACCTTGGAAACTGAACCTGAATTGGATCACGGTCGTATTGAAGAGCGTCGGTACCAAATCATTTCCGGGAAATTTCTAAGCAAGGTTATACGTAAAAAATGGTCGGCTCTCAGTGAAGGATCAGTGATCAAACTGACTAAAACTGTAATCAACAAACGAACCGGCCAAAAGAGTTATGAACTGAGCTATTACATCAGCTCGATTGCCGGTAGTCCTGAAAATCTGCCGTTGGTTTCCAAAATTGTGCGCAGCCATTGGGGAATTGAGAACAATCTGCACGGGATGCTGGGCATGTACTGGCAGCAAGATCGAATGCAAGCGACTCACCCCAACTATATTTCGAATCGATCCGCCTTGTGTAAAATGGCACTGACATACATCGAAAACTACCGATACTGGCTTTGGGATCATAAACGAATCAAAACGGAGGAGGAGATTTCCATCCGCTCATTGCAACTTCGATGCAGAAAACCTGAAGTCGCTCTCGAATGCATCGCTGCAGGATTAGGTTTTATCTGAACTGATATAAATTATTTCCTGCAATCGCCCTGTTTATAACTTATTGTTGATTCCCTTTTTGTTAGAGTTTTTCTCTCCCCTTGTTTAGCCCCTTAAAAGCAAGAAAATCCCGTGGCTATTGAGCTGAGGGTAAAATTTTATTTAATCATAGTGT
>CANQMZ010000207.1 GCA_947625105.1 uncultured Parasutterella sp.
ATCATCAGCCTGTTCATAGAAATTATTGAACATAGCGGCTGCTTGCTGCTGTAAATTATCGTTTATGTTTGTATTCTGTGTTATTTTTTTATCTAAACTGCCCAAAATAGCCACAATTTTTTTCTGTGTGGCTAGGTTTGGAAACTCTATTATCAAATCTGTTATATCTGAAGGTTTAATAGATGGGTATGCAGATGTACTCTGCTCCGCAATAGCATGAAAAGCTTCAACAATAGCGGGCTGTGTAAGTAAATAATATATAAAATCTGCATCAAATACTTTAGAGTCAACATCAATTACCGCAAATCCAGTTGAAACAAGAAAGTTTTCTGGGTACGTCTTAATAATTCCGAAGTGTTTTTGGTTTGGACGTACCGTAGAATACAAAATACTATCTTTTTTTACTTTTCTTCTTGATCGACTTGGGAGTTTATCGGTCTTCAAATTGATATACTGAATTGAATCTATTTTATTATTAGTAATGTTGCCTGTATCCAAGTAGTTTACAAAATTCCATCCTTCTGTTGGTGAGTATGAATGTGCATTAAGTATGCAGGCATCACCTAATCTAATTTTTTTCCATCCGCTCATGATATCACCATCTTACCCAAAATATTTCCTATGAGCCATTTTAACGTTGTTCTGCTTAACCATCGCGTACTGCAGAGTCGTATCTATTCTCTGATGTCCAAGAAGCCGTTGTAGCTGTTCGATAGGCATTCCTTTGTCAATAGCCATTGTAGCCAGTGTCCGTCTGAATTTATGCGGATGCACTTTCTGTATGTTCAACCGCTTTCCGATTTCCCTGAGCCGATGTTCAATACCGCCGATTTGGATCCGTCCATGAGGAGCCTTCAATGTTACGAATAGTGCGGGATTATCATCTATCCGACTGTCGAGATACTCCTGCACGTGTAGCTTTGCTCTGGCATCGAAATACACGATTCGTTCTTTGTCGCCCTTGCCGAACACCACGCATTCTCGCTCCGTAAAGTTGATATCATCACGGTTTAGAAGAACCATTTCCCCAACGCGCATACCCGTTGAGGCCAGCATATCGATTATGGCCAAATCCCGAAGTTCTTTGCAGTTATCGCGCATCTTTTCTAGATCCTCATCAGAATAGGTTTCCTTGATACTGCTTACGGTCTTTACCTTATGGATTCGTCGTACCGGGCTCTTTATGATATGGTCCTCGTCCTCCAGCCAAGAAAAGAAGCTGGACAGAATTCTGCGGATGTTATCAATCGTGACTCGGCTCGACTGATTCCTTTTCTGGTACTCAGTGAGGTATATCCGTAAATCCTCCGTAAGAATATGCCTGACATTTTTTCCGAGAGTAGATACCAGAGCATTGATTGTCGTCTGGTAATACTTCAGTGTTTTCTCAGAACACCCTTCGATCCGTTTGGCAGCTATGAACATTGTTATAAGGCTATTGCTATCATCCTCCTCCGGCTTTACTTGTGTGCCAGTTACATCATAATGACAGAGCGTTTGTTCCATCGCTTGCCTGAGCAGTTTTAGCTGGGCATTGTCGAGGTATGGCAGCATTTGCTGCATTACCTCCGTCATCAGTTCCTCTTCCATATCGATTCTCCTTCTATTCGGTATTTTCAGAGAACGATATCAAAGGCTGTTCCGTCAATTTGACTCTCGCCGTTGGTGAGAGTCCGACCGCACATAAACGATAATTTAGCGGCTTAGAGATCAATGTCCGACACATCAAGCTCGCCAGACATAAGGCGGGGGAGAAGAGTGTTTCGCATCTCCGCAAGTCTATAAGACTCACGGGTGAGATTTCTCATTTGCAAAAAAATAGGTTTCATGACATCATCAAATCGTCGGAGTGTCCCTCCATCAGGTAGTATCATCGGATAGCCTTTGAGAATATTTATCTTCAAGTTGTTAAAAACGCTGCCATTGCTGAGATTGACCAGTTGCTGGCGGATGTACCTAAAATATAGGTATAGATACTCCTTGGAGAACTTCGCTTTTGGAAAATAAAGCCACCCGTCATGAATGCAGCTGTCGACATCAAGGATTTTTGGTATGCCCGGTGTTGCACTATTAGAAAGCACAAGTGAACCTGCCTTGAGAAAGACAGTTTTTTTTAGACCTTCCTTGATTATATGGTTCTTGATGTCAATAACGAATGGTGTTTGAAGACTTGTTACGTCCGAAATTTTAAGCCATGGTAAACCCGAGTCGGACAAGTATTCCTGAATTGGTCTAGGCGATCCACCACGCCTTATCTCGGCAAAATCGCCCAGTTTGCCATTAACCCAAGAATGAGGAACCACACCTCTCCAAGGTTCATAATCAAGGAACCATGACTTGAAAAGTGCTTGCGCTTGTTGCGCTAAATTATCGTTTGAATTAGAGCAACATAAATGCAATAAGCAAATTACCCGGAAAAGGGTATCATGATGGGTGACACATACAAAAGAGCGGTTGATATGTCAGGAGCTTATACGGAAGAAGAGTATGAGAAATCCATCATAGAGCTATTCCAGAGGATGGGATACCGTTATGTTTACGGTCCGAATGTTGAGAGAGATTTTAACTGTTCTTTATATGAAGAAGAGCTGGCAAAAGCTTTGCATCGCCTGAATCCTTCCATGCCGGAGGATGCGATCACCGATGCGTTGTACAAATTGAAAAATTTTGAGAATGCCGAACTGGTCCA
>CANQMZ010000208.1 GCA_947625105.1 uncultured Parasutterella sp.
TCAAAGCTGGTTCCAAAAAGTTTAGTTGCAAATTCAGCCACCGTCTTATTTTGCTTCTTCCTGTCACCAACAGAAGACATGGTAGCCGATGTACCTATGCAAATCATGTCCTTGGCCGCCAATTGTAGGCGCATACGCCGAAGTAGCATGGCAACATCTGATCCCTGCCGCCCTCGATAAGTATGAAGTTCGTCGAGAACCAAAAATTCCAAACCTTTTAGGTTTTTGACGACTTCTCTATCTGAATACCTCATGAGGATCAACTCAAGCATCATGTAGTTGGTTAGGAGGATATCGGGAGGGTTCCTTTTGAGTTCGTCTCGCTCAAATTCAGATTCTTGACCAGTATAGCGGCCAACAGCAATGTCGATTCCATTATCGGGGTTGTAGTTTTTTAAAAACTTTTCGATTTCTTCTTTTTGAGAATTGGCAAGAGCATTCATCGGATAGAGCACGATTGCCCTTGTTCTTTTTGTTATACCCTTACCTGATTGTTTTTCTTTTTCTTTACTCTTGAGTATTGAGTTTACGATCGGAATAAAGAAACACAAGGATTTTCCGGACCCGGTACCAGTAGTCACGATAAAAGACTTGCCTTCAGATGCCAGTTGAATTGCTTGAACTTGATGGGTGTACAGATCAAGTGGTTTACCTGAGTCTTTCACGAATATCTTTTTTATCGTGGGGTGTAATTTTCCGTCTTTAACGAGATCACTAATCGACTCACCCAGCTTGTAGAAGGGATTAACCTGAATCAAGGGATCGGGCCAAAAATGTTTTTCGGTATTACAGACTTCATCGACCTTTTCCTTGATATCGTCGGCAGCTATTCTTATGAAACTCTGACTAAAAGACTTGTAGTTCTCAACCAGTTTGTTCCGAAAATCAAATATGCTCATTTGTATGTTCTTTCTCGTTTATTTACGTTGATATTCTTGAATCCTACTCATTGACTCTTTAGCGATTAAGGATATTCGGTACTCTGTATGGCTTAATTAACGCCACGTTGAGGAACGAAAAGTATCGTCTCAAATATTTCAATATCTAACAATCGATTATTGCAGAGCAACAATAATCAGCCCAAGCATTCATAATCTTCCTTCTTTCTTCCAAGAGTCGGGCTCGATCATAGGCTCCCGAATACCCATCATTTTTAGAGTGGAGCAAACAGAGTTCTACCGCTTCCTGGTCGAAGTTACGATTGTTTTTTAGGGTATCGTCTTTTGCCCAAGTTCGGAATGTTGCCCTGGAACATCCGTGCTGGGTTACGATGCTTTCTTTTCCTGTACGTTTTGTTTTTTCCTGATCTATCCAACCGATGCCATCAACGGATTTTTTCTTTTTGTGTAAACGCCTTATCACCATTGATAGTGTCATGCTGGATAAAGTTTGCATCTGACTAGACAGGAAAATTTTGGTTTGGCCGGTAAACCTAGGTGTTTCCTTCAAAAGGTTTATAGCCTGAGGAGATAGCATGATAGCCCTGTCTCTTTTTGCCACCTTCATCTTGTCATGTTCAATAGGAATAGTCCATATTCCCTTTTCGAGGTCAACTTCATCCCAGGTGGCAAAACGGACGGCTTGTGATCTGCTTGCAGTCAGAATAGCAAACTGTAACGCCCTAGCCGAGACGCTTTTGAGTTTGTCAAGTTCTGCAAAAAATGCAGGCATTTCCTTTACGCTAATTGCAGCAAAATTTTCGCTTTCTTTGAATTTCCTCTTTTGGGGCTCGAGGAGAACGCCCAATGCAGTTCTGATATCAGCCGGATTTTCTCTATCCTCACGGATGTGCATTGCGATAGCCCAATTGAAAACTTGTCGCAGGATGGTTAGTAATTTTTTTGCCGTATTCGTTTTTGTTTCCCACAAGGGTGCGATAACAGCATAAACATCTTCGGGCGTAATCTTGTTGATACTTTTTTTACCAATGGCTGGGTAAACGTGGTTTTTGAGACGATTTATAGTTCGAGTAAAACCCGATAAATTGTTTCTGAAAAAGCCATTTTCATAACGATCTTTAATCCATTGATCTGCAACATCTTGGAGAGAAAGGAAACGTTTAACATCGTTTTTCGGGTTTGCAGCATCTCGAGCAAGTCTCCTCTCCTTAAGAGGATCTGTTCCGCTGATAATTTGCGCTTTTAATTTTATGGCCTGTTCTCTTGCCTGAGCTAGTGTTAACACCTCACGTGTCCCAATAAAACAATCATGGGACTTACCCATCTCATCTTTGTAACGCAAAACATAGCTGGAAGAATTTTTTTGTATTTTTAAAGCAAAGCCAGGAACGCCTCCTAAAAAATAGAAACCGACTTTCTTGAGTCTTTTTACTTCCAACGGCGACAGAGCTTTAATTCGCTTAGGCATAGATGACTATTTAAGAAAATGAATTTATAACTCAGATAGTAACACAAAAAGTCATCTAAAAAACGCTTCATCTAACTTTATCTAACTTCACCAAACTACACAGGAAAAAAATAAGAACCCTTGGTTTTATTGGGTTCTTATGAAAGATTTTAGTGCTAATTTCACTAAACTTCAGTGTTCCTTGGTGGGGGCACAGGGATTCGAACTCTGGACCTACGGATTAAGAGTCCGCTGCTCTACCAGCTGAGCTATACCCCCA
>CANQMZ010000209.1 GCA_947625105.1 uncultured Parasutterella sp.
CCTACGCCACGGCCTAGCTTATTTCCGAGCTCATTTAACTTCTTTTTTTACCCACACTTATGCACGAAGAGCCAAAATTGGGAATCGGAGCCCAACGACATGCTTAAATGGGCTGTGTAGGTTTTGCCGAAACTTTCGGCAATTTTTTCTCTTGTCTCTCGGTCCTTGCAACGCAAAGCAATAATGTTATTGCAGTTACCGAGGACGATATTGGTTGCATTGTTAGTACCTAATCGGTGAGAAAGGTCAGAAGATGTCTGCATAACCACGGTAGTTGAAAAACCGGCCTCAGCCCCTTTGTTTAGCAATTCAATCAAGGGCTGGTTCAAGACATTGGAAACTTCGTCCACAAAAAGGGCTATACGTTTCCTCGTTTTACCAAGGTAGTAACGTTTACCGGCAACGGCGGTCAAATCCGAGAGAAAAAGAGATCCTACAGCCGAGGCTATTCGGTGGTCTGACAGAGAATCGAGATTCATATAGAGAACCAATTCCTTGTCAACCACCGTTTCCATGTCAAGGATGGGTCTTTGATCCGTGTGATCAGTCGGATCCGGAGAAAGTAATTCGCCGAGCGCGTCTGCCGTCAACAGAGAAAAGATCGGTATGAGGGCAGCGGTGATTTTTGCATAATGGGATTTGTCGTGGCGATAAATCTTGATGCATTCGACAATCAGCAGGTCACTATTACAACCCGTTCTGAAATTCTCAAACCAAAGAATCAGCTGTTCGAGTCTTGGGTTCAGAGGGTTTTCGACCGTGGCGGCGAGAATTTCAGCCGCACTTTGAAGTTCGTCGGGACGGGCATATTTTTGCGCCTCATCCTCAAGTATCTTGAGTAACAGTTCATCAATGCCGAATTTAATATGCCGGGCAAGAGACTTGATAGTCGGTTTTTCTTTTGTGCGGATGAGGGCCGCGGCAAAAGTTTCCAAGGCAGAAGCGGCGTAATCACGAAACGGGTCTCCAGCTTTTTTTCTAGGAAGCACTTCATCAAGACGGGAAGCGATTTGCTGAGCCGAATCAAAGGTGGCCAAAGGATCAAGCCTGATTCCTGTAGTTTTATCTTTATTTCGGGGATGAAACACCAGTGGCTCACCCCTACCCGCTTCCTTGCAGGCTTCAAAGATATTCCGTTGAAGTCGTTTAGAGCCCTTTGGATCAATCACGATAACGGTATCCCCTCTCATGATCGCCTGAGTCACCACAATGCCTAGGGTAATGCCCTTACCTGCCTGAGTGGTGCCAATGATCGCGGTGCCGCCCTCAAAAATCTTAATGGGCTCCTGGATCGGTTCTTCTGTTTCATTCAAACCATGAATGTACGGCTTACCCAGCGCATCTTTTGGCATGAACTTCTTTGAACGCAAGAAAAGCGTATGCATCCAATCGGGAAGCATCCATTTTTCGGGTGTGTCATAGGAAAGCTCATGGACGAGTTGAGTATGTTGCGGCTCCCACTCAAAGCCAAAACCGAACCAAAGACGGTCTTTATCAAAGTATTGCTTTGCCTTTGATAAAGGCATGAACTCGACTCTTCTGCCGGAGAGAAGACTTCTGCGGTAGAGAATGTACAAACCTCCATAGAGTTTGTAGCCAAAAACAGGAAGCAGAAAACAGAAACAAACAAGTCCCATCTCCGGCGAGATGGCACCCATCCTCTGAAAGAACATGACAGAAAGCAAACACAAGAACAATGCGAGGGCAACCCACAGTTCGTAAGCGCTTCTAAATGGATTATCGACTCCAGGTGAACCCGAATACCTACGAGGCCTCATGAATTTCTCCTTTGAGTTTGAGGTAATTAAACACTTTGCCCGCATGAGAGTCATCGTCAAGAGTGCACCAAAATTGCCCATAAGAGGTGTCAGTAAAAGCTACCAACGGGCTGGTTTGTCGGATTTTTAGACCCTTACCGGCGAAATGCTCACGCCAGTAAACAACCTGTTCGTTGAAATATTTGGCCCGCTCAATAAGCCTTGCTTGTGTAAATTGCCGCCGGAACTCGGATTTTGTTTCCTGATCTGATGGAGATTGAGACGTTGGCGATCCTTTGGTAAAACGAGGTGGAACCCTCAACATCTGCAAGGCTTTTTTGCGGGAATAAGCGTATGGCTCCTTTTGCTGCAAGGTCTTTAGAATTTCAGGGAAATTTTCTGATAGTTCCAAATAGTCGGCATAGTGGTAGAGGCGGTTGCCACAGGCGACAGGTTTATTAGCCTTGGCATGCTCTTCAAGCAATTCGTCTGTTTCCTTGGCGACAGCGTCCAACAGAGCTTCTTGCTCTTCAAGCGTTTTAGGAAAAAAGGAGTTGTTTCGTGTTGCAGCAGCCTTGGATTTTTTGCGCAAAATCTTTTGAGATTCTTTTACAAAGAGACATTCTTCAAGAGAAAGTAAAACGAGAGAGCCTTTCTCCAGCACATAAGTCCTAGCCAAGTTTTTAAGTCGGCCTCGTTCGAGATGATTCAGTTGAACAGTTTTCATTGACCGCCTCCGTCAATCGTCGTTCCGCCAGCAAGAGATGGTTCCAATTGAAGATCTTCGGTTGCCGAAAGGGCTGAACCTGTTTTTGCTTTTGTCGGCCTTTTAACAGAAGCGGAAGACTCCGTCTTTTTACTGG
>CANQMZ010000210.1 GCA_947625105.1 uncultured Parasutterella sp.
TCCAGCCGACCTGTTTGGCAAATCAGACTCTCTGACTTGGCCTTCGCCTTGAATACCGTGTTTACGTTATTTAAGGCCAAAAATTACTCCTGAGTATGCGTCAGCCGTGCAATACTAGAGCGGATATACAAGCGCGTAACCCGCTCTGACACGGGTATTAGTTAATTTCTCGTTAGTGTGGATCCCAACCACAAACTATAGAAACCGAGCAAACATGAAATAGCTTCAACCTCTGGGATTTTCTTTTTTTGCGTAATTTACCGAGAAAACATAGTCCGCCATAGTTTTATCAATTTCTCGAATGGCACTCCTAAGCTTAGCGCTTTGTCCCAATAAATTCTGAAATTGCACTTTTTGGTCTGGATCATGAATCCCTCGAGACGCAAGCTCCTTTTTTTCTGCCTCTACCTGATCAAACTCAAACTGCATAAAGATCCGCTCTGTTTCGAGACGAGCGACCTCCATCGGCGTGGCAAGTTGGATTCCCCTCTTGATTTCCCGATCGATAACTTCGTTCCAACCCTCCTCAAGCAAAAGCGCAGCTAATTGGGACCTTGCCTGCTCCATGCGAGATTCAAAATCCGGAGCCGTGCTAGTACTCAAGGTCTGGAGATCTTCAACTAAAGAATGTCCGTCTTCATCTTCATGTGTAACTGTTCGGGATACTCTAAGCGCTAGTTTCGCAGCTTCCGAAGGCTCTAAGGATAGGTATTGGTCTGCAGCTCCCTCATATTCGCTTGCCAATTGTGGATACCTGAGAAAATTCCGAAGAATGGCAACCGCCGGGCTATCAGAGCTCATTGACATGCTTCTGTCAGATGTTGCTTTAGCCCTACTATAAGGCTTGCCATACTTGTTTGAACCAAAACCGTATTTTTGGGAATAGGGCTTAGCTGGACGAATCTTAAAACCATAATGGTTTGCCAATTGTTCAGCACTTCCAAATTTTGCGACCGTTGCTAGACGCTCGATAAGTCCGTTACGCAACAACTGTCCCTTCACCTGATGAATCAGCGGACTCGCCTTCTCCACCAAGGAATTTCTTTCTTCAAGAACATTCAGATCCAAACCTTCCGTCAGGCTCTGAATCATATAGTTGGATAAAGGTATAGCGCGAGCAAGTTTTTCTTCAAAGGTTTCTGCACCAAACTTCTTTACAAAACTATCAGGGTCCTCTCCCTCTGGCAAAAACAGAAAGCTCGCCTTCTGATTGTCTTCAAGCACTGGCAGAGATATTTCTAAAGCCCTTCTTGCCGCTTTTCTGCCAGCGGCATCCCCATCAAAAGAAAAAATAATGTGGTCCGTTATTTTTAACAACTTTTGAACATGCTCTGTTCTTATTGCTGTCCCGAGTGGTGCGCAGGCTTCCTGGAATCCCGCTTGAGAAAGCTGAATAACATCCATTTGGCCCTCAACCACTATTGCGCGCTTTTTCCGTGAGATAGCCTGTCTAGCCTCATACAGACCAAAAATCTCGTTGCCTTTGATAAAGATCGGAGTTTCGCCAGTATTGATGTACTTAGGTTCCTCACCGATCATTGTTCTCGCACTGAAAGCGATAACCTGTCCCTTCTGGTTGCGGATAGGAAACATAAGACGATTTCTGAAAAAATCGTAGATGTTGTCGCTTTTTTCGCTTTTCCTCATGAGACCCACTTCAATCAAAGAAGTGAAATCTTTTTCCTCAAAAACAGCTTTCAAGTTATGCCAAGCATCCGGGGCAAAGCCTATACCAAATTTTTCTACGGTTTCTTCGGTGAGGCCCCGTTGCCTAACATATTCTTGAGCTTGCTTGTTGGATTTGAACTTGAGTTGGTAGAACTCACAAGCTCGTTTCATCAGGTCAACGAGTCGTGGTTTCGTGGGATCGGTTCTTTTTGTTCCTTCCTCGTATTTGACGGTTACGCCACATTCGGCCGCCAACTTTTCAACAGCATCCGGGTACTGCAAGTTCTCGTATTGCATGATAAAGCCAATGGCGGTCCCGTGAGCTCCACAGCCAAAGCAGTGATAGAACCCCTTTTCTCTATCGACGGAGAAACTTGGGGTTTTCTCGTTGTGAAATGGACAACAGGCCCAGCCCGTTTTTCCTTTGACCGTCAATGGAACTCTTCGATTAACGACCTCAAAAATATCAGCTCTATCGATGAGATCCCTGATGAAGCTTTGGGAAATCAAGTTGCCTCCTATACAGAATCGAGTAGGGGAGGATCGCTCCTGCCCCTCTCATATCACCATGCTTACCGGTCAGGTACATGGCGATTCCAACTCACTCCTTCAGCTTCCTCACACGGTCGCCGAAGCCCTTTCTAAGTCTAGCCAGCCTTCGTCCCAGAGCGTTTTTGTCCGCAATGCCGTGTGCATATGTTTGGACCCTGCTATTACCCAATATCTATTGGATGAATACGCTCCTTCCCCAAGGCTTGGCGCATTTCTCCACCTCCTCTTAAACTCTTCCCATCGTTTCCGAGGTTTCTTCCACTGTTTCCAGAGGAGCTGTCGTATACGCCTTCTCATCCTTTCACTAGTCCTATGCATCCACTTGGATGGAATTGCTCTCTTGTAGTAATTTACCCATCCTCTGAC
>CANQMZ010000211.1 GCA_947625105.1 uncultured Parasutterella sp.
GGAGGATCGCTCCTGCCCCTCTCACATCACCATGCTTACCGGTCGGGTACATGGCGATTCCAACTCACTCCTTCAGCTTCCTCACACGGTCGCCGAAGCCTCTATGTTTCGTTACTCGTAGTTTCATCCGACAAGGCCTCTTCAAACTCCTCTGACCTTTGCTCTCACGTTCTGCGCTACCCTCAGACCTCAGGTGATCTTATCGTTTTCGGTTCTGGCCTTGCGGTGGTCCTCCCTTCACGGTTCGTTAGTTCGCTCCTTCCCCTTTACTCTTGGGTACTATGACCTCTGCTGACTTCTTGCCATTCGTTGTTACTACCCATTCTCAGGGCTGACAAGACCTCCTCGGGTAAGCTCACTATCTTTCCTCCTAGGTAGCTGCCTCCTTTACGTTAGTGGATCCGTCTAGATTTCGGACTTCAGACTATTTGACATCCTCATCCTCCACTGACACCTGTAGGAGATATCTGTCCGTCAGTTCAGGAGTTTGCTAGTCACTTAGCCTGTGCATCACTGCACACACCTTCTGGTTCGCTAACCCTTCCCTCTAGCGGGCGGGCTCGGGACTTTCACCCTATAGATAGTGCATATGCCGAGCACACCCAAAAAGCCCTCGGCTAAGGGCTCTTTTATAATTGTCTTTCAAATCAACCGAATAATTCTGTTGACAGGTACCTATCTCCAGTATCCGGTAGAAGAACAACAATCTCTTTTCCTACGTTCTCTTTCCGCTTGGCAAGTTCTGTCGCAGCTGCAAGCGCTGCACCCGAAGAAATACCCACCAGAAAACCCTCAGTGCGAGCTAAAGTCCTAGTTGCCTCATAGGCACTGTCGACGGAAATTGGCATGACTTCGTCATAGACTTTTGTGTCCAAAGTTTCAGGAACAAAACCTGCGCCGATACCTTGAATTTTGTGCGGACCGGACACTCCCTTGGACAACACGGGCGAAGTATCTGGTTCTACAGCCACTACTTTTACATTAGGATTTTGCTCTTTAAGATATTTACCCACGCCAGAAATGGTACCTCCTGTACCGACGCCGGCAACAAAAATATCCACTTTTCCTTCGGTATCCCGCCAAATTTCAGGTCCTGTTGTCTTATAGTGAATCAACGGATTGACAGGATTAGTGAATTGCCCAGGGATAAAACTTCCAGGAGTCTGCTCTGCCAATTCATGGGCTTTAGCAATAGCTCCTTTCATCCCGGCTTTCCCATCGGTTAGGATAATTTCAGCTCCGTAGGCTTTAAGGAGTTTACGACGCTCTATGCTCATCGTCTCTGGCATGGTCAGTATGATTCTATAGCCTCTTGCGGCGGCGACAGCAGCTAATCCAATCCCTGTATTTCCGCTTGTCGGTTCGATGATCACAGAACCTTCCTTAAGCAGCCCTCTGGCCTCAGCATCATCAATCATTGCAAGACCGATACGGTCTTTAACTGAACCTGCTGGATTAAAGTATTCAAGCTTAGCAAGGATCTTTGCATCTGCTGAAACTGCTTTTGCGTAATTGGAAATCTCTAGAAGCGGTGTGTTTCCAATCAACTCTGTAACTGTTTTTCTCACAGCCATTTTCTTTCTCCCAAAAATAAATTCCAACTAAAACCCACCTTGAGTTTTTCTGCGGCTTCTGTTCCATGGCAAGAAAGGCGCCACAGCGGCGATAATGGAACCTAAATATCTGTTGATTATCATGCTATTACTCCTTATGGTTAAAACAAATAAAGAAAAACGCGATACGCCTAATGCGACCGCGCTTAGAAAAAAGGGACTAGTGTTAGAAAATCAGAAAATATGTCCTGTGCGCGGACGAACCAGGGCATCGACATACGCACATTCGTACAGCACAGCTAAGCAGAGCCTTCTGAAGGTCTGCGACAAGAACATAGCTGTGCTCATTCATAGTATCTAGTTGAATATGTATTACTTTCACTGGTTGTTATGGTACAGATTTTTCTAGAGCGAATGCAAAAATAAGATAAGAAAATTGAGCGCCGTATCAATTTTTCTAAACGCCTAAAGCCTAAGTTTAAAAGTTTTTTAGAAATAAAATTTGCAGGAACAGCGACAGCTACTGATGTTTCGCAGATTTAGGGCAGATTTCTTGGTAGTGTCGTAGCTAATGAACTAGAAACCTGCTGCGGCATGACGGAACAGAGCGTCAATTCCACTGTTTGCATAACGGCAAACAACTCGAATTCGGCACACTTGTATTGCTCAACACGACCATATCTTCTTCCATGCCTGCAGGATCGGTATTGGTCGGCGTCGGAGAGCTTTTTTGCATGATTCATTTCAGGATTTTCACGTTTTTGTTATCGTCTGCTACTTTGTTCGTATACAGCAGAGCCATTAAGGGAGCCGATAGCATATCCTCATCAGAACGAAACCGAGTTTTTAGGCATCTGGATAATTCATGGCGAGAGTAAGTGGAGTTTAAGAGAACCTCATGATTTTATCGATAGGCCTTTCTTTGGATTTTGAATCAATCACTTTCTGAACGAGTTCTTTGACGAATAATCTTTGGCTCTTCAAGAAATAGCGGGAAAACAACAAGTAAAATCCCTTAGG
>CANQMZ010000212.1 GCA_947625105.1 uncultured Parasutterella sp.
ATCGCCTGTGATGACGCTAAGTTCATCGGCCTCAAAATTCTCAGAAACCAAGGTTTTCATCAGATCGGCAAAAACCGGCGTTGCCTTGGTGATTTTTACCATTACCCTATTGCCGGCGGCAATTGCCTGACAAGCCGGACCCATTGATAACAACAAAGGATAGTTCCAAGGGGAAATAACTCCCACCACGCCTTTAGGTTGCGGGATAATCTTCAGACGCGCAGGTAAAAAGGCGGGATCGGCCAGCATATTTTGCGGCTTCATCCACGAACCCGCGTTGGCTTTCATCTGCCGAATTTCCGTAAGAGTCGGAAAGATATCAATCATATCCGTCAAAAAAGCCGACCTAGCCCCAAAATCGGTGTTGATGGCATCCTGAATCTTTTTCCGATTGGAAATAATCATTGCTTCCAATCTCTGAAGCCTCGATAACCTCACTTCCCACGAGGGGTTAGGTTCTCTCAGCATTGCTTGCTTCATTGACTCAAAAAGTGCATGAACGGCTTTAAAAAGCTCCTCATCGTCTGCAATAAGAGGTATCTGATTTGAGTTTTGGCTTTCGGTCATAACTTTCTTTGTTCTTTGTTTTTAGCTATGGTATACGAAACAGGGACAGTTTTTCAACAATCACCAATTGGGTGTTTCGTCTCCGGATGGAGAAAACACCTAATGACATCAAAAGGTTATTCCATTTGTGTTTCAGTGGATTTTCGTTGTTTATTATTCGGTGTACTAATTTTGGACTAAAAAAATGACTTTCAATCCCACAGCTATTACTTTCGTTGCCTACCTTCTTGTCATGATTTCGGTGGGTCTGATCGCCTGGAGATTCACAAGAAACTTCAACGACTACATTCTTGGAGGAAGACGGCTTGGAAGCCTAGTAACCGCCTTGTCGGTTGGTGCCTCCGATATGAGTGGATGGTTGCTCATGGGATTGCCTGGTGCGGTATTTCTTTCTGGCATTTGTGAATCTTGGATTGCAATTGGCTTGACATTGGGTACGTTAGCCAACTGGTTGATTGTTTCTGCTCCCTTGCGTGTCTACACAGAAGAAGCTCATAATGCTTTGACGTTGCCAGATTATTTTTCTCATCGCTTTGAAGATAAAAGCAAAATGCTAAGAATTATTTCGGCTGTGGTGATTTTGCTTTTCTTCGCAATTTATTCAGCCTCCGGAATGGTTGCCAGTGCTCGCCTCTTTGAGATGGTCTTCAGCATGGACTACTCCACTGCTTTGGTATTAGGCACCATCGCCACGTTGGCTTACGTATTCCTTGGCGGCTTTTTAGCGGTCAGCTGGACCGATACGATTCAGGCAAGCATGATGTGCATCGCTCTAATTGTTGCCCCGTTAGCCGTCATGATGGATTTGGGAGGCTTTTCGGCCACTATAGATCAAGTTCGCTCGATTGATGCCACCCACCTGAATATGCTTCAAGGGCAAACCTTTATTGGAGTGATCTCTCTACTTGCTTGGGGATTGGGATACTTTGGTCAACCCCACATCCTTGTTCGATTTATGGCGGCAAAAGATGCCAAATTAATGCCTCAAGCGTGCAAAATCAGCATGATATGGTTGATTTTCTCGCTCTCAGGCGCTGTAGCTGCCGGTTTCTTTGGATCGGCATACTTTTCTGCCCACCCCGATCTTGGCAAGGCCGTTATGGAGAATCACGAAAGAGTCTTCATGGTTTTATCCACCACCCTCTTCAATCCTTGGATCGGCGGCGTTCTCCTGTCGGCTATCCTTGCTGCTGTGATGAGTACTCTATCCTGTCAACTGTTAGTCTGCTCCTCTGTTCTAACCGAGGACTTTTATCGAGCCTTGATCAGACCTAAAGCCTCGCAACGAGAATTGGTGTGGCTTGGCCGACTCACAGTGATTGCCGTGAGCTGTGTAGCCATTTTCATTGCCATGGATCCAAACAATCTGGTTCTTTCCCTTGTAAGCTACGCATGGGGTGGATTTGGAGCAGCTTTCGGCCCCATAATTATCCTGTCGCTGCTGTGGAAAGGTTGCACACGAAACGGTGCCCTAGCTGGTATTTTGGTAGGAGCTATCACCGTATTGGTATGGCATCAGGGCGGTTGGTTTGGTCTCTACGAGATTATTCCCGGATTTATTCTTTCCTGGATCTCTATTGTCATAGTGAGCAAACTTGATACCCAGAAACCGAGCGAGTCGGTAATTAAGACTTTTGATAAGGTTCATCACCGTCTAGCTGAGATAAAGAAAGAGCTCTAAGCATTAGTTCCTGGATTTTATTAGAGGAACCTTGCACGAAAACTTTAATTGCGTATAATTCACCCGCTGTCAGTTTGCGGAAGGATGGCAGAGCGGTTTAATGCACCGGTCTTGAAAACCGGCGATGAGTAACCCTCATCCGTGAGTTCGAATCTCACTCCTTCCGCCATTAGACAATACCGGTTCTTCAAGAAATAGCAAAGCAACAAGTAAAATCCCTTAGGCAGCAAGAAGATCATCGGGAAGTTTTTCAAGCGACCATCTCAAAAAACCCATCTGTTTGAACCGGCAAGCCGCCCATCGGCCCCTGATGGCGGC
>CANQMZ010000213.1 GCA_947625105.1 uncultured Parasutterella sp.
CCCAAAGTTGCAAGTGCGATTAATGTTTTTTTCATTTGAGAAGTACTCCAATTTGATTAGTGTGCTTGCGAGGAAATGTTCAAATTCCTAGCAATCAATCAGAGAACTCTCAAAAGTCATTTCCAATACAGCAAAAACAACCCATGGTGGTTCATCTAGGAAACTAAGAAAACTACCACCGTTGCCTTCATTCTTGAGATAGGTTCTTGACAGCAGTTACGTAACCTTTTTCTGCTCTACTTGATCTCAAGGCTACTTCGTGAAAATTTAATTTTTATTCTGGTTAACAAACTTAAGGAAAACTCGAGCTTCTCCAGATAAAACCGGACTTTTATGAAGACCTTTTATAACACGCTCTAATATCTCGGGCTTAATGATTCCTAGATCTTTTATTGTCCCGTCTATTACGCGTGCTTCTAGTCTTAAAACATTAAGGGGGACCGCCTTGCTGTATACACAAAAACTTTTGTGTCTGATAAATGGGTGATCTCCAACATCGAGAATGCAGGTAGGATCATTCAACTTGGAACCTTCACGCCAAGAAGATACATTTACGCTTAAAATCGCTTCCGTTCCTATTTCTCCATAGAAAACGGGATCACTACAAAGAATAATTAGGTGCTCCGAGTGACCTGCCATGCCATAGACCGTCCCACCCTTAATCGCTTTAAATGTCATACTAAGTCGGAAATCAGTCTGTCATAGTCATCTTGCTCTCTAAGACACTCTAGAGTAATCTCGGCTTCTCTCTCGGTTTGTCCGTGGTTCATCAAAATATCTTTGATTTTGAGAGGTAGCCGGGAATAACCGGGATCTTGCCACTCTGGACAATGTTCCTTTGTATGAGTTAATTCGGCTAGGGTAAAAGCTTCATAGTTTCCATATTTGTCATAGACCCGGTCCAAGACTTTAATTGCAGCATCGCTTAGATGGTCAAAAGAATCCTGATTGCAGTTTCTCTTTTTTAACGAAATCCTACAGTCACTTTCACTAGATAGCCATTGATCCCAATAAGGATTCAGGTCTAAGGTTTGAAAGTTATCCAACGAATTAGAAAGCACAGGACCAAATCGCATCGAGAAAAGCTCATCCCCTGTTAACCTCATCCCGTACGACAAGAGGAACTCTCTTTCCGCAAAATACATAAGCTTCATTAGCTTTATGTATTTGATAGGTTTTTTTGACTTCCACAGGAAATAAGCAGCAACTTGGGCGGCCGTCTTTTCTTTGTACATACTGATTTCACCGAATCAAAAACAAGACCCACGGGAGTAATTTTACTTTAATAGTAAAAATTGACAAGTCTTTGACTACATAGAAAAGCCACCCGAAGGTGGCTGTTGACTAACTGAAAATCAGATTAGAAAGAGTGACGCATTCCAAGGTAGACTTGATAGCCGTTGAGGTAGATATCACTCGTGTCTTTCCAATTCTTGCCGCTATCAGTGTAACCTGCATAGGCTTTGATAGCGGTACGCTTGCTTAGTGGATAAATGTAAGCAGCGCCAATATTCCAGTTGTTAACTTTTTTGGCGGCATCATTCTTACCGAAGCCGTATCTGGCGCCGACTAAAGCGTCTCCACCACCAACGCTGATCTTGGCACTCAAGCCGAAGATGTTAGCCTGTCTGCCATCGCTTTGATGGTTAAATTGGTAGATGAACATTGGGGTAACCATGCCCATGTTGTATTCCAAACCATAGGTAATTGCATACAAGGTTTTCTTTTTGCCTTCAGCGGCAATGGCCTCTTTATCCCAATCGGATTTAAAAACGGCACCAGCATCGGAATCCTCGTCAATACCAACACCTTCTAATATATCGCCCAAAGTTTGAGCTTTAGTAGCTGTACCTTTGTTGTCGCCGGCTTCAAAGACCAAACTAGATTTAATGTTGTTTGCGTTATACAAAACGCCTAAACCATAGTAATGATTATTTTCTGACCACTTGTTTGTATCTTCGCTCGTTCCGTTGGAATACATGGCGTGAACACTAAAGCCGCCGAAAACGGGGGTGTTATAAGCAACAACATTGCTCATTCTGCCCCAGTTGGCCGTTAACTGATTCTGCCAAGCGCTGATTTGGAAACCTGTACCAAAAGCCCAACCAGTCAGGATTACATTGCTTTGTGCATATGTCAAGGCGCCAGTGCGACCGAAACCAAATTTACCAAAACCGCCATTCACATACAGGAAAGCCTCACGGCTGAATGCTTTTGAGCTGTCAGCAGCATTACCGGTGTCAGGATCAAAACCTTGTTCAAGGATGAAACCAACGTTATATCCGTTACCGAGTTCTTCAACACCTTTGATGCCCCAGCGAGATCCTTGGTCGAAACCTGATTTCATTATGACTGTAGTGTCAGCATCCTTAGCTTTACTGACTACAACACCCTCTTCGATAACACCATAAAGTGTAACGTTAGAAGCAAAAGCCAATGTGGAGAAAGCACCTAAAACCCCCATGGCGATTAAAGATTTTTTCATTTGAGTATCACTCCAATTGAAGTTAAGAACCTGCTAAAAATTCAAATTCCTAGCAA
>CANQMZ010000214.1 GCA_947625105.1 uncultured Parasutterella sp.
TCGGATGATTTTGACAAAGCAAGGGATTTACTCTCTCAATTTTAATCGGACATCGTAGCCACCTACGAGGACAGTGCCGTGGTGATGGAATTGAAGTTTTGTAAGGACAAGGATCAGGCGCCCAAGGAAAACTGCGAAAAGCTATTGAAAAAAGCCGTTGACCAAATAAAGAAAAATCAATATGGCAGAGAGCTCAGAGGAAAAAACTGCTTCGGCTGGCGTTGGTTTTCTCTGAGAAAAAGCGACAGTTTGTCGCATATCAACTGGTTGATTGACTCATTGTCGCCTGTTAGGAACTAAGAGAAATACAAGGACCTTTTTGGCCAAGGGCTGTTCCATCTAGAAAAAAAAGCACAAGTGAACCATGATCCCTCCAATAACATAGGGTTGCTTCACTGGTCACTCAAGCCCTATTGAATCCTATTTTGTTGAATGAAGGCACTTTATCTTCTCCTCACAGTAGGAGTAGAAGAGAGAAACTTTTATTTACCATTAAGATAAAATTGGTGTTAACAAGGAAGAAGGAATTATTCAAATGAGCGTTGACATTACTTTACTACCTACTGGTCAGACAGGTTTCCACAGGCTTCGATCACAAGGCAGAATTTATGTCGACAAAACCCGCATGATCTATGAGCTTGCTCAGTCAGAAGATCCAGTCTTTCTTTCCCGGCCTAGAAGATTCGGCAAATCCCTTTTGGTTTCCACTTTTGAATCTCTCTTCTCCACAGGACTAAAAGATTTTAAGGGTTTAGAGATAGAACTTCTTTGGAAAGAAAAAACTTATCAGGTAGTACGTTTAGATTGCTCAGGCATTTCTGGAAAAACTCTAGAAGAAGTCGCGTTCGTTTTCGAGGAAAAACTTTATACCGCTCTTTGCCGAGCGGGTTTCAATGGAAAAAATGAGTCAGAAAAAAAGCTCTCTCTAATAGGACAGATGGACGAGTGGCTAAAGTCTCTTATAGACCAAGGTAAACAAGTCGTCTTGCTTGTTGATGAATACGATGCTCCGCTCACTGCTCAGCTTAATAATCCTGATATGTTTGAGAAAGTCAGGAACTACCTCTCAAGGTTTTATTCCAACATTAAAGAAAATGCACCTGCTTTCCGCTTCATATTCATCACCGGCATTGCCCGCTTTCAGAAAGCAAGTATTTTCTCGGCAATGAACACTCTCGATGACATCACTCTCGAGACTAACTATGGATCCCTGTTAGGCTATACCCAAGAAGAACTAGAAAAATACTTCGAGCCGTTTTTAGTACATGCGGCAAAAACCTTAAAGATGAGCCGACGCTCCTTACTGGACCGTATGCAGGAGCAATACGACGGCTTTTGTTTTGATGAGAATGCCAAATACCGCCTGTATGCACCGTGGTCCGTTTTAAAGTTCCTGAAGAGACCGGCGAGCGGTTTTAAAAACTATTGGGTTGACAGTGGCGGAGCCCCTTCCGTCCTCACGGAATACTTCACCAGCCACGCCCTAAAAAATCCTGAGGAGTTTGACAAGGAACAGAGTCTTGCCAAAGTTGAGCTCACTGATTCCTCAACGATTGATGCCATTAATCCCTTAGCCCTGCTCACTCAGGCCGGCTATTTCACTATTGATTATCCTCTCGGAAACAAGTTCTTCCTGAGGTATCCGAATGGCGAAGTCAGAGACGCCATGGCTAAACTCTATACGGATGTCCTCTTCAGGCATAAAAAAGTTGATCTTGACAAACTCGATGATGTCGTGCGAGCCATTGTCGAACCTAATGCGCAAAAGCTCTACGATGCTTTAAACGTGGTGTTCCTGAATATCCCTCACGGCAACCGCAACGTAATAACCAACGAAGATTCGGTGAGAAGCCATCTCATCATGTTCTTGCTCGGCAAAGACATCGATGTGGTGGCTGAGAAGACTAACGCAGAAGGCCGATCGGACATCGTAGCCACCTACGAGGACAGTGCCGTAGTGATGGAATTGAAGTTTTGCAAGGACAAGGATCAGTCGCCCAAAGAAAACTGCGAAAAGCTATTAAAAAAAGCCGTTGACCAAATAAAGAAAAATCAATATGGCAGAGAGCTCAGAGGAAAAAGACTGCTTCGACTGGCGTTGGTTTTCTCTGAGAAAAAACGACAGTTCGTCGCATGTCAACTGGTCGATTAACCCATTTCCGCTTGCTTTCCCTAGGGCAATCTTGATATCAGAATCACCCTGTGTAGTATTGCGTTGATGAGTATCTGTTCCAATTGGGAACGATATTTCCTGAATTTTACAGTTAAATGACAAAAAAATCGGAGAAGCCCCGACAGTAAAGGTCTGCGAGAAAATAAAAGGCTCTTCACGGTTTGTGGGGAAATGTTAGAAAAGAAAGAATTGTAAGGAAGAGTAAGAAGAGGAAAGAATTTAAGGAAAAAAGAGACATCGACAATCCAAAATGAAGTTTTCCGCTCAACAAAAAGGAAAGCGATGCCATGACAAGCAGTGTAAACCAAAGGAAAGAATTAAATGCCGCCGATACCCTCTTTGAGCAGAGATATCCGGGATGGAGGGTA
>CANQMZ010000215.1 GCA_947625105.1 uncultured Parasutterella sp.
TGGGGGTATAGCTCAGCTGGTAGAGCAGCGGACTCTTAATCCGTAGGTCCAGAGTTCGAATCCCTGTGCCCCCACCACCCTCTCCCTTTTATCATGGTGTCATGGTCGTCTTTTGACGTCATAGAGTTAGTAATTACCCTTCCAATTTTCTCCTTATTCTTATCCTTTTAGAAAAACAAGCCTATGATTCCGTGCGAGTTGTTAGTTAGCTAACAGCTTTAAAACAGATCTTACTTAGTCAACTCAAGGAGAAAATAATGAAGGATCTTTCTCGTCGTTCATTCCTTAAAACAACTGGTGTCGGTGTAGCCGCTTCTCTTGGCGCAATCGCTATGCCATCGTCAGCCGCCTCGGCACCTAAGTTTGATAAAGAAGCTGATGTCATCGTCGTCGGTCTTGGCGGCGCCGGCGCTGCAACGGCCATTACCGCTGCCGACCAGGGTTGTGATGTTATCGTCATCGAGCGTCAACCCGCGGCAACTTTGCGCTCCAATACCCGCATGTCCGGCGGTATTTTCCACTGCCCGGAAAAGACAGGAAACAAGGCTGCCCTTAAGGAATACGCAAAAGCAATGTTCTCTGGCGAAAACATTCCCGGCAAACTTGAAGGCGAACAACCCGAAGTATCCGATGGGCTGGCTCAAGCTTGGGCAGATTACACACCAGGCCTGCTGGAGTGGATGAAGTCACAGGATCCCAAATTCCAAGGCATTACCACTCCTGGTTTCAAGGGAGCTGCATTCCCGAACTTCCCGGGCGCAAAGGATTGCGGCTATCAAGTCTATCGTTCATCCTACCCCGACCGTATTCCGGCCGACTTCAACACCCGCACATACAACGGTCCGAAAGAAAACGCCTCTTCCGGCGAAGCTTTCTGGCTTTGCTTGGATAACGGCATCAAAAAACGCGCCGACAAGATCAAAGTTGACTACGAGACTCGCGGAAAAGAACTTGTAACTAACGACAAAGGCGAAGTTATCGGCGTTATTGCTGAACAAAATGGCAAAAAAGTCGCTTACAAAGCCCGTAAGGGAGTTGTCCTCTGCTCTGGTGGATACGAATACAACAAACCAATGCGTCAGGCCTTCTTGGAAGGCCCGGGCGTTGATGGATGGGCATTCTATGGCACGACTTTCAACGAAGGCGACGGCATCATTATGGGACAGAAGGTCGGCGCAGGCCTGATGAAGACTGGTAAAGCTGCTTCTCGCGTCATTATGCCTTGCCCAACAGTCAAGCATAATGATATGAAGTTGGGCATGATCACTCCTGCCATTGGTTCCGGCCACGCCATCGTCGTTAACAACTACGGCAAACGTTATGCTGCTGAACACAAGATCACAAAAGATCCGAGCCGTTATTTCTTCTATAAAGAAGCTGTCAAGTTTGATATTGATAAGCTCGACTATCCGAATACTCCGTCTTGGTTCGTGTTTGACGAAACTTTGCGTAAGTCCAAACCCCTAGTTGGCCTTGGCATTTCAACTCCGGGTTATGGTTTTGTTGATTACGGTGCCCCGGATAACAGCGATGCCATTAAGAAGGGTTGGATCATTAAGGCTGACACTATTGAAGAACTCGGCGAAAAGATCAAAGCCAAGAAGGAAAATAGCGGCAAGATGGATCCGAAAGTTCTCGCTGAAACCGTACGCAAGTACAACGAATCCTGCGCAGCAGGTAAGGACGAGGAATTCGGCAGACTCAAGAGCACGTTGCAACCTGTTTCTGACGGTCCATTCTATGCAGTGTTGGTAGTCGCCGGTGGTCCAAACACCAAGGGTGGCTTGGCCGCCAACGCTAAACGTGAAGTCCTTGATTGGAACTTGAAACCAATTCCTGGCCTTTACGCTGTTGGTGAAATTGCCTCTGCTTTGAAGTTCGTTTATCAGGGCGGCGGCAATCTAACCGAATGCCTTGTCTTCGGTCAAGTTGCAGGCAAGGAAGTCGCCAAACAACCAAATAGAAGCTAAAACTTCCCTTAATGACCGGCAGGTTATGCTGCCGGTCTAGGAGAACTTATGAAGCAAACGATTCTTGCTTTCCTGTTGGTTTGCGCCTCTTTCACAGCATTTGGACAGCAGGCTCAAGGAGATAAATTTTTAGCGGATCGACACGTGGCTAGAGGACAACAATGCGCTGCCTGCCACGGTCAAAATGCCCCATCGGCTGCTCTACCACTTGACGCAGATAAGCATCAAACTTGTGTTAAATGTCACGGTTTTTATGACGCTGTCGCAAAGAAAACACAGCCAGCTGATCCTGAAGAAATGAATCCCCACAGCCAACACGACGGCAACCTACCTTGTACCGAGTGTCACCAAGGGCATAAAGCCAGTGTTAATTACTGCGCTCAATGCCATTTCTACACTTTTAAGGTCCCCTAAAAGTAGAAAAAGCCTCTGTCAGCAGAGGTTTTTTCTCTCCCGCAATCAATCAAAAACCGTTTAAAAATATCTGTCTAATAGGTACGGAGTACATCGAGGCTTTTTCACCGGATCGCACGCAATGCGCT